>JAICQQ010000126.1 GCA_025937785.1 Polyangiaceae bacterium
CCGCCGCCGCGCAGGCGCGCGCGTGCAGCGCTTCGGAGGGCAGCGCCGGTACCGGTTCGATCCGCATCTTGTTGAACCCGTCGGGCGGCGTACTCAACGCTACGGCCCTCGGCGAGTTCCAAGGGACGAGCGCTGGGACGTGCGTCGAGAACGCCTTTCGCCGCGCGCAAACGCCCGCCTACGACGGCCGATCGCTCAGCACGATCTATCCGTTTAGCCTCATCGTCGACTAACTGCGGGGCGCCGCGGGCCCCGCTGGGCACGTGACTGGTGCCCAGCGGATCCGCGCTGGTTACGGCGCTTCGTCAGGGCAGCCGTCTTCGTCCTGGAACTCGTTCTTCGTCTCGGGTTCGTCGATGCACTCGTCGCGGTTGTCGGGCACGCCGTCCGCGTCGTTGTCCGGGTCGGGGCAACCATCCGTGTCTTCGAACCCGTCGGTGTCCTCAGGCTCCTTCGGGCACTTGTCTTCGGAGTCGACCACGCCGTCGCCGTCGCTATCAGGCACGTCGGGGCAGCCATCTTCGTCCTTGAAGCCGTTCTTCGTCTCGGGCTCGTTCGGGCACGCATCGCTCTCGTCGTTGATGCCGTCCTTGTCGTTATCGGCTTCCGGACACCCGTCCGTATCTTCGAACTCGTCCGAATCCTCGGGCTGATTCGGGCATTTGTCGGCGGAGTCGATGATGGTGTCGAGATCGTTGTCAGCGTCGGGGCAACCATCGGTGTCATCGTGCTGATCGACGTCTTCAGCGTCGGTCGGGCACTGATCGGCGTTGTCCTTCAACCCGTCGCCGTCACGATCGCCGGTTTCGCTGATGTACATCACCCCGAGGAACGCCCGAAGCTTCGGCGAACCCACGCCTTCGATGATGCCAGTGCCTGCACCCGCCGAAACGGCCAGCGCCCCGCTCATGGGCAACAGGCGCACGCCCAGCAGGCCCTCCATCGTGTTTTCACCGCGATTGCCGGAGAAGCGCGTGCTGCCGAAGACTTCGCCCAAGACCTGAAACACGGGGCTGACCGCGTAGGACGCGCCGACCGCGTACTGGAACTCCGAACCCACCTCGGTATTGCCGACGCGTCCGGATTCAGCGAACAGACCCCCCAAGTTCATCGCGTAAGCCACCGGCCCTGCCCTGCCGTCGACGATGGCGCGCAAACCCCCGGTGACGGTGCTGCTGCCGATGTACGAACCTTCTGCCGTGGCGGTGCCGAGTGGAGCAGTTACGAACGCCGCGGCACCCAACACGAACGGGTCGTTGACACCGCCATAGAAGCGGTACTTGCCCTCGAGCTCGACGTCGCCGAGACCGACACTGTCGATGGTGCTCTCTTCATCCGCGGTACCTTCTTCAGTAAGGCCCTGGCCCTTGACGTAGCTGACCGGCACTCGAAGCCCGATCTGGAGGGCCGGAATCGGCGTGAACGATCCCAGGACATCGGCCGTCACCAGGTTCTCGACGACCGGTATGTCTTCGCGGCCGGGAGAGCTCTCATCGCAGTCGTCCTCGGAGGCGCAGCTCACCACGACGAAGGGTTGGTAGGCGTAGTTCGCCAAGAAACCGGCGCTGAAAGCCATGTTTCCATCCTGGCGGGCGCCACTCGTGTTCACGAAGTTGCGCGGCCCGGGTGCGGGGCGGAAGCGCTGGATGCTGAACTCGCCGTCGGACGCCGCCTCGTCCTGAGCGCGCACGGCGCTTGCGACGGAGAGCGAGGCGAGCATGGCTCCCACACTCACGACCCGACTCGTTAGCCGAAACGTCGTAAGCGTGGAAGCAGCGGAAACCGAGGGGATTAGTGAGCGCATAGGGTCTCTTGAAGAATGGGAGCAGGAACCGAGCTCGGGGAAAGAACGACTGCTTCAGAAGCGAGTTTAGACCCCGTCGCGAGGGGAGGTTCGCATACTGGAGTCTGCGTTTTCAATGACTAGCTCGCATTCCGGTGTTTTGTGTCGGCCGGAGCATGACAAGGTGTGAGCGCTCTGTGGGTGGCCGGCCGGATCGCGAGGCCGCACCGAGCCGCCGGAGGGTCGAGATCGTGCCGAGTCGCTGGGGCTGCACGCTCACCCCACGGCTCTGGGGCGCCGCTGCGGTCTTGCCAGTCGGGACGAATCACCCCCGCGCTCGCGCGGAGACCACGCGTCTGCTCGGATCGTTCCGAGAAAGACGCCGCTTTGAGCGAGCGTTCGGGCGACTCTCAGTGCCGCTGCAGCGAGTACCCAGAGCAGCACCCAGAGCAGCACCCAGAGCAGCAGAGACCCGAGGGCTCCACCGTTCAGCCACAGCAGAATCGACGCGACGCCCCAGCTGTAGGATGCCGGGTGACGAAGTACGCCACACACCGCTCACAAAACAAAAACATGATAACGGCGCCCTCGAATTACCACCGGATCCGCGGCCTTTCATTGTAGCATCGGCTCTGCATGTACAGCTGCATCCGTCGCCCGCGGGCGCGCAGGGGACGAGGGAGCACGAACTGAAATGAATGGTCGCCTCTTAATCTCGAGAAAACTCGGCATTGTCGCCACATTGAGTGTGCTGGGCGGCGCCGCCGTCCTGGCCTGCAGCAGCGAGAACGTCGATTTTCAAGAATCCGATGGAAACAGCGAAGTCCCGCTGGAGTCAGCGGCACCTCGCTTCGGCGATGCTGCCCCGACCAAGTCGGCGCTCCAAGTCGTGGCCGAACTCGCCACTCAGCATCAGCTGTTGAACGAGCGCTTCCTGCCCACTCCCGAGGTGATGCTGCGGGCACATGGCGATCGCTTGATCCCCAGGCTGAAGGAGGGTAGCCCGGGCGCCACCCTACAGGTGAACCTCGGAGCGAACGCGCAGGGGCGCGTGGTCGTGAGCCCGGCCGAGAACCCCGACCAGACCGTCGCGCTCACGCCGCACCAAGCATTCGACGTGCAGGGTGCCATCCAGAAGGATGGGCGCGTCGTCTATCAGAACGCGTACACGAATACAGACGTCGTGCTCACTGCCAATCACAATCGACTGGCTTACACGTTGGTACTCCAGAGCGGGCGCTCGCCGGCGAGCTTCAGCTGGCAACTCGACCTGCCCTCGGGGCTCAGGCAAATCGCTTCGAGTAAGAACGAGACGTCGCTCGTGGATGCGAAGGGCCACCTGCGGCTCACCCTGCGTGAGGTCAGCGTCACCGGCGCCGACGGTAGAGTTCAGACGACCGAACTCACGCTCGCCGCCGACGGTACCGCGGGGCTGCAGCTCGATCCGAACGAACTCGCGTACCCCGCCGTCGTACAGTTCGAGATCGACGCGCCGCCGATCGCGCTCGCCATCATCCCGCCCGAGATCATCAAGGCACGCATGATGGTGCTGCTCGACACGTCTGGCTCCATGGCGTGGCGCTTCGACAGCAGCACGCTCGCGGGCGAGGACAACCAAGGTGGTGACGGCGATACCAGTTCGGTGTTCTGCGACAACAGCATCGGCACCGCCTTTCGCTGCAACGCCAACGTCGCCTGCACCATCGCCAACGGCGGCATCAACCTGCACGGCGTCACCCCCGATGACGACGCGCCGAACGTCGGTGTCATCACCCAGCCGAGCCGCATGCTCGCGGCGAAGAGCGCGCTGTCCAACGTAGTCAACGCCAACTCTGGCCTCATCGACTTCGGTCTCACACGCTACCGTGAAACCTCGACCTGCGAAAACACGATCTATTGTTCCACACCCCAGGTTGGATCGTACCTGTGGGGCCGCCGCTTCAACAACCCGATCATGAACGTGTATCGCGAGCTCGAATTGGACAACATCGTCGATGGCTGCGAGTTCGGCGGGGGCTGCGACACAGGCACTTGCGTCGCCAACGCCGACGGCAATGGCCGTTCCGCCTGCTCGTGCGCCAACAACGACCAGTGCGACGGATCCACCGTACAGGGGTACTCGATCGGCGACGGCGACAACGATTGCGACGGCGGCGGAGGTACCTACTGTCGCGTCGACGGGCTCGACCTGAACACGACCTTCTCTGGGACGCCCTGCTCTGCGGGGAACTGCTCGGCATGTGCAGGCCACAACGCCGGCCGCGTGCTGGTTCAGCCATCGACCACCTCGTCCGGCCAGGTGCGGCGATGGGTCGACTTCGTGGAAGACTTCTGCTCATCGACCGGCGCTGCCGGCGGAGCGCCGCGCAACCCCGAACTGCGCATGAACGGCTACACGCCGCTCGGCGGCTCGATCGCGACCGTGCGTACGGATTGGTATCAACCGGCCTTCACCGCCTGGGATACGGACAACACAGCGCACGCGCTCTACGACGAGAAGTTCGATTGCCGCCCCTACGTGCTCGTCGTGCTCACCGACGGCGACGACCAGTGCGGCGGCAACCCCTCGAATGACGTCACCGCGCTGCGCGCTGTCGGCGGCGGCGCCAACCCCAACCCGATCACGATCTACACCATGGGCATGGGTAACGCGGGCGGGCTCGATACGACCGAGCTGAATCAGATGGCGGTGGCAGGCGGCTCGGGCGCAACCACCGCGCCCATCGCCGCGAACCAAGAGCAGATCGAAGCTGCCTTCGCCGACATCGTCGCCGAAACCGTCAAGTTCGAGATCTGCAACGCCGAGGACGACAACTGCAACGGCCGCATTGACGAAGGCCTGAACGTGTATCAGGAGTGCGCTGTCAACGGCGACTGCGGCAGTAGCGACTGCGACGCCGGCCGCTGCGGTTGCACCGCCGACAGCCAGTGCGCCAGCGGTTACACCTGCGCAGAAGACAGCTTTTGCCGGCCCGCCTGCAGCGTGGGCGTGAGCGTCTGTCGCAACGAAGGCGTGCGCAAGTGCGGCTCGACCGGTGGGCAGTGCTGCGTGGACGACGGCGAAGACAGCTGCACGCCGCTGGCACCGAATCCCCCGGGCGCCGAAGTCTGTAACCGCGTCGACGACGACTGCGACGGGGAAATCGACGAGGACTTTCCGAGCGGCTGCCCGCAGTGCATCCCCCGCCCGGAGATTTGCAACGGCGAGGACGACGACTGTGACGGCGAAGTCGACAACGACGACGACGACCTCGTCGGCGTGGGCGCGCCCTGCGGCACCGACGAGGGTGCCTGTACGGCCGGCACCATCACCTGTGTCGACGGCGAACCCGTTTGCGAGAACGAAGGCGAGCCCGAAGACGAGGTCTGCAACGGCATCGACGATGACTGCGACGGGCAGAGCGATGGGTTGACTCAGTCCTGCTACACGGGTCCAGGCGGCACGGAAGACGTAGGCGTCTGCCACGGTGGCACCCAGGTCTGCACCGCTCCGGTGGGGACCCCCGGTGAAGAGTGTACGGGCGACGACTGCTGGGGCGCGTGCGTCGGTGAGGTCACCCCCACCCCGGAAATCTGCGACGGGCTCGACAACGACTGCGACAGCGACACCGACGAGGGTGTGCCAGCGGTGGTACAAGCTTGCGACGATGACGCCGACTGCCTGGGCAGCAACAACTGCGTGAGCAACGCTTGCCGCTGCTCCGCCGGCAGTTGCGCGTCGGGTTACGTCTGCGGGGGCGGCAACACCTGTTACGACGAAAGCGTCGTGACCGGCGATCAGTGCTGCAATCCCAACTTTGGCGACCTGTGCGGCACCGGCACGTGCCAGTTCGGTGAATGGACCTGCTCCGGTAACCAGGTGAGCTGCGTGGGCAGCACCGGACCGTCGGACGAAATCTGCGACGGGCTCGACAACGACTGCGACGGTGAAGTCGACGAAGACTTGCCGGGCATCGGCGCCCCCTGTCAGACCGATGACGGCGTCTGTGGCGGCACGCTCGAATGCGTCGTCGAGTACGACGAAAACGACGACCCGGTAGGCGGAGCCATCGTGTGCGTCGCCAACTCGGGTGGCGAGCCCGAGGTGTGCAACCTCCGTGACGACGACTGCGACGGGCAGATCGACGAAGTTCCGGACATCTACGACAACGATGACACGGGCACGCTCACCGAAGACGGTGTCGCCTGTAACGTCCCGGAGCAAGCCGACGGCGATTGCCAGGCCGGCGTCTACCGCTGCGTCGAAGGCGTGATCGTCTGTCAGGGTGCCGTTCAACCGGGTACCGAAGTCTGCGACGGCATCGACAACGACTGCGATGGCGAAGCCGACGAAGGCACCTGCAGCCCCGACGGCAGGTGCATCGACGGAGTCTGCCGCTTCCGTTGCGGGAGCGGTGAGTTCCCGTGCGATCCGGGCTGGATGTGCGAAGGCGGCTTCTGCGTCCCGAACGAGCCCACGTCGGCCGGCAACGGGAACGGCTCGGGCAACAACGGTTCGGGCGGCTCCAACGGCAACGGCAGCGGCGGCAGCGCGAGCGGCAACGGTGCGAACGGCAACGGTGCGAACGGCACCGACTCGACGGGAAGCGGCGGTACCGGCAGCGGCAACGGCGGCACCTCCAGCACCGGCGACAGCGCGAACAACGCCAATAACAACAACTCCACGGTCACCACGGGTCTCGGCACCGACGGTGGCGACAACTCCGACGACGTGTACGGACTCGCGAGCGGCGGTGGCGGCTGCGCTTGTCAAGTGGGCGAGCGTCGCGTCCCGAGTGAGTTTGGCTTGCTCATGAGCCTGGTTCTTGCTGCCGGCGTGATCCGCCGGCGGCGCGCTAGCGGCAAAATGGTGGCTTGAGGATGGAGCGGACTAAAGTGAATACAGTGCTCGAACGCTTGGGTTGGCTGGGGGTGCTCGCCGGAACCGTCGCCGTCGGCGCGGTGAGCTGCACCACGGAAGCGTACTGTTTCGTGTGTGACGACGACCCGTTCGGCGGGGCCGGAGAGAGCTCCACCACCCGGGTGGCCAACGCCAGCAGCAGCAACATGGGCTTCTTCGGCGTGACCAGCACCAACGGGGGCGGCGGCGAAGCAGGAGACAACGGCAACAGCGGCGGCGGCCAGGCGGGCGGCACCGGGTGCGGAAGCGACGTCGACCTCGAGACCGATCCGCGTAATTGTGGCGCCTGCGGCGTCGTGTGCCCGATCAACGGCACGCGCCCGCTGTGCGTCGCGGGCGCGTGCACCTGGGAAGAGTGCTCACCGGGTCGCCACGATTACAACATGGACCCGCGCGACGGTTGTGAGGGCGAGTGCACCCTCACGAACGACGGTGTCGAAGTTTGCGACGGCATCGACAACGACTGTAACAACGAGGTGGACGAGGGTTTCGACCTGACCACGGTGAACAACTGCGGCAGCTGCGGGACCGTATGCCAGCTCGCTCACGCAACGCCAGCGTGCACCCCGGACGGCGCCACCCACAAGTGCACGATTGGCGAGTGCGAAGACGACTACTACGACTTCGACAACCTGGACTCCAACGGTTGCGAGAAGCAATGCGTCACCTCCAATGGCGGCCAGGAGATCTGCGACGGCAAGGACAACGACTGCGACGGGCAGGTCGACGAGGACGCGCCGGGGGCGGGTGAAGCGTGCGACGAAGGTCTGTGCCCTTGGGATCCAGGCGGCCTCTGTCTTGGCGTCTGCGCGGCGCGTACCGGCACCTATGTTTGTTCCGGCAACCAGTTGCTCTGCGTGCCCGCGAGCGGCGCGCCGACGCAGGGGATCGAAGTGTGCGACACCGCCATGCTCGACGAAGATTGCGACGGTGCGGCGAACGAAGACTTCGATCTGACGAGCGACTCGAACAACTGCGGCGCTTGCGGCAATGTCTGCGATGTGCCCAACGCCTTCGCCACGTGCGAGAACGGCGAGTGCGTCGTCGACGACTGCAAGAACGGCTACGCAGACCTGGATCCGGACGAGCCGGGCTGCGAGTACGAGTGCCCCGGGGCGGTGAACGACGAGAAATGCGACGGCGTGGACAACGACTGCGATGGCGAAGTCGACGAAGGTGTCGCTCCGCCCACTCAGCCGTGCTTGCAAGCCGGCCCCTGCAGCGGCTCGGAGTGGGTCTGCGGAACCATCCCCGATAGCACCCAGATCGGGTGGTTCTGCAACTACCAGACCGTCGACCCGCGTATCGAAGTCGATCCCGAAACGGTGTGGCCCGGCCCCGAGCTCGCCTGCGACAACTTCGACAACAACTGTGATGCCCAGATCGACGAAGGCATGGGCCGCTACCAGTACTGCGCTAACGCCGGGCAGTGCACGAAGGGCTGCAACCGCGGCCGCTGCAATTGCGACACGGACGCGGATTGCGACTTCGGATATGGGTGCGACGGTACGCGCTGCGTCGCCCAGTGCTTCGCCGGCGTGGGCGAATGTCAGGATGTCGCGCTCGTCGCCTGTGCCAGCGACGGCGATGGGGTCACCTGTGGCGCGAGCGCCAACGAGGCGGCCGCCCAGGACGAGCTCTGCGACGGAAAAGACAATAACTGCGACGGGCAGGTCGACGAAACCACGCCGGCGGCAGGTAATTCTTTCGAAGGTGTGGTCGACGACGTCGTGTTCATCGAGAACGGGGCGAGCGATTTTTACATCTACCGCTATGAAGCGTCGCGGCCCGACGCGGTCGACGACGACGGCGGCGTGTCCGCCAGCCGGTCCTGTTCGAAGGAAGGCGTGATCCCGTGGACCTCCGTGAACCAAGCCGAGGCGGCCGCCGCTTGCGCTGCCGCTGGTATGCAGCTGTGCACCCAAGCCCAATGGGAGCTCGCCTGCAGGGCCGGCGAGAGCGGCGACGCCTGGTCGTACACAACGAATCCGACGACCTACGACGCAGGCGCGTGCAACGACGTCGAGCACCCGAGCGGTCCCGGGACGGCCTGGCCTACGGGTAGCTCAGCGGCCTGCGCGGCCGACGGGGAAGTGTTCGACATGAGCGGCAACGTGTCCGAGTGGACCCGTACTCTCGTCGAGTCGGGTGGCAACGACTACTACCGCGTTCGCGGCGGTAACTACACGTCCTATGGGCCTGCCACTCGTTGCGGGTTCTCATTCGTGCTCGGCGTGCCGACGTTCGCGAACGCCGATCTCGGCTTCCGTTGTTGCGGGACCAATCCGCCCAACGTCCCCTGAAGCACCGGCCCCAGACGAAGCCCGCAGGAACGACGGGCTTCGTCTCTAGCCCCCCAGCTCTCCAAGTACCGCGCGGAAGGCCGCCAAAGTCCCAAGATTCGGCCCTGACCGGCGTCCGGTAGGGAAACGTTCTATACTTGGGTGGCCTCATGCGTCCGAGCCTTGCTGTACTCTCCGTGGCGAGCCTGTCTTGGTGCGCAGGCTGCAACATCGAGAACGGCGTCAGCGGCCTCGCCGACTCGCTATTGGACCCTGAGCCGTCGACCATCCAAGGGCCGGGGAGACGCATCGCTCAGGGGTCGTATTCGGATCTCGAGCTCGACGCATCGCTCTCGGTCGGCGCTCGCTTGCTGGCCCTGCGCCACGACCGCGAAGAGTCGGAGCTCGCGATTATTCCCTTCGAAGGCGGGGACGCCTGCCACGTGGGTCCCGCGACCCGGTTCATGCGCCTGGCGAGCCAAGTCGACGTGCACCTGACTCCGATCGTGGGCTACCTGGGCGAGCGCACCAACGGCCAAGGCACCTTGCATTTCGTCGACTTCGACTGCCGAGAGGTGATGGACCCGATCGACCAGGTCGGGCTGCCGCAGGTGTTGTACCCGCGCGGCAACGCCACGGGGCTCTTGACGTTGAGCGGTTCGGGTATGGTGTACTTCATCGATGTCACGAAGCCAGAAGTGCGCGTCGTGGCCGAAAACGTGCATTCAGGACGAGTCGGCAACAGCCATTTGTGGTTGATCGAGGAGGGCACGCTGCTCGCACGCAACGACAGCTTCGACGTCGAAGTGCGTTATGGCACGAGCGTGGTCGAGTTCGGCCTTTTCAGCGGGCTCTATGCCCCGGGCGTCACCGACGCAGCCTACATCGAGGACGGAAAGCTGTTTCTGGCCGCGGGCACCAGCGGCGAGCCTGAGGAGCTCGCGCAGGACGCCTGCGCCATCACCGATATCGGGCACGCGGGGGCCTTCGCGTTCTACTCTCCCTGCGCGTCGCGACGACTCGCCATCGCGTATCGTAGCGACCTCGTCGGTCTCGATGCCGGCGTGCTGGTCGCGCACCTCTCCGAGCAGGCGCTCGATCCGCGGCAGATCGATCTGTTCTGGGGGGATGGTCAGGGTGCAGCGCTGTTCTTGGTCGGCGAAGACGCGAGCGCGGACTCGGGCGAGCTGGTGTTTCAGGGCTTCGACTCCAAGGCAGGCACCGCCTCGGAGGCCGTGTCCCTCGGCGAACAGGCGCACATCGACGCCGGGGGCGTCGTGTTTCTAGACTACGATGCCGGGGTCGGGGAGCTGAGCCAGGTGCTCGTCGAAAACGACGACTCTGGACGCCCCGAGTTCAAGGCTCTCGAAAAACTCGCGCATGGCGTCGCGCAACTGCCGGGCGTGACGGTGTCGTCGAGCGTCGGGGTGTTGGGTAACTTCGACGCAGACGACGAAACCGGTGACCTGTTGCTGTTCTCGAACGACTTGGACGTCGAACCGAAAAGGCTCGCGCGACGAGTGCCGGTGCAACGCCATGCCCGCGACGGAACCCGGCAGCGCTCGGCGTTCGTTGCCGATTTCGAGAACGAGACGGGCACCGCCTACGTTCTGGACGGAAAAGAGCCGGTACCCCTGGGAAACCACGTGCTCCCCAACTCGTTGCAGTTCGTCGATCTTCCAGAATCCATCGCGTACTTGGTCACCTCGGGGGCTCGCGAACGCGCGCTCACGCTCTACCTGCTCGAGCCTCGACTCGAAGTGACGCTGAACACACGAGTCAACGAGTTTCACAGCCTGCCGTGGCCGAGCCCTGGCATGTTATACAGTGTCGATCAGGGCAGCTCGTCCGGCATTTGGTTTGCGCGAGCCAAATGAAGGCGCCTCGATGCGCGGACGTGTCAGGTCCCATCGAGCCTTCGTTTCCGAATTTCTCGAGCGCGCGGACCGTGCTGCCGCCAAGTCTCCGTGTGCCTCCGGCTTCACTTCAGTTGCTTACACCCACCGATAGCTGCGCCCGCCTTTCAGTGCCTACAATGAGAACTAGGCCGCGTGCTCGACGAGAGTGCGATGCGTTGGCTGTGAGTTTGTCGTAGGGGTGCACGAACCGGTGAAACTCTTGCGTGCGCAGCGCGGGGACAATTGCCATTGTATCGGATACTTACGCCGCACCTCGACCCCCCTCCGCGCTTGCCATTGCTCCCTTGCGCCAGCAAAATGGTCGATGGCCATTTCCTCTAGTCGACGATGACACCCTCTTCCCGCGCTGCCGTGCCTTCGGACGGCCGGTACCAACCGGGCGACCTGATCCACGACAAGTACCTCCTGGTCCGACGTCTCGGACAAGGAGGCATGGGTACGGTATGGGTCGCACAGAATACGGTTCTGCAAGTCAGCGTTGCCGTCAAACTGATCGCGCTCGGAGATCAAGAGGACGCGAACGAAAACGCCGAACGCTTGCTGCGCGAAGCGCGTGCCGCGGCACGGCTCGATCACCCAGCCATCGTGCGGGTGTTCGACTTCGGTAGAACGAACCACGGCGACCCTTTCATCGTGATGGAGTTGCTGCACGGTGAGAGCCTCGCGGACATCCTGGCGCGCGACTCGCGCATGACGGGGGTGCAAGCAGTTCGCGCGATGCTTCCCATCGCTCATGCCCTCGCCAGCGCCCACGACAAGGGCGTCGTTCACCGGGACGTGAAGCCCGAGAACGTGATCCTCTCCACCACCGAGGACGGCCGAACCCAGCCCAAGCTGCTCGACTTCGGCATCGCCAGCCTGCAAGAAAAGAGTACGCGGATCACGCAAGAGAAGCGGCTCACGCGCGAGGGTTCGGTGGTCGGGACGCCCGCCTACATGTCGCCGGAGCAGGCGATGGGTAAGGCTGATCTGGATCAGCGCACCGATGTGTGGAGCTTCGGCGTGATGCTTTACGAGCTCACCACCGGGCGCCTGCCGTTCGATGCGGACAACTACAATGCGCTCCTCTACGAGATCATCAACCAGCGTCCCGAGCCCGTGACCGCTCACGCCGCTGGCGACGACGAGCTCTGGCAGATCATCGAGGTCGCGCTGCGCAAGAAACCCGAAGAGCGTTGGGGCAGCATGCATGCCTTCGGTGAAGCGCTGGCGCTGTGGCTCGTCGATCGCGGCGTGAGCGACGACGTGTGTGCCGCTTCGCTGCGAAGCACCTGGCTCGAGTCCGCCAACGTCGCAACGCGGGCGGTCGATCTCGCTGAAACTAGCCCGGGCACCCAGCCTCAGTCCGACAAGCGCTCCGCGCCGCTGGTACCCCTGCCGTCGAAGCCGCCTTCGGGGAAACCGAAGACGGTGAACGAACGGCGCCCGTCGGGCTGGCCGATGCGCATTGCATTCATCGCGTTGTGCTTCGTTGCAGGTTTGCTGCTCGTGGGACAATTCGTCGGCGCCGATACGGTCGCAGACACCGACCACGCTGCACGGTCCGACTCTCCGAGCGCGTCGCAGGCGGAGCGTGGCGCCGCCTCCGCATCAGGCTCTCGCGCGCGAGAGCTCGGAGAGCACGGCACCGACACGCTCGACGCCGTGCCGCTGGACGACGTGCTCGGCGAGGTCGAGGCTGACAGCAAAGGCGCTTCGAAAGGCGCACGGGCCGCGACTTCTCTCGGCGATACCGCGCGCAAAAAGCGAGAGCGCGCGAAGTCCGCGCCAGCGCCCAAGAAAAAGCCACGGACCAAAGACCAAGTCGACTTCGGCTTTTAGCTTCCACGCCGCGCCCGAGCGCGCGACCCCCTGGCATCAGCGGCGGGGCAGCTCGATTTCGCCCTGGGCCAGCTGGTTCAACGTGCGCACCAAGAGTTGTTTCTCGGCGGCTTGCACGCGCTTGCCTAGCGCAGCGACGTCATCCGACGCCAGCACCGGCACCCTTACCTGCGCGATCACACCGCCGCGGTCGTACTCTTCGTCCACCCAATGGACGGTGGCCCCGCTTTCGGCCTCGTTGGCGACCAAAACGGCTGCATGCACGCGATCCCCGTACATGCCTTGGCCGCCGAACTTGGGTAGCAACGCAGGGTGCGTGTTGAGGATGCGGCCAGCGTACGCGCGGATCACTTGGGGCCCCAGCTTTTTCATGTAACCCGCGAGCACCACCACGTCGATGGCGTGTTCCGAAAGTGTCCGAACGATCTCGGCGTCGAGCTCTCCCTGGTTCGCATGCGTCAGGGAGCTGAGGTGTCTCGTCGCGACACCGGCCCGTTTCGCGCGGTTCAGAGCCTCGGACGCGCTATTGTTGCTGATGACGAGGCGCGGCGTCGCCCTGAGCTCGCCACTCTTGGCAGCATCGAGGATGGCTTGGAGGGTGCTGCCGAAATGGGACGCGAAGATTGCAATGTTCATGGGCCGGCCCGGAGCCTACCGCAGCCCAGCAGCGCCGCACCTCTTTGCCCGTGCTCGCGGGCGTTTCCGCGGCTGGCCGCGAAGTCAGCCTGCGACCAGCGCCGGCTTCGAGCTGCCGCTCGCTGTTTCCAGCGTGCCCACCAGCTCCGCCGCTCCCGCAGGCTTTCCGAGCATTTCGTGGCAAAGGTCGCCCAGCAATTGCGGCACGAAACTTTCGATGTGAGCTGAGTGGATGACCCGCACCATTTCGGGGTAGCGCTCTTTGACGATGCCGAGCAACGTGACACCATCCACGTCAGGCATGCTGAGATCCGTCACCATGACGTCGACTGGCCCGTGCTCACTCAGTAGCCCGAGCGCCGCGGTCGCGCTGCGCGCGCACAGCACCTCCCACTCGGGGTGCAGCGACAGCACCAGCCGCCGTAGCGCACGCAGCACCATGCGCTCGTCGTCCACCAGCAAGATGCGCGTGGCTCGCTGCACGCAGTCCGAATGTAACCTCGCCGCCACGGAGAGCAGAGGCTTGCACGCCGACGCCCGCCTGTCACGCCTCTAAATTACTGGCCGCCGCTCATAACAGTCCGCTGACGTTCGGTGTCGTCTCTATTTCGGCGACACCGCCGCGCTCCTGACGCGAAACCTCCGTGGCGACGGCGCGCGGCGCCGCATGCACGAAACATAGCCAGGTTATCCCGCTACAACGTACAACTTATCCACAGCGAGGCAGGAACGCCGGCGAACGCGCTGAATGTCTTGCGCCGGCCGATTCAATCGGTCGACACGGAGAGTTCGTAGCCGAAAGTCGCCCGTGTGGCACCCGTAGCGCTTTCGGACTGACGCACGACCACGAGGTACTCGCCGTCGTCGAGCGCGGGCACGACCAATCTGGAACAGTAGCCATCGCCGCCATCGTCGTTTGCCGCGACCAGCTGCCCGGCGTCGTCGAACAGTTCGAGATAAGGGTCCATCTCGAGGCCGCTGCAGAAGCCGGAAGCAACATCGAGCACATCGAGGGTCACCGCCTTGGGGCCGTCGTCGATCGAGAGCGCGTAGTAGTCAGCGTCGCCTTCGGGGCTGATGAGCGCGTAGCTCGGCTCCGAGTACGCTTCGGCTTCTTCGGCGCTGTCGTTGGGCTCGCTCTCGGTGACCTCGACCTGACAGGTAGCGCTGCAAGCATCCCCCGCCTCGTCGCCACCGTCGTCGCACTCCTCCGATCCATCGATGAATGAGTCGCCACACACATTGGCGGCACGTGAGGCGACCTCGAGCGTGACGTTGCCGGTCACGGCCCCGGAGTAACCTTCGACGACGGCGAACAGCACCTGGCCGCTGCTGACGTCGACACTCAGACCACCTCGTTCGTCCACCAGCACGCAGGCAACCTCACTCGCATCATCGGCGCAAGACGTCCGCAATGAAAGCGCCATGAGCCCGCGGCCGCTCACCCGCGCGTCGAGCTTGCCCGTGGTTTGGGCGCTCACCTCGGCCACGATCTCGGGCCCGCCGCCGCCGGCGCACGAGCTGGTCAGCTGCGCCGCGCGGCCTTCGCTGCTGGCGGTGATCGAGGACCCGTCCGCGACCAGCAGCGGCGTTTCGCACGACTGAGCGCAATCGGCCTCACACTCGCTGTCGGCGCAGTCGGCGCGACCGTCACCGTCGTTGTCGCGGCCATCGGCGCAGCTTTCGGTTCCGCGACAGTCGCTCGTGTCGATGATGCAATCCTCGCCGCAGCGCAGTACGCCGCTCTCGAACCCCAGCGAGCTGCACGTCACGACGAGCGCCACGCCCGGCTCACACTCTTCCGTGAGACCGACGCTGCCGTCTCCACAAACACCAGCGTCGGGCGGTTCCAAGCCAGTCCCCCCCTCGCCCAGCTGGCCCGCCTGCCCGCCCATGCCGCCCGCGGAGCTGCCGCCGCTCGCTCCGGCCGCTCCCCCTGTATCCGCCGCGTTCGATCCCCCGCTGCCCGTGGCGCTGGTTGCGTTCGACGCCCCGAGAGCGGTCCCGTTGCCCGGCGGCCGTGAGTCACCGGAGCATGCGGTGGCCACGACGCCGGCCGTGCCCAGGCTGATGACCAGAAGTGCTATTCGCCCGGCAAGCACGAGTAAGCGACTTTCCAGCTTTCGACCAGCGGCGACGACATTTCGACGAGGTCGGGAGTGACCTCGATCTTCAGCTCCAGGTATTGTTGGTGGGACTCGAGCACGTCGAGCACTTCTTCGTCGAGCACCACGCCACCGCCGATCCCTTCCGGCTGCTCTTCGACCTCGACACAGTTGCACGCGGTGTCCTCGGACACACAAACCATGGGTTCCAGGTAGACGCAATCCGGTTGCGACTCCGTCGCGGTATTCACGAGCTCGTAGGTCGCCGTCGCCAGCTCCTGCTCGGTCACGGCAGTGCGGACACTGAACGCTACGGAGCCTTGGTCTTCGATGCTCGTATCGTAGCCGAGCGCTTTCCACTCGACGATGGTGCCGGAGGGACACGTCGCCTCGTAGATCTGCGTTTTCGTGACGACGTTCAGCGACACCTCGCACGCGAACTCGACGAACAACTGCGCCCCGGCGTCCGCCTGGATCTGCTGGCAGGTCGTGGGGCACAGGTTGACCCTGGGAACGTCCCCCGACTGATCCATGTACCAGCCGCCGTCGTCGCAACTTGCCGCGCCAGCCACCTCCGAAACGGCGACCTTGTCAGCGTCCCCCGTCGTGTAAGAGATGCGCGCGGCGTCGAGATCAGCGGTGTCCGCACCCATTTCGAAGCTGCAGTTGAGCTCGGATTGCCCGATCACTTCCTGGGCTATGGCGTTGAACACGGCGTCGAAATCCGACGTTCGGCAGCTCGGGTAGCGCAAACCTCCCGTCAGGCGGCTCAACGCCTGGTAGCCCGTGCCCGGCCCCACATAATTTCCCGGCGGCCCCGAGCACAAGCCGGTCGAGATCGGGGCGTCGGGTGGCCAGGGCGCATCCTCGGGGCTGTTCTCGGGGGTGTTGACGATGCTGTGCCAGATGTAGTCGCGGGCACCGTCGTCATCCTCGAACTGGCCCGGAGCGAGCGTCCGGAGGGCAACGTCGAAGTCACCGGCAACCGTGGTACCCGCTGCTGCGCTTTCGCCGTCGTCGAACGTGACGTTCGAAGCGGTCGTGCATGCCACGTTGTCGTCGGTGATGACGACGAACGTCTTGAACGCTTCGGGGCGTAGCCACCCGCCGAAGCCGTTCGGCGCCTGGACCTGCCAGCCCGCTCGGTCCGTAACGGCAAGCTCATCCGGAGCACTGAAACCGTCGAGCAGCAGGCAGAGTGCGTCATTGCTCCCGACGTTCGCCGAATAGTGAAAGAAGCGCTCACTCGGAGCGGGCACCTCGTTCGCCGGGTCCGCGCAAGCGTTCGCTCCGAGCGGCGGTCCCACGCAGATGGGATAGGCGGTGCTGCCACCGGATCCGAACGGCTGGCTGACGTCGCCGTAGCGCGACACCATGATCACCCGATAATCGAGCCCGCTGTCCTCGATGATCGCTGCGAAATCCTCGTTGATCCGCGCTTCGACCGCCTCGATCTCCTCCTGCATGCTGCTGGAGTTGTCGATCACGAAAATGATGTCGACCGGGCGGCGCACCACCGTCGACGAGGTGCTGCCGCCGAAGCACAGCGGCGCATCGCAGGCGACGCCGTCAGCGGCGATCGCCCAGTTATCGAGCCCGGAGCACTCTTCGAGGGCGTCGTCTCCAGGTGGGTTCACCATCACGTGTCGCGTGCCGGTGAGGGCGGCGTTGCAGGCGCTGGCGGGCACCGAAATGCACTCACCCGGCGCGATCGCCTCGGCGGTGGTGCACGTGACGACGTCCACGCCGCTCAGATCGGGCGTGGGCGAAGCAAACTGGCCCGCGCTCTCGGGGAAATGCACGATGGTGACGCCCTCGGGCGCTGCCTGCTGACCGTGATTGCAGACCGGAATCGTCCCGTCGCAGGGGACGCCCACGGAGAGGTCGGCGCGATCGGGACAACCGGCATCGGTCTCTCCGGGCAGCCAGGGCACGCAGCTTCCGGTGTTCGGCTGCTCGACGTCGCATGTGATGTCGCACGTCGTTTCGGCGGCACCGACGCACTCGCTTCCCCAGGTGGAAGACGTCGGCGCAGCGCCAGGGCACAGGATCTCGATGCTGTCGACGAACAAGTTGCGGTCCTCACCCTCGCCGTAGAAGTCGTTCTCGAAGCTCACGCTGATCGGGAGTGAGCCTGCCGCGGGCACGCTGAGATCGAAGGTATAAGCCTGCCAACTCACCGACGTAGCGTTCACCAGCCCGATGGTGTTGCCCCCGACGCGCAAGCGGAGTTGAGGCCAGGCGCCACCACCGTATTCGCCGGCGGCGACGACGGTGATCTGATACTCACCCGGTTCGAAGACGTGGTCGAGGGTGCCGACCGTGCCCTGCGTGAGGCGCGCCCAATTGACGAAGTACTCAGCGGCGGACGCGCACTGGGGCAAGCCGCCGAGGGCAGCGTGCGTGGGTGGCCCCTTGCACACCGACAAAGCGAGCGTGTTGGCGCAGTCGACCGCTTCCCAACCTCCTGTCTGGTTCATCCGGGCGCAGCTGCGAGCCGCGCCCGCCGCCGGCTGCACCACGGAGCCCGGACAAGCAGGCGCACCACTGGGCCCATTGGGACCGCACCAGTTCGCGTAGACGCCCGACGCGGTCGCTTCGTCCCAAGCGCCGGGCAGCTCAGGTGAGCTCCAAACCCATTGGCCCTCCGTGACCTGGTCGCTCATTCCCAACCAGCGGCTGTAATCGGCGCTGGGGACCCAGCTGTCTTGGATGAAGTCGTTTTCGCTCGCATCTTCGATCCAGACCAAGTCCCAATCGTCGCCGTGGTCCCGACAGGTGTCGCGGGCCTCGGACCACGACAAGACAGCTGGGACTTGAAAGAAGCACTCGCCGTCGCGCAGCACCTCACCCACCCCGCACTGGCAGATCCCCGGCTCCACTGCCTGGAAACGCTGGACACAGGAGGCGTCCCAAACACCGTCACAACAGGCCGAATACTCGGAATCGGCGCAGACCAACGCTACCTGCGGCGCGCAATTGGCTTTCAGCGCGATACCCACGCTGCACGGGTCATGGACACACTCCTCGGCGCTCGGATCGGGCGCCGCCCCGAAGCATTGCCCATACGCAGCCGGATTTTCCTCCGCGAGCTCGTACACCAGCGCTGCGCATTCGTTGCAGCTCTGGGTGAGCGAAATCCCGGTTTCGCACACGCTGTGCGCACAGGTGTCGAGCGGCGGGTTCTCACAACGGGTGTTGAACTGGCACGCCATGCCCGTACCGCAGGGCTGATTCAGACCTTGCTCGACGAGCGCTCCAGGCAGATCAGCAAGGCTGCCGGTGTCCCAGTCGTACCAAACGCTGCCGTCTTCGAAGGCGCTGATCGGCTCCGGCGGCTCTTCGTCGTACCACTGACAGAATGGGTTGCAGGGATTGTTGACGCACTCTTCTGCTTCACTCAGCGCCAGCGTGCGGACCCCCGTCGGTGCCGCCAGGGAGGCCTGCTCCTTCACGATCCCATGGCCACATTCCCCCCAGCGCCCGTCTTCGCACGCCTGCGTGCCGTGGTAACACTCGAGCACGCCATCGCTTTCCGAGAGCGTGACGCTGCAGGGTCGAGACTCGCCGCCGTCGCAGGGTGACCCCGCCGGGCGCGGTGTGCCCCCCGCAAGCCCTACCGCTGCGGCAGGCGGAGGGGCATCGGAGCACGCGCTGAACAAGACCGATACCGCGAGCCCGAGAACGAGGAAGCTCAGGAGACGCTTGAGGTGGGGGCTGATGAGCATGGTCGCGAGCTGGATCTGCGCTGATACGTGAAGCAGGCCGCTCTCCGAACACTCCGCGGATCCGCTGGACGATCCGCTGGAGGGAGCACCGCTGCGTCTCCCTTGGTACTCGAGTGGCACTGTGTCGCAGTGTAGCAGCAGATGTGGGCCGTCTGGTTGTCCAAATCGGGACGGCGGCCCAGCCGGGTTGCGCAATAGCTCCAAATTTCACCAGAACTGCATGGCAGGCCCCGCTTCGGGCGGCCGGCGCCGCCTCGCCCGCTCCGCCCAGCACGGGTCAGCTCGACCTCTTTCCCCCTAAAGCTGCGCCGGCAGCCGCCGTATCTGCTCGCGCCACTCCCCTCATCGCAGCCGCTCAGCGCATCGGCTCGTCTCTCCCATCGCATCGCACACCTTCAGCGAAAGGTCTCCGTGGAACCACCCGATCACGGGAAGAAAGCGCCGCCCAGCGCCCCAGACCAGAACCCCGAGGCGCCCAGCCTTCTTCCAGCGCAGAGCACCCTCCGCGTGCTGGTCGTCGACGACGACGCCGGTGTTCGTGACGTCGCCGTGCGCCTGCTCCAGTTCGAAGGCGTGCGCGCCACTTCCGTCGCCTCCGGACACGAGGCGCTGGAGCTGCTCGATTCCGAGACCTTCGACTGCGTGCTCTTGGACCTGACGATGCCCCGCTTCAGCGGCTCGGACACGTTTCGCGCGCTGCGCCAGCGGAATCAGGAGCTGCCGGTGGTGTTCTCCAGCGGCCAACGCGACCTCACGGTCGACTCGCTCGTGGACGAAGGCAAGAACGCCTTCTTCTTGGACAAGCCCTTCACTCCGCGTCGCCTGCTGGAAATGATCGCCCGCGCCTGCAAACGCTGACGCGCTCACCGCCGCCTCCGAAAGCCTCGCGGACCGTACCGCGCAACCTCACGCCTGCGGCACCGGGACTGGTCGATCGCCCCCCGCACGACTGCAAGCCGGTCGCAGATCGCAGCGTTTGGAGTTCGTGAGTCGCCCAGGCCGTGCGGGGCAGGCACATCACTCGCCAGAGAATCTGCCGAAACACGAGTAGGCGGTGGTTTGTCGGAATATGCATGCTCACTGCAGACAATGAGTATTCAGTGAGCCTTACCTCGCGACGACTCGCGCGCCCGTGAGCGGCGGCGACGCCTCCAAGCGTCAGCGCGACTATGGTACGGCTCACGGACGCAAGCGGGCGCGGAAACCGCTGAAAGTACGGGTACCGCTCGCTCGATACGTGGTGCGAGAGGCTGCCGGGTGGCTTCCACCAGTCTCACGGCGAGCAGGCGGGAGGAGGCGGCGGTAACGCGGGGGTGCTCCGATTGCTTCGTGAATTGTCAGATCTCGGTTGATGCCCACACCACAGCGATCGACCGTGATCGATTCCATGCAAATCGGAGCAAAACGAGAGCATGTTCGAACCTGGAAACAATGCCGCACGAGAATCTTTCGAGTAGCGTGGAAATCCGCACGAAATGTCGTGTGTCAGAATCCTACATAGAAGCTGAAAGCGCTACTTTTGGACTCGCTGCGTGGCTGTTTCGCTTGTTTGGGCGCGAAGACGCGTTCAAATGGAAACTGCCATGCTCGACTCATCTAGGCGCGTCCCACTCGGCGCCTTGCTCCTGCTGCCGATTGGAACGCTCGCCGGCTGTTCATCGGGCGGCATCCGTCAAGGCGACTACTCCGGCGACGGCGCGCCCTCCGGCACCAACACGAGCGCACCCAACGGCGCCACCACCGACGCATCCACGAACGGCAGCGGCGGTTCGAGCTCGGCTGCCGGCAACGGCAACGGCACGGGTAGCGGCAACGGCAGCACGACGGCAGGCGGCGGAACCTCGAGCGTACCGCTGCCCGAAGGCACCGACCCGGTCGCGTTGATCCCAGCTCGGATCCGGCGCCTGAGCAACGCGGAGTACGACGCGACCGCTCACGCGCTGCTGGGCAGCGACAGCCGTCCTGGCGAAGGCTTCGCTCCGGACGCGCGCCAGGCGGGCTTCACCGTCAACGACGCGCAGCGCGTCGACACCGTGCTCGTCAAGCAACTGTTCGCCGCCGCCGAGACTCTGGCAGCCGAGGCGCGACCGCGGTTTGGCGAGCTGGCGCCGTGCGGCTCACCCGACGAGGCCGAAAGTTGCGCCGCCGACTTCATCGAATCGTTCGGTAGCAAGGCCTACCGGCGGCCGCTCGACGCGGAGGAAGCAGCAGGTCTGCTCGAGGTGTACCGAGTCGGTGCAGAAGGCGCGAGCTACGAAGACGGCATCGAGCTCACGATCCGAGCGCTGCTCCAATCGGCGGGCTTCCTGTACCTGACCGAGCTCGGTGACGGCGGTCAGAACGAGGACGGCACCATTTCGCTCACACCCTACGAGCTCGCCAACTCGCTATCGTACCTGCTGACAGCCGGGCCACCGGATCAAGCGCTCGTCGATGCCGCTCTCGCAGGGAAGCTCGAGACGGCGGAGGGTCGCCTCGAAGAGCTGCTGCGGCTGCGCGACCAGGGGCGCCCGGAGAGCGACGCTCGCCTGATCCGACTCATTCGCGAGTGGCTCGGCATCGATCGTATCGAGAATACCGCGAAGGACAGCAATATCTACGCCGCGTTCGACGGGGTGAAGCCCGCGATGGTGGCGGAGAGCCGGGATTTCGTGCAGGCGGTGCTGGAGGAATCTGCCGGCGACGTCCGCGATTTTCTGGGAGCAACCTGGACGGTCACCGGCGACAGCGCCCTGCTCGGGTTGTACGGTGCGACGGCCGAATCGGGCGGGCGAGCCAGCCTGTCGCAGCGGCGCGGCATCTTGAACCAGGGCGCCTTCCTTTCGGTGCACGCGCACGCACACGAGAGTACGCCCGTGCTCAGAGGCGTGGCGGTCGCGCGCCGGCTGGCTTGCCTCGAGATCGCCTCGCCCGCCTCGCTCAACATCAACGTGGTGCCGCCGGTGCCGGACCCCAACCTGACGACGCGCGAGCGTTTCGCGGCTCACACGGCGGACCCAGAATGCGTGCAGTGCCACCGCCTGATCGATCCGTTCGGGAATGCGTTCGAGCTGTTCGACGGCATGGGGCAGCTTCGGCCCGACGGTAAGGAAAACGGTCGCGACATCGACAGCTCCACGGAAATCTCCTTGGGCGCGGACTTCGACGGGACCTACTCGGACAGCAATCAGCTGGCCGAGGCGCTCGCGAACAGCTCCACGGTGCGGTCGTGCTTCGCTCGCCACGTCTTCCGCGCGACCGTAGCCCGCAGCGACGACAGCATCAGCGCCGCGGAAGACGCCTTCATCGAAGATCTCGAAGCGATGCCCGCCGAACAACAAGGCAACGTGATGGATACCCTGATCGCCTACGTGAGCGGCCCCCTGTTCACCCATCGGAGGCTGCCATGAACATGAATCGCAATTTTCAACGCCGCGCGGCGCCCCTCAGCGTTCACCGCCGCTCGTTCATCAAGGCGGTAGGCGCGGGCCTGGCCGCGCTGCCGTTCTGCCGCCCCATCGAGAACTCGTTCGCCCAGTCCGCGGGCGAAGAGCTGCCGCTCAAGTTCATCGGCGTGTACCACCCGCACGGCATCAGCGCCGAGTACTTCGTCATGCGCGACTCGGACAGCGAAACGAGCTTCGACATCGCGTACGAGAACTGCGTGCTGCAGCCGTTCGACGATGCGGGGACGTACGGCAAGAGCTTCAAGGACAAGATCATCGCGATCGAAGGCATCGATCTGCTCTCGAACGCGAATGGACACGACTCGGCCTCCACCATCCTGACGGGCAGCCGTATCGAAGGGGCTGTAAAGCCGCAAAATAGCTCCCTCGACCAGTACCTCGCCGTCGAGCGGGGCCTGGGCGCCGACACTCGTGTCACCAGCGTCGCGCTCGGCGTAGGCGATGCGGACCTCACCGCCGGCCTCTGCCTCTCGTGCGGTCCTGGGGGCGAACCGCTGAGCAAGATCATCGATCCGGTCGAAGCCTTCGATATGCTGTTCACGGGTGTCGTGGTCGGAGACGACCCCGACGCGCAAGCTGCGGCCGAGCGCCAGCGCCGCCTCGGGCAGAGCCTGATCGACTACGTGCGCGGCGACGTCGAGCGCCTGCGGCTCCGCCTCGCCGCCGAGGAACAACAGAAGCTCGACCAACACCTCGACTCGCTGCGCGATATCGAGAAGCAGTTCAGCGGGAGCTCGGGCGGCGGCGCGGGGAGCGCGAGCTGCGCAGTGCCGGCGCGCCCGGCGTCGATCGAAAAGCTGCGCCGCTGGAACGGTGGCGAGCCGTTCTTCGACGCGATCACCGACGCACACATCGACATTTTGGCGCAAGCGCTGGCCTGCGACATCACGCGCTTCAGCACGCTGTTCCTCGCTGATCTATCATACTCGGGAAACCCCTTGGGGCTCCCAGCCGACAATCACGGCAGCGTCGCCCACACGTATTCGGGCACGGCCGTCGGCACCGGACGCACCACGGCTGGCAGCCCCGCGAGCTGGGTGCCGCTGGCGCAATTCAACCGCTACAGCTACGGCAAGATCGCCCGGTTGATGCAGCGGCTCGACAGCTTCGGGGTGCTGGACAGCAGCCTGATCTACGCCTCGACCGACATGGGCGATCCGGCCATGCACAGCACGCGCAACGTGGCGAGCCTGATTGCCGGCGGCACGAATGGGAAGTTTCGCATGGGGCGGCGGGTGCGCATCGCCAATGACTGCCCGCCCACGAACGAGTGGTGTCAGGAAGGCCAGGCCGACAACACCACCGTCTCGAACAACAAGATCCTGGTCGCCATTGCCCAGGCGTTCGGCGAGGACCTCGATACCTTCGGCACCCAGCCGAACCCTGCCAACACGGACGGCGCACTCACCGAGCTCTTCTAGCCACGGATCTCTAGCCGCGGATCAGCACCGGTTTGGACACGGGCCAGCGCCTGTGGTGTAGTCAC
>JAICQQ010000377.1 GCA_025937785.1 Polyangiaceae bacterium
CCGACGGAGTTGTCCATTTCGCGGGCGGACTCAGGATCCATCCAGTCGAGCAGCAGCATCAACCCGGCGGCCCACATGGTGCCGAATTCGCTGCCGCGCCCGAGCTTGCCGCCGGCGCTGCGACAGCGGCTGTCGCCGCTGCTACAGCCCCAGAACGCGTACACCATCCCGAGCTTGCCGTAGGGCACGAACGGGATGTTCCAGTTCCGCGCCAAGACGTCGACGCGCAGCACGCCGACACCCCAAACCGGCAGGATCCAGAGGCGGGTGTTCTGAGCGGAGCTGCCCATGCCGTCCGCGAACGGCGCGGGCGCACTGTAGCGCACCCAGCTCGCTCCGACGCCGGGTCCGAACGTGCCGAAGTTGGGGATGCGCAGCAGCTGCCAGTCCGCTTGTAGGCCGAAGGCGTAGCGCGGCTTGCCGAAGGTGTCGTCGAAGGGCGAACCGCTGACTTCATCGTCGACGTTGGGCCAGTAGGGACCAAGGCGAGCCTCGATCGCCGCGTACTGCTCCGAATCGTAGTCGCGAGCTCGCTCGAACCCGCCGAGCTCGTCGTAGTCTTGCCCCAATGCCGTCGTCGCGGCGGTCGAACAAGCAACTAATGCCAATGCGAAACCGGTAAGCTTCACGCGCGTCGTCGCCTCCTGCGTGCCCAGCCCAGGGCGAGTCCGAGTAGCACCAATCCACTCCAGGCGTTGGCTCGCTGTCCATACCCGAAGGCGCAGAACCCGCCGCCGCCTTTGCCCCCCGCGGCGGTGTACGCCTCGTAAAAATCCGTCACCTCTTTGGGGTACTGGCACAAGACGTTCGAGACCACCCCCTCGTTGCCGACGACGTCTTGAGCCACCACGCCCACGGCGTACACTCGATCGTTCACGACGCCGGTGACGGTCCCGCGCTGCGCAGTCTTGCCTGCCTGCTCGCCACAGAACCTTGCGTCTTCCGGTGGGCGCCGGCCGGGTACGATGCTCGTTTCGCAGCCAGCACTGCTAGCGCCACCCTGACCCCCGGCACCTGCCGCGTCGAAGCTCCCGGAGTCCACCTCTTCCTGTGTCGTGGGGCTCTCCTGGCAATAGAATCGGTACCCGGTAACGTCTTCGCCTTCGAGCGGTTCCCATCTCGGGACCAGCTGGCCGTCACCCTGCCCGAGCCCAGTCACTTGGGGAGGGTCGGGAGCGGTCACGTCGTAGCTCATCTGCAGCACGTCGCTGCCATCCGCTTCGGGCTCGCCGTTGCTGCCTTCGAACGCGAACAGCAGACTGGCACTCGCGTTGGTCCCGCTGGAGAGCGAAGATTCGCAGTCTTCGCCGCCGTCACCCACGATCTCCTGCGAGGGGATCCTGATGCTCGGATTGTCGGCACCGATCTCTTGGCCATAGATCACTCGGCAGTCGTTGTTCCTCACCTCGCGGTCCAAGCAACTCTCCGGCCCTACGTACACCTCGAGGACGCGACGTCCCCCGGTGAGGCTCACGTTGAGGGGGAACAAAACGTCCGCGTTCTCTTCGCAGTCTTTGAAGCTGATGGTTTGCGGCTGTTCGTCGCTATCGCGCTCGTCGCTGCGTTCGACCGTGTAGTTGTCCAGAACCACCACGGAGTCTGCCAGCGCAGACGTGCTCCAACTCGCTGCCGCGCCCGCGAGCGCCAAGACACCGACCTTGTTCCGAAGCATCGAAAGCCTCTTTGAGCATAACGTGTGCCAGCGCGCAAAGCCCTATCCTTGCGGTTTGTTCCTTCTACTTGCCGGCCGGCTGCGCCAGCTTGTCCGGATCGCCCTCGGAAATGCCATTCTGTCAATCTGACCCCAGCGGTTTGAAGAGCCACCGCTGTGACAGCAAGGTCAGAGCCGGCGGTCGTTAGCCCTTGAGCACCCAGCGCGTGAGTTCCCCGAGGCTCGGGAGCTTGCCCTGAGCCAACATGCCGATGCGGAAGACGCGGCCCGCTGCGAACAGCGTCAGCGCGGTGGCGGCTCCGCTGAGCAAGAAGCACGTCGCCACTTGCCAAGCCGGCACGCTCTGGACGATCCCCATGCGCACCGGCATCGCGAGCGGCGCGGTGAATGGGAACAGCGAGAGCGCCACCGACCATGCGCTGTTCGGAGCCTCGGTGAGCAGTGGCAGCGCCGCCAGCGGCGCCAGAAACAACAGCATCACGGGCATCAGCAGCCCTTGAGCGTCTTTCAGCTCGCTGGAAGCCGCCCCCAGCGCCAGAAAGACGCTGCCATACATGAGCATGGCCACGATCGAGGTCGCCATTGCGACCAACAGCAGGGGCAGGGGCAGGTGGTGGAGCAGATCGAGCCGAGCCGCCACCAGCGCCCCGACCGCAACGTTCACGCCCAGCACGGTCGTGCCGGCCGCGGTGGTGCCGAGCAACTTGCCGAACATCAGGTCCGCCGCAGGAAGCGCGCCGAGCAGCACCTCGGAGATGCGCTGTTGCTTCTCTTCCACGACGGCTTGCAACAGCGGGACCGCGCCGGACATCACCCCCATCATGATCAAGAGCAAGGTCAAAAAAGGCACGATCACACTGGCGTCACTGGTCACCGCCGTCGCTTTCGCGCCGGGCCCGACCAGGCGCTGAGTTTCGACGGCAATCGGTTGCATGACCTCTCTCGCTTGCTCCGCGCTGAGGCCGGCACGCTTCAGGCGTTCGTGGCGCGCAGCGGCGCCAATAGCGTCGCCGAGCCAGCGCGCGGTCGAGCCGGCAACGTTGTCGACGTACAGCTTGATCGGCGCCTCGCGGTGCGCGCGCGGGGGTACCTCGACGATGGCGGACAAGTCCCCACTTTGCAGGCGCGCCGCCCAGCGCGAGCGACGCGCGTCGCTCGCGGCGAGATCCGGTTCACGCTGCACCTCGAAGCCGAGCTCCTGCGCCGCGCCTTCGAAGCCAGTGGCCAGCCCGTCGGGGTCGACCAGCACGACCCGGCGGGTGGCGACCTGTTCGGTGGCGCTGCCCAGAGCCGCGAGCAGCAGCGTCAGCGCGGCGAGCGCCGGGGGCAGCACCAGGCCAATCCAGAAAGATTTGGTGCTGACGAGCGCCCAATACTCGCGTCGCGCGATGACCCAGACCTTATACACCGGCGCCACCCCCGCCGGCAGGGTTAGCCGTGCCCCCGCCGCTCAGCGCTGGCCCCTGCACAATCTGGATGAAGATCTCATGCAAACTGGGCGGCGCGACCGAAAATGAAACCAGGCTGCCCTTGTCCATGAGCCTCGCCAACAGCGCCTGAGTGTCCGCCCCCGGCGACAGGTCGAGCACTTGCTCACGCCCGTAGTTGCGGACGCGCGTCACGACGGGGTCCGCGAGCTCTCCCACGTCGACTGCGAAGCGAACGTGAACGCAGTCGTGACCACGCTCGCGTTTCAGGGCGTCGACGGTTCCGTCCAGCACCTTCTGCCCCCGATGCAGCATCAATACCCGATCGCACATGCGCTCGGCCATCGCCATGTCATGGGTGGACAGCACGACCGTCGTGCCGCTCTGACGGAGCTCGAGGATCACCTCACGCAGCGACTCCGTGCCGACCGGATCCAACCCCGAAAACGGTTCATCGAGCACGAGCAGCTGTGGGTCGTGGATCACGGCGGCGGCAAACTGCACGCGCTGCGCCAGGCCTTTCGAGAGCGTCGAGATTCGGGCGCGGGCATGACCGGCGACACCCAGCCGTTCCAGCCAGTGTTCGATGCGACGCTCGGGCTTCCTCACGTTCTTGAGCTGCGCGTGGAAGCGCAGTACGTCGACCACCCGCATCCTCCGGTAGAGCCCACGTTCTTCGGGAAGGTAACCGGTGTCGTCGTCGACCACGCCCGCCGCTTGTTTACCGAAGATCAGCACGCGGCCTGCGTCGGGATACAGGACCCGGAGCATCATACGCAGCGTTGTCGTCTTCCCCGACCCGTTCGGCCCGATGAAGCCGTAGAGGCTACCCCGTGGGATCTGGAAGGAAAGGGACTCGACCGCAGTCCTGCCCGGGAACCGCTTCTGTACCCCATCGAACTCGACCGCAACGGACATCCTGGCCCAGCGTAGTGCCGCCGTTCAAGGCTCGCAATCATCCGCTCGGGACGGGATGTCGGTGCGGGGATCGCGGCCGAGCGCGAGGTCATTTCGTCCGACACGTGGCCGCCCTGTCCATACTGGCAGCCGGGCGTGAAACCTTCTAGGTTCTGCGTCATCCTCAGTTGCGCGCGCGCACCCCTTATGTCCGTCCGGCTACGCCTCTCACGCATCGCAGATTTCCTGCATCGCAACGCCTCGACCCTGTTGCTGGCGCTGGCGGTGCTGCTCATCTGGTTTGCCACGCGCGAGCGCTCGGTGATGGCGTGCGGCGACCTGAAGATCTGCAAGGAGCACGGGCTCTGCGCGGGGTCGCCTCCCAAGTGTAAGGCCAACAGCGCCGCGGACTGCGAGCGTTCGCTCGAATGCAAGCGCCACGGTCGCTGCCTGCTGGAGGGCGGGCGCTGCGTACCCGACGACAGCTACTGCCGGCGTGACCCAGCCTGCAAGGCGACCGGCCGATGCAGCGTGGTGCTCGGACCGCCGGACCGCTGCATCGCCACGGGCGACGATTGTTCGGCGAGCGAGATCTGTCGCGAGAAGGGCCTCTGCGCAGCGCGCGACGGAGAATGCGTCGCGTCCACGCCCGGGTGCCAGGCGGCGCCCGAGTGCGCCAAGCAGGGCCTGTGCGTCGCTCGCGATGGCAAGTGCGTCGCCAGCGCCGAGGCGTGCCAAGCGTCGTCGATGTGCAAGAAGCAGGGCTACTGCACGCTCACGGACGACATGTGCGGGATCGGCCCCAACGATTGCGAAAGATCGGAACGCTGCTCGAAATTCGGTCTCTGCAGGCTGCGCGAAGGCACCGGAGTGTGCGAAGCGCGCAGCGCAGCCGAATGTGCGGCATCGGTTCAGTGTCGACAAAGCGGCAGTTGCGGTCTCGAGCGCAGCCATTGCCGCCCCATCACCGACGAACATTGTCGTCAATCCGAGCGCTGCAAGACCCACGGCGAATGCGGCCTCCACCTCGGCTTGTGTCGTCCGACGACGGCCGACCACTGCGCCAGGTTGCCGGCCTGCAGTGAGCACGGACGTTGCTCGGTCAAGAATGGCCGCTGCGTAGCGTCGGCGGCAGCCGAATGCCAGGCGTCGGCGGGATGCGCTAGCGAGGGCCGGTGCAGCGTGCAGGGCGAAGCCTGTGCCGCCAAGACGGATGCGGATTGCCGAGCCTCGAAAGCCTGCCGCGAAGAGGGGCGCTGCGTGGCCCAGCTCGGCCGCTGTCGCAAGCCGCTGACGTCGACACCCACGCCGGCGTCAAGCACGCCAGCTCCATCGAAGACGGTGCCCCCATCGAAGACGGTGCCCCCATCGAAGACGGTGCCCCCATCGAAGACGGTGCCCCCATCGAAGACGGTGCCC
>JAICQQ010000030.1 GCA_025937785.1 Polyangiaceae bacterium
GACGAGTACGTGATCGCCGCCAAGGAACGGGACCTGGCACGCAAGCAGCAGCAAGACGTGCTGTTCACGCCGCCCATCGAAGCCTTCGCCGATGAGCTGCCCCAGCTGTACTCGGTGCCCAACGTACCCAACCGGGTAGAGGACAGCATCGTGCAAACCCTCAAGCGCAGCCTGAACAACTTGAAGAGCGCCGCACGCTATACCGAACGCGATCGCGTGGTCGCGCTCTCGGGGCTGCTCACTGCACAAGTCCTCGGCGTCGCTCTGCCGCGGACCAAGAGCGGCATCACGCTCTTCGAAGAGTACGACCGACTGATGCTCGAACGAGGCCGGCGCACGGAGTTCAGCAGTGCCCCGTCGAGCCGCAGCCATCGGCTCCATTCCTCTGGCTAACGCTTCGCGTTACTTCGGCGGCAATTCCAGAATCTCCACGCGCACGGGGACGACACCCGCACGGAGCATCTCGAGCTCCGTCGCCGCTGCGCGCGACAAGTCGATCACTCGCTTCGCATTACCGAACGGTCCGCGGTCGTTGATCTTCACATACGTCTCGCGGCCCGTGTCCGTTCGCACCACCCTCACGATGGTACCAAAAGGTAAGCTGCGGTGCGCAGCGGTGAAATCATCGGGATGATACATCTCGCCGCTCGCCGTCTTGTTCCCGGCGAGCTTGTCGGAGTAGTAAGTGGCGTCGCCGCTGAAGCGGTCCAGCACGGCCCGCTTACCGTGACTCCAGATCCAACGTGACTTGGACTCACCACGGGCACCGGTCTTGGGACTCCGTTCCTCGCCGCCCGCTACCACCCCTGGGTACTCCGGGGGCTCCTCCTCGGGCCATGCGGGGGGCTCCACGGTGCTCTCGGAACCGGAATGGCAGCCAGCCAGGCCCAACACCAGCGCCGCAACAACGGCGGGGCTGCTCGAACGTCCGGCACCATGGGTCAACCAGCTCTTGCTCATGCCCCTTTGTTCGTCGAAACTCGGGCTTTGCGCAAAGATTTTGTAGTGAACGCCGATCTCACCGCCAGTGTCAACGCCCAGACCCCCAGTGCTGGGCCCGCCGGCTTCGTCGACAAGATCTTCGAAGCTGCGAGCGAGCAAGGTTCCCTGGGCGGAGCGGCCGTCGGCGCGATCATCGCCGTCGCGCTGGTGATCGCTGCGCGCTTGCTGCTGCCTGCGGAGGAACGGCGGTTGGTGCGCCTTCCGCTGTTCTTCCTGGTGCTGTTCGGCGTCGCCTGGACTGGGTCCCTGTTCGCCCCCCCGGAATCCACCGGCGGACGGCTCACCCGGCTCTGCGAGCTATTCATGCTGCTCGCCTCGATCGGCAACAGCGTGTTCCTGATCGTGATCCGCGCGGTCCTGGCCAAGCGCCTGGGTTTCCCCGTGCCGAGGATCGTCCAGGATATCATCCAGATCGGCGTCTACATCGCCGTCGCGCTGGTCACCCTACGGGCAGCGGGCGTGGAACCCAGCTCGCTCTTGGCCACCTCGGCGCTGCTGACCGCCGTGATCGGTCTGTCGTTGCAAGACACGCTCGGCAATATGTTCGCTGGACTCGCGATCCAGGCAGAACGCCCGTTCGAGGTCGGAGACTGGATCCAGTACGACGCGACGCAGGAAAACGTCGGCGAAGTCACGGAAATCAACTGGCGCGCCACCAAGCTCATCACTCAAGACCGCGTGGTCATCACGGTTCCCAACGGCGCGTTGGCCAAATCGTCGATCCGCAATTTTTCACGACCCGAACGTATCACGCGCCGCACCACGATCATTCATGCGCCTTACGATGTCTCGCCCGATCGCGTCCAACAAGCGCTGCTCCGGGCAGCACAAGACGCACCGGGCGTGCTCCCCGCGCCGCCGGTCACGGTCATCACCCGGGGGTTCAGCGATCGCGGCATGGAATACGGCGTCCGGTTCTTCATCGACGACTTTCGTGATCGCGACCCGATCACCAGTGCCGTCAACGATCGCCTCTGGTATGCAATGGCGCGCCTGAACGTGTCCATCCCCGTGCCCCGCCGCCGCATCGAGATCGAGCAGCTGTCGGACGAGACACAGATGCGCGCGACCGAACAGGCCGTCGATCGGCGGCTCCGCACACTCGAGCAAGTAGACTTTCTGCAGGCCTTGCCACGAGAGCTCTTGGCCGAACTGGCCAGCAGCGCGGAAACGAGGGTTTACGCGCCGGGCGAATACATCATCCATCAAGGCGACACCGGTGCCGAGATGTTCATCATCGACAGCGGCCGGGTCGGCGTCGTGCTGGAGCGTAGAGCCAACGAGCAGCACGTCGCCGAGCTCGGTCACGGGAAATGCTTCGGCGAAATGAGCGTCATGACGGGCGAACCCCGCAAGGCGAGCATTCGCGCCATCACCGAGACACGAGTGCTGGTGGTGGACAAGGGGACCTTCAAGGCACTCCTGGACAAGAACGAAGGCGTGCTGGAGGACATCAGCGAAATTTTGGCCGATCGCCATCAACAGCTGGACGAGGCTGCGATTCACGAAGTAACCGACGAGCGCAAGACGCAACCCGCGCTCCTGCTCAATCGCATCAAAAGCTTCTTCTCCGTCAATCCGACGCCGAAGACTCCCTAACTTTACTTCCGAGCACCCCCCAACCAACATAGCTTCGATGACTCATCGTCCCGAACTCGTAGCGCACGGCGTGCGGCTCGGCGAGCAGGTCGTGCCGCTGCTCGCGGGCAGTGTTCACTACTATCACCTGGCCGTCGAACACTGGAAACCCGCGCTGACAGCGATACGCGGGCTCGGCCTGTCATTCATCGACACCTACGTACCGTGGAGCGTGCACGAACGCGCCGGGCAGTACGACTTCGGGAGCCAACGTTCCGAGCTCGACGTGCGTCGTTTCTTGGAGCTGGTCCGAGAGCTCGGTCTGTTCGCGATCATCAGGCCGGGGCCTCATGTCAACGCCGAGCTGACCGGCTTCGGGATCCCCGAGCGCGTGCTTTGGGACGAAGACTGCATGGCTCGTTCCGCGAGTGGTTCCCGCGTCGTCCTGCCGATTCCCCCCCTGGCGTTCCCACTGCCGAGCTACTCCAGCCCGAAATTCCAGGAAGAGACGCGGCGCTGGTACGATCGGGTTGGCAGTGAATTGGGTCACCTCTGCTACCCGCACGGCCCCATCGTCTTCGTACAAGTGGACAACGAAGCCACGCTCGGGTTTCGCGATGGGGTGTTCGACCAGGACTACCACCCCGCGCAGCTGACCGAGTATCGCGAGTTCCTCACGCGAAAATACCCCAACGTCGAGGCGCTGCGCCGGCTGTACAAGAACCCGGCGCTGGTGCTGAGCAAGTCGAACCCTCCGGAGCGCAAGCAGCTCAAGCTGGCGGGTGACCTGCCCGCAGCGCTCGACTGGGCGGAAGCACAGGAAGCAATCTTGGCGCGTGCGCTGGAACGCATGGCAGTTCCGTTGCGCGACCACTTCCCCGGTGCACTCTTGACACACAACCTCCCGCCAGGCTGGGAAGCCAGCGTGCTCGACCCCGAGCGTCTCGATCGCAGCTTCGACCTGGTCGGTGCCGACTACTACCATCGCGCCAACGCCGAACAGCGGCGCGCGATTTTCCAACGCACCAGCGAGCTCGCGTTTCGCGCGAGAGTCCGCGACCGGCCCTGCTTCGCGGCAGAGTTGGGCGTCGGGTTTCCACCATACTTTTCGCCCCACTCGGAGGCGGACAGCCGCTTCTCGACCCTATGTGCTCTCGCCTATGGCATCCAGGGGTTCAATTTATACATGGCGGTCGAACGCAGTCGTTGGATCGGGGCCCCCATCGATCACACCGGGACGCCCCTGGCGGAAGCCGACTTTTATCGACTCCTGGTGCAGGCCCTCCGACGCACCCGACTCTTCGAGCTGGAACGGCGCTCGCGAGTCACGATCGTCGTACCGCGGAGCCTGCGCCGGCTCTCGCGTGTGCTGCATGCCTTCGATCCGCTCAGCCCCACCATGCTGAGCGCCATGACCGGCGATCAGCGCCTCGGCCCCGGCGAACAGACCCTAGGGCTTGCGAGTTCTGTGGTGCTCGATACGTTCGAGTTCATGAGCTTGCTCGAACACGAGCTCGATCGACGTCGCATTCCCTATACCATCGCGGCAGACGACCAGCTGACAGAAGCGCTCGTGCCCGGAAGTTGGACCGTGCTGCTCTGCAACTCCGCGCTTGGCTCCGATCAGATCGAGCTCGTTGAACGTGCACTAGCCGCGGGCCAGCTCGTCACACTGGGGCCTCACGCTCCTGAGCGTGACCTCGCGTTCCAACCCCTCGCCACGCGGCCGCTGTTGCACGAGGTCTCCAGCGTACCCGCGCTCCTCGGTGTGAATCCGCACGCGATCGAATCCGCTGTAAGCGCCGCAGCTACCGCGCTCGAACTTTCGAAGTTTTCTCTCGACGACCCCGCGGTGCACGTCAGTGTGTTCGAGACACGTGGCGGCGATTCACCACGTGTGGCCTTTCTGATCAACCCAACGCCACGGGATCTGGAGGTTTCGTGGAGTTTCGCCACGCTCGCCGAAGCGCGCGACGCGCTCACAGCTGAGCAGTTGTCAGTTGTCGCTGGAACGCTCAGGGTCCCGATTCCGTGCCGGAGCGTTCGAATGCTGGAGCTAGGCACCGTTTCATAGTAGAGCCTCGCGACCTTTAGACCCGCGAGACCTCGATGCTACTCGAAATCAACCCCGTCACTCCCGAACCGCGCAAGATCCGGCGCGCGGTGGATGCGCTCGAGGCGGGGGAAGTCATCGCATACCCCACGGACACCTGCTACGGCATTGGTTGCGATCTGTTCAACAAGCGCGCAGTGGAAAAGCTATACCGAATCAAGGGTATGGCCAGCTCACATAAGCTTTCGTTCGTCTGCCACGATTTGAGCCACGCCTCCCGCTACGCGGTGATGCACGACCACATCTACGAGACATTGAAACAGTATTTGCCGGGGCCCTATTGCTTCATCCTCGAGGCCACGCGCGAGGTTCCCAAGATCGTGCACTTTGCGCGCAAAACGGTGGGTGTGCGCATCGTCGACCACCCTGTGACGCAGGCGCTGACTCGGGAGCTCGGCCGTCCGATCATTTCGAGCACCGCCTCACGCCACGGCGAATCACCCGATCCCGATCCGAAGGAGATCGACCTCGAGTTCAAAGGTTTGGCCCTGGTGCTCGATGCGGGCCCAGGCGGCACGGTACCCACCAGCATCGTCGACCTCACCAAGACACCTGCAGAAGTTTTGCGCGTGGGCGCTGGCGACGTCACCCCGTTTCAGGAGTGACTTTCCGGCGAAAGTCGCCCGAACCGAGTAGACAGTGAGCAGCGGAGTTCGCGCTGGCCGGCTGTCGATACACGCGATCGCGCGGCGCAGCCCAGAGTCTTGCGATTCACCCGATTTCGCGTCGGCTGAGGCGCGATTGTTGATTTGGATGGCAAGCCGGACTATGTAGGTCGCATGACTTTCGTCGTCACTGACAATTGCAAGGGCTGCCGTTTCACAGACTGCGTCGCCGTCTGCCCCGTCGAGTGTTTCCACGGGGATGACGAGATGCTCTACATCGATCCCGAAGAATGCATCGACTGTGGTGCGTGTGTGCCCGAGTGTCCCGTTGAAGCAATCTACGACGAGGCTCAGCTGCCCGACGACAAGTCGCAGTGGTTGCAGATCAACGCCGACCGCGCGAAAGATCTCCCCGTCGTGGCCGAAAAGGGCGATCCCCTGCCGGGCGCCGACGAGCGCAAAGAAGAGCTCGGGTTCTGATGGCGCGACGAGCTGACGGGCTTACGGAGCTACGAGCTCCGAGCCCGTCCTCGTCGTGACCCGTGGAAACTAAGGGGCTGCAGGCGCGGGCCCTGGCGCTGGGGAGGCTGGCGCCGGGGGTGCTGTCGGTCGCGCGGCTGCGGGAGCAGCAGCGCCTGCTGCCGCGGGTGCCACCGATACGGTCTTGCCGGCGGGGTCTTCGAGGTCGGCGAAGTTCACCCGAGCCTGGCCCTGCACCACTACGCTGCCTTGTTCGGCGGGCTTGTCTTTGTTGGTGACGCCGGCGATGACGTTCAGCTTGAGCAACGCCTTGAATGGAAACGGTTGGCCATGGGCGAGCATCGCCGTACCGTCCGCCGCGGACTGAAACTCGACGAGCGTCCAATTACCGGGCACCAGCGAGAAGTCGGCGCTCGCCGCGTAGCGCTTGGTTTCGAGCGTGAACGTCATCTGAGTGGGTTCCGCACGCTCCACGCGAATCAGCCGATAGGTCACGGTGTCGAGCCCCATCACGCGTTCACGCGTCGTCGCCATCCAGAATGCCCCGGTGCCTACTGGCTGATCGGGCATGGGCAGTGTCAGCGTCGCCAGCGCGTCGCCCAGAGCGTTGAAGACGTTCGTGAGCTCGCTGCCCGCCGCCTGCTTCGTCAGCATGGGCGTGAAGTTGCTGCCGGCACCGTTTGCGGCGAGTTCGTACTCGATGCGGCTCCCCTTCAGCTTCTTCAGCTCGTCGGTCACCGCTGCCGGGAGATCCACGGCACCCACGCTCGCTGCTTCGACCGTCGCCACCACGTGCGTCAACGCCGTAGCGGCCGCACCGGGCTCTGCAACCGGTGGTTTGCCCTCGAAGGACAGCGAGAAATCGACGGGTAGCGCTCCTTGCCGCGGATCGGTTTGTACCGCCATCTGGATCGTTCCCTTCATTTTGTCGCGCGGCTTGAGGGTAGCTCCGGACAATGTATAACGCGGCGCCTCGCCCTGGCCGCCCAGCGTGATCTTCGGAGGAGCTCCGACCGGCATCTCTTTGTCAGCTCCGCCTGGGCCGAAGATCCCATTAGGAGGCGGTCCAGAAGCTGCGTCGGCTTGAGTGGGGGCCTTCCCCTTGGCCGCCTCGACTGCCTTGGCCAAGCTCGGATCGATTTGGGCGGTCTTATCGACCGCACCCGCGTCCTGTTGCTGTTCTGTCGGGGCTTGTTCGGGCTCTTTCTGACAAGCAGGCACAGATGCAAGGAGACCGAGCGTGAGCCACCACCGGGCGATTGTTTCGTGTCGCTGCATGTTGGACCCGATCTACCCAAGTAATGCCGGTTGTCTAGCGTGCGGCAGCCCGCGCCTGGAGAGAGAGCGTTTTGGGCGGAGATCCCGGCGTGCGCATTTCAGCCCACGGGCCGCAGGGGTGCTCGAGAGCGAGGTACGTCCCAGTTCGGTGCACGTACTCGGCTCAGTTCGGGACGAGCCATCGTGGTCGCGGGTTGCGATCGCGACGCCACACCAATGCTCTCCAGCAGTTATCAAGCCAGCGCCGCTTGGAACACCGCTTGCACTGAGCTCGAGCATGCTCTCTCCCAGGAGCCTCGAAAGGCTCGCTGAAATCTACGAAGGTATCCCGATCCTCGGAAGCTTGCCAGGCACGCCCGCGGCCAGTCATGGACTGCGCTACGGCGACATTCTGATCAAGGTGAACGACATCCGCACCGCGAAGGTGACCGACTTCTTCCGCGCACGCGCCCTCGACGGGGAACACATGCGGGTCGAGTTCGTGCGTGACGGAACTCACATCACGCTGACGTTGCCGTTGGCAACCGGACGACGGCCGCGGCTCGAAGACATCAAGAGCTATCTGCAACCGTTACGACGCGAGCGCTCGGAGGATCCTACCCTGTCGTAAGCGCTAACGATCCAGGAGCGCCAAACCGTGGGCCTGCAGGTGCGCCCGTAGCTGGCTCGACGTGTCCCCGAGCGGATCGATGATTTCCGCGCGCCAGCCCTGGCTGCGCGCGGCGATGACGTTTGGCTCGCCGTCATCGAAGAACAGGATGTCAGCCGGTTCAGCCCCGAGTTCCCGCTGAAAATCCAGGAAAATCTTGGCGTCTGGCTTGCTGGCACCCATCAAATGCGACGCGAAACGGCGTCCGAGGGCCATCACCGACGGAAAGCGTGCAGCGCCCCCCGACGGCACCAGGACGTCCCAGTGTCGCTGGTTCGTGTTCGAGAGGCACGCTGTCGTGACGCCGGGCAGCTCCCCGAGCTCGGCAACGAGCTCGCCGATACCCGAATATTCGTCGAGCAGCCAAGCGTCGTGAATGCTCTCGATTTCGTCGAGTGTGTAGTGCCGCTCGAGCGCGCCCAGCAGGCCCTGGTAATATGCGTCCGTACTGAGCTCACCGTTCTGGTAAGCCCGCATCACTACCGCACGGGCGGCGATGGCCTGCTCGCCCGTGAGCCACTCCCGCGCGTGCACGGGAACGCCGGCTTTCTCGCATGCCTCCGCCCAGCTGCGACAGATACGCACGAGCACTCCGCCGATATCGAAACAAATGACGCTTGGCGCGGACATGCCGCGAGGCTAATCCAGCGCACCGCTGCCCGCAATTGCTGCACCGGGCCCCGCGCGCGAGCTAACCAGATGCTTCAGCTTCGGCCAGCAGAGCTTCGGCGCGCGGTTCTTCGCTCTCGCCCGCGACACCCTGCGCGGGTGACTGGTCGTGCCCGGAAGCACAACACCGGAAACCGATCTGATAGCCCGAGTGCCACTCGTTGTGGTCGACGGTCATCGGCCGGCAGCGGTTGCGCACGGGTCCCCAGTACCCGCCCTTCAAGCCGCTCGTGTAGGGGCGTTCGCGCGCCGAACCGCTCTTGTTATACACCCACTCGTCGACGTTTCCGGTCATGTCGTGCACGCCGTAAGCACTGACGCACTCGGCCATTTCACCCGAGGCAACGCGCTGATCGAGACGCTTGATCTCGTCGGCGCGCGTGCGGGGATTGGCGTAAGCATCGTTGTTGGGCATCCGATATGGTTTGTCGTAGTTGCAAGCCTGCTCGTCTCGGCGAAGCCCGGTTGGATACGGCAAACGTTCGGGACCTTCGCACGCTAGGGTCCACTCCTCGGCAGTGCAGAGCCGCTTGCCTTGCTCGGCGCACTTGGCTTCGGCGTCGAGGTAGGTGACCGCGATTTCCGGTTTCACCCCGGCGGTGTTCGGGTACTCGAACTGATCGACACAGAATCGCATCGCCACCGGCGTACCGACGCAACGACTGCCCTCGGCGAACTCGGCGCAACGATCGCGCTCGACGTTCAGGTAGTCGAGACAGCGCTGCGCGACTGCCGGGCAGTACTGGCCTTCGACCAGCACCATACCGTCCGGACAAGCGGCGTCGGCCTCGCTCGCAAGTGCGCGCGGGGCGCTCGTGATCGACGGATCGGGTTCGGGAACTACGAAAAGCTCGGCTTCGAGCTCGCTCGCGAGGGGGCCGATCGCCTCGGGTGGAAGCGACTCGAGAGGTGCAGCGACCGGCACCGGCGTGAGGTTCTGCTCGTGCGCGCGCACTTGCGCGGTGCCGCCTAACGACGCCTGCGGCAGAGGCGTGCTGACGATGGCTGCGACGTAGCCCGTCAACGCAGAGAACCCGAGCAAAGCTGGGGCCTGCCAGCTGGAACGCTGCTCGCGTCGGCTCGGTCGCACGGTATGACTGCTCGAGAACATGGGAGTCGCCCTGACCAGACTACGCGGTTCAGCCCCAATGGCCTACTTTCCGCAACCTAGTGTGAACACTAGGCGGTACGTAAGCAAGCGCTGTTCCCTTCCATGCGTTGTCTCGGAACGAGCACGATGGCTAGCGACGGCGCATTCTTCGAGCACCGTTCACCACCCGACCGCCCATGAGCAGGAGCACCCTGACATCGCGATCGCGGTGCCCGCACGATCAGAGAGCCGCCGGGAGCCGACTCACCAAGGTGGGAAACGTCAGCCGGCCACCGCTCCGCCCAGTCTGGGACGGGCCCAGACTGGGACGGCGACGTCTGGACGACCGCGGTCGGACAGCGCATTCGCGGACAGATGCCGCGTCCAGCGGGCAACGTCCGGCGGTTGCGAGGGGGTCGGCGAGCCCCTCTCTGCCCGATCGCGTCGAGGCTCCCTGGCTCAGCAGAGCCGGAGAACACCCGCCGACTGCCTACATCCGCCCCGGAACCTCATTCAGGATCCATAACGCAACACGTTACCTCCACTCCCTGGTAGGTGTCGGCCCCGCAGGCCTGGATGGGCTCGAATGAGGTCAAGTCTTGCCCCATGTCCGCACACACCTGCTCGGCAAGATCAGTCACGATGCCCTCGCCGACACATGCCTCGAGCGCCACCTCTTCGGTCGTGCACCCGCTCATCCCGCTCTTGCAGCACTGGAAGTCGACCTGGCGGTGTCCACCCGAGCAGGAGTCTTGGAGCACGAAGTCCGAGAGCTCGAGGCCGTAGTCGGCGCACTCTTGGGCTGCAACGTCCACCAACACGTCGACGCCGCAGCACGAGTCCATCTTTTGGACGCCCCACAAGCAACTTTCACCATCCGGCAGCGGATTGCAATCCGCGCATGCCCCAGCCGCGCCCGTCGTGGCCGCGTCCGACCCCGCCGAAGCACCACCAGAATCGTTGCCGCTCGAGGCGGTGGCACCCGAGCCTCCACTGCCACCACTTGAATCACCACTGCCACTGCCGCTGTCCGAGCCGCTGTCGTTGCCGCCGCCCGAACCGGACGACCCGCCGGCGTTGGACGGCCCGCCCCCGGTGGCACCGGAGCCCTTCGAGCCGCTGCCACCGCTGCCGCCGCTCGACGCACTCGAGCCACTGGTCGTGGTCGGGCCACTCGTCGTCGTCGAGGACGTGTCGGAGTGCACATGCGTCTCGCACGGTTGGTCGTCGTCGTCGTCCCAGTCGTCGTCGCCGCAGTCATCGACCTCGATGTTGCAGCCCATCAGCGACAAACCCAGCGATCCTAGAAATGCGATTGCGTAAGCCTTCATAGAAACCTCCTGCTTCTAGTCTCCGAAATACGAGCAACGGATCTGCGAAAGCGGATCAGCGCGCGTTCGACTGCCAGTCGACCTTTGCCGGCGCAGACCCCGAAGTTCGCGCGGGCACCGATGACGCTGGGCGCCAGTGATAAGACAGCGCGGCGCTCACCAACAAGGAGGCCGCAGCGAGCAGCGCGAGCCATGGCCACGGCCGTCCGCGCGAGCGCAACTGCACCGACCGTCGAGCTCGAGTCCGTGACCGCGCCCCCGACTCTTTCGCGACCGACTCCATCGTTCGCTGCAGCGAAACGCTGCTCGGACGTTCGACGGCTGCGGACTCCAAGATCCGCCGCGCCAGCGTGCTTCCGCTCGCCAACAAACGCTCTGGCTCGCTCACGAGTCACTTCCTGTGGGGTCGATGCTGCGTTCGATGCGCTGCACCCGTCGCTGAAAGTCTTCGCGCCCGCGCCGCAAGCGCGAAGCCACGGTGCCTCGTGGCAACCGCAATGTCTCGGCGATTTCGCTGAGATTGAGGCCTTCCAGTTCGAACAGCACGAACACCGTCCGCACCGCCAGCGGCATCGCCCCCAAGATCTCGTCGAGCACCACCCTGGCCTGGCGGTGCAGCAAGAGCTGATCCGGCGCAGGACACAAACCTGCCTCGTCGGCGATGATGGGCGAGAGCTCTTCGCGCCGACGTTCCAGCGTGCGCCGCGCACGCCACGCGATGCGCACCGCCGTTCCGTACAGAAACGCGCGTTCCTTACCGGGAGAAAGGTCGTTGATCTTGCGAGCCAGCACGATGAACACCTGCTGCGTGGCATCGTCGGCGTCCGAGGGACTGAGGCCCAGACGGCGCAGAAGTCTCCAGACGAACTCGAAGTTGTCACGCACCTCACGATGCAAGCGACGGTCGGGCTCGCCATCGGCATCACCCAACCGCGCTACGGGAACTGGAGTTAGTTCCACTGTCTCTTGGTCTCCGGCAAGGGCGCCCCGGATCTGGAAATCGACATTCCAGACCGGACGCTCGGGTCCAATTTCGACTTCGATTCCAGATCGCGCGAACGCACCGATCCCCTCCCGCAAAATCCCCGAGTGCAGGGTCGTCCAACAGAGCGCCATTTCGCTGCTGTTTGCGGGGTTGTTCCCGCAGCGAAGCCGTTCGTTCAAAAAATCGATCGAGGCCCGCGGCCCCGACCCGGGAGCCCATGCTTCAAAGCAGCGGGCTGAGCAAATGGGCCATGGATTCGAGTAGTTTCCGGGTTACAGGCGTGCGCTCGAGTTCACGCGCGCTGACGGGTATCGAATCGGCCTTCAATTCTTGGAACCACTGCCAGAGCTGCTCGTTCAGTGGTCGTGAGGCGAAGAAGCAACCCACCTCGAAGCTCAGGCGGAAACTGCGCGTGTCCAAGTTGGCGGTGCCCACGCTGGTGATATCATCGTCCACCAAGAGCGCCTTGGCGTGCAGCATGCGCCCCTGGTACTCGTACACTTGGACGCCCGCGTCGAGCAGGTCCTTGTAATACGAGCGCGCCGCCCATTTCACCAGCCAAACGTCCGTGACTTCCGGAACGACGAGCCCTACTTCGACCCCGCGGCCAGCAGCAGTCCTGAGCGCGGTCATCAGGGCGGCGGTCGGAATGAAATAGGGTGTGGCGATCCAAATGCGGCGCTCAGCCCGACTCACGGACGTGAAGTAGGCGTCATGGATCCAGTGTTCGCTGTCGGGACCGCTGGCCACGACCACCATGTCCGTGTCGCCCACCACGGGCGCCTCGGACGACTGCGTGGGCTGGTCGTCCACCGATTCGCCCGTTGCGAAGTACCAATCGTCCAGAAAGATGTACTGCAAGCTCGCTACGGCAGGTCCGCGCAAACGCACCATGAGATCGCGCCAGTCGTAGGCGTACTCGTTGCCGATGTTCATGCCGCCAGTGAAAGCGACCTTGCTGTCGACCACCAAAATCTTGCGGTGGTTGCGAAAATTGAAGCGCGGGGCGCCGAGCGCGTCGAACGGGGTGGGAAAGAATTGGGCAATCTTCGCGCCCGCCTCGATCAACGGAGCTTCGAACTCGCGGTCGACCTTGTCGCTGCCGAAAGCGTCGACCATCACTCTGACGTCGACGCCTGCCTTCGCCTTTTCGACCAGCATGTCGCGCAGCCGTAACCCCGTCGAGTCGTTCTGCCAGATGTAGAACAAGACGTTGATGCTTTCGCGCGCCTCCAGGATGGCTCGCTCCATTTCTGGATACGCGCTGGCACCGTCTATCAGCAGCACGACCTCGTTGCCGCCAGTCGGAAATATGCTGGTACCTACGGCGCGTCGCGGGACCACCCGATCGAACACCGTGCTCGGCGGCGCCGCGGGACCGTCCTTCTTCCGGTTGAACTCGAGCGACATGCGCACGCGGCGGCGACGCTTGCGGTCCAGGTGTGTGCGGCCGAAAGCCCACCACAAGAAGCCCCCCAGCGCGGGCAACGCGAACAATGCCAAGAGCCAGGCTAGCGCGGCCGTCGGTCGCCCGCGCCGCCGGAGCAGCACGGACGGCACGGAGCATAGCGCCAAAATCTCGGCGACCATGAACATTGCCGTGAACAGCTCTGCCCCGGTCATGCTGTCGAGCGATCGCGCGAGCACCTCCATCGTGGTCGGGGAGTCTAGCGCCTAACCCGGCGGAGCCGGAACCACAGAGGAGCTACAGCGTCCCCAGGCTCCGAGCTGCCGCCACCACCTGTCAGCGCTCAGCGCCCCCCGGCCGTCAGCCGGTCGATCCACCCTCGCATGAAGCGGACGGCACACGCTGGAATCACCTGCACGAACTCCCTGCCAAACTCGGCAAAGAGTGGACAGCAGGCGACCAGAAACGCGATATGCTGCGCCGGGTGAGGACCTTGACCCGAACCCTCCTGCCGCTGGCCCTGGCCGGCTGCCAGCCTGAGCCCGCGTGGACCGCGGATTCATTGCCCGCGGCAACTCCAAGAGCGGCGAGCTGCACGCTCGAACCACCCCAGCCGGGACGTTGCGCCCGGCGCTGCGGCACCTACGTGACTGCCTTCGATCAAGTGGAAGGCGACTGCGGTGCGCGCCCGGAGCAAACGGCGCTGCTCGCGGGCGACCCCAGCCACGCCCCGGCGCCTTGCAGTGGCCAGTTCGCGGTGAGCGAAGACCTGTGCCAATCACAGTTCGACATTCGTTGCCCCAGCAAGGATGCGAGCGGCACCACGCTCGCTTCGGTGGAACGCGGCTCGCTGCGCTGGTCGAACGATGCGATGCGCGCCGAGGGCAGCCTCGAGCTGTGGCTGCTCGATGCGAAGAACCAGCCGCGCTGCAAGAGCGACTACATCGTGTCGATCGCGAGACGCTGAGCTCAGGGTCGGTTCCGCGTCGCGCTCATGACCGCCACGTAGTCCTCCAGAGTACACGGCGGCACGAGCTCGAACGAGGCATCGGTCATGCGTACTCGCTGCATCCGGTCGGTGCGAAAGTTGCGAAAGTCGGTGCGTAGTTCGCAGTACGCCGCGAGCGTCCACGCTTGTCCCCAGAAGTACAGGCCCAGCGGGCGCACCGTGCGCTTCGAAGCGTTTCCCCGTTCGTCTTGGTAGGCGAACACGAGCTTGTGCTGTTGGTTGATCGCCTGCCGCAGCGTGCCCAGATGGCGCGACGCGCGCTTGCCTGCCCCGAACGAAAGGCTGAAGAGCGCGGTCTTGTTCAGGCGCTCCACGCCCGACTCCGGCAAGACGGCGTTCACCTTGTCCAGGATGCTGCGGGCCGATCGCCGCAGCTCCGAGTCGCCCCAGCTTTCGACCATACGCATGCCGATCACCAGGGCTTCCACCTCGTCGTGACTGAACGTGAGCGGGGGAAGCCTGTAGCTGGGGTCGAGCCGGTAGCCCACGCCCGCCTCGCCGACCACGGGCACGCCGGATGCGCTGAGATCGAGCACGTCCCTGTAGATGGTTCTTTGCGAGACCTCGAAATGCTCTGCCAACTGCGCCGCCGTCAGAAAGCGATGGCGGCGCAGCTGGTCGACGATCTGAAAAAGACGGTCAGCTCTGCTCATTGGGCGGCGGGCATCTCGATCTCCTTATAGACGTGAAAGAAGTCCAAGATCACGCCGTTGGGATCCTGCACGTGAAAACTGCGCCAGCCCCAAGGCTTGTCTTCGGGCTCGGTCACGATGGGTAGCCGGCGCTCGCGCAGTTCCGCCGCCTTCTCGTCTGCATTGCGAGTCGGGATGCTGACGACGACACCCTTGCCTTCGAAGACTGGATAGTCTTTGCCGCTGCTCGTGGCTTGCGGAACCATGAAGCACAGGTCGAGGCCGCCAGCGTAGGAGACTTGCAAGTATTCGGGCAGATCGAAGCGGATCTCGAAGCCCGCGTCGAGATAGAACCTCTTGGTTTCGGATAGCTTCGAGGTCATGAACATCGGGAAGAGTTGCGTCGGATTCTTGAGATCTTTCATATTGTTCCGTTCCTTTCGCTGAACGGTCAGGAGCGCCGTTCACGCTGACCCCACCGTACTGACAGCCTCCTGACATCTTCTGTCAGCAGAGCCCACGGCCCGCGGAACGCCCATACGACCACCCTGCGGGTCGAAATCGCCCGCCTGGAGCTGCACGACCGCGGGAGACGCCGGCGGACGCGCATGGTCGGGGTCGATCCCGTGCGCCAAGTGTCGCAAATTCTGCCGGGTCGGCGGCGTAGAGCTTAAGCCCTATCCGAACCCATCCGTTCCATGCGGCGTGCAGGCTGCGGACACCTCCGCGGCCCACGTGGATTTGGGAGACATGGCTCGTATTCTGGTCGTCGACGATAGTGAAAGCGTCTTCTACTTCGTGCAGCGCGAGCTGCGTTCGGAGGAGCATGTCGTCGAGCGCCTGACGGCGTTCACGGAGCTCGCATCGTATCTACGCTCGAACCAGCCGGATCTGATCTTGCTCGATCTCGAGATGCCCGCGTTGTCAGGGACGGCGTTCGCCCAGTTCGTGCGGCGCATGGAGAGACGCCCCACGCGGATCTTGATCCACTCGTCGCTACCGCCCGCGGAGCTCCGTCGAGCAGCGAAAGAGGTGAATGCTGTCGGCACCCTGGAGAAGTCGGCGGACGGAAACCGACTGCGGGCGGTGGTCCGCGAGCACTTGCAGGAACCAGTCCCCGCTTAACCTGCGCGGAAAACCGAGATTGTCATGGGAGGCGAAGTAGAACTGCAGGCGGAGGTCGACGCGCTGAGGGCACGGCTCACGGCCCTCGAAGCGCGTTTGCACAAGAGACACAAGCACGGGCGCCCGCCCGGAGCCGAGGTCGAAGTCTTGTTTCTCGCGGTGGGCAAGCTGCTCGCGGCGTTCGAGCTGGAGGCAGTCTCCGAAGTCGTGCCCGCGGCGCAGCTCGCCCCCTTGCCCGAAGCGCCGAGCTGGGTGCTCGGGACGCTGAACCTGCGAGGATCGACGATACCGGTCGTCGACATCGCCTCGAGGCTGAGCAGTCGAGCTCCCGGACTCGGACTGAGTGACATCATCGTGATCGTCGCGACCGAGCTCGGCACCGCAGGCGTGGTCGTCAGCGAAGTCGGAGCCATCCGTAGCGTTCGCTTGGACCAGCAAGCCTCCTTCCTGGAGGCGCCCCACGCCGCCTACGTGGTCGGCTCGTTCTCACACGACGGTCAGGCGCGGCTTTTGTTGGGTGTACCGGAACTCCTGCGGCACTCGGAGTTGGCTCCCATCCTGGAGCGAAGCGGCGCATGACGCTCATTGCACAAGTCACAGAGGAGCTGTCGCGTGCGGCAGGCCTCAGAGTTCAGACGGAATGGGCGCCAGCGATCCGAGCCGTCGTCGAGAAGTACGCAGAGGGCACGGGCTCACAGAGCTTGGACGCGGAGGCTCGCCGGTTCCTGCTGTCCGAGGTCGCACGTCACGTGACGGTGCCCGAAACGTACTTCTTCCGCAATCTGGCGCAGCTAACGTTCTGCGCGGAGCATGCGGCCGGAGTGCTCAGGCACAGCGGGAGCGCACGCATCTGGTGCGCTGGCGCCGCAACGGGCGAGGAACCCTACTCACTCGCGATGCTGCTCTACCGGAGCTTGGGAGCGAAGCTGGGCGCTTCGATCGAGATCCGGGCCAGCGATCTGAACCCGGAGGCCATAGAAAAAGCTCAGCACGCGCTGTACACGGCGTGGTCTTTCCGCGGCGCGCCGAGCTGGTGCTTCCGCTTCTTCACCCCCGAGGCCGAGGCTCGTCTCCGGCTGACGCACCCTGAGGTGCGCACCTTGGTCAGCTTCAGGACCGAGTCCTGTCAGGCCGCCGCGAGCCACGAGCCCGCTCAGAGCCTGGACGTGATCAGCTTCCGCAACGTCGCCATCTACCTCGAAGAGGCGGCGATTCAGGCGCTCTACATCGAGTTCTCGCGGCTGCTGAAGCCCGGCGGCCTGCTGGCACTCGGACCGTCGGACCCACGTCCCATCGGCAGCGACTTCGAGCTCTTGGGCCACTACGACCACGCGCCCGTGTTCGTGAGGACGCAGCGTGAGCCGAGCCTCGCAGCCGCACCAACACGGCCCGCGGCCGCGCCACGCCCCTGCTTTAGAGCCGAGCTCGCGCGGCGGCCGCTCGGCACCGCGCCGCGCTCCGAACCACCGCCGGAGCGCGCCGTCGAAGTCGTGCAGGCGCTCGCGGCAGCCGCGCCCTCGGACACTACCGCCCAACGCCTGCTCGGTCTCGCGCACCTGGAGCGGAACGCAACCGCCGAGGCCGTGGCCGCGCTCAGGCAGGCCGTCTTCCTCGACCCGACCGACGCGCTTTCGCGCTACTTCTACGCCCTCGCGCTCCACGAAAACCGGGACACAGCCAGGGCAGCACGTCAACTGGCCACGGTGATCGACGACCTTCAGCTGCGCGCGGCGGATGACATGCTCGCAGATGGTTCGACCAGCGCGCTCGAACTGCTCCGCAGCGCTCGGTTTCTAAGGACACAATGGCAGTGACGAACGCGACGGAACGTGCCGAACGCATCCTCGAGCAGCGGGCGCGAGTCTTGGCCCGTGTGCCCAACGCCAGCGCCCGCCCCGCGGACGTAATCGAGGTCGCCGTTTGCACGGTAGGCAGCGAATCGTTTGGATTTCCCGTGCATTTGCTGCGCGAGATCGTGCCGTTGCCTTTCGTCACGCGCTTGCCCTTCGCCCCCGAGTGTTTGCTCGGAATTGCCCAGGTACGCGGCACGCTGCTGAGCATTTTCGACATGGCCAAGCTGAGTCAGGTCAAAGGTACCAGCACCCCCACGCACCTGGTGGTGGTCGAAGCACGCGAGGGCGCCGTTGGATTCACCGTCGACGAGGTGCTGACTTGCCGCCACGTGTCGCCTTCGGCATTGCAAGACAATGGCATGGGACCCGGCGAACGGCGCGCTGCCCTGGGCCTCACCCCAGACCTAGTGGTGATCGTGGACGTGCCCGCCCTGCTCAATCTGCCGGAGCTCGTCATCGAATGATCGTGCAAGATCCCGACCTCGCGCGCGTCGTGCAGGCGGAAACCGGTGAAGCCCTCGACGCCTTACTGGAGCTCAGCGAGAACCTCATGGCTGGCACCACCGCGCTGCCCGAGTTCGTGCGCACGGCATTCCGCATTTTCCACAACGTCAAGGGCGCCTTGCGCCTGGCGGGCTACTCCGCTCCGGAACGGCTCGCGCACGCGGTCGAGGATCGACTGGCAGAGCTGCGAGCCTCGGGCGACCCGCCTTCGGACGAGTTCCTCGACGCCATCGAGCAGGCGCTCAGCACCTGCTTGAAAGCGGTAGAAGCCGGGGGGAGCCACCCGGACCTGGATCAGATGCTCGTGCGCATCGGCGGGCTCGGCGACAGAGCAGCGCCTGTGCCGGCCCCGGTCACTGGCGAGCGTACCAGCAACGGGTCGGCGGGGCCTTCACTTGCACCGGTCGTCGATACGGCGTCCGCCGTCGCGAGGGTCAAGGTGTTGCGAATCGACGCCTCGCGGCTCGACCGGCTGATGGAGCTCGGCAGCGAGTACTTGGCACAGCATGGGCGCCAGCGCCGGCAGCGCGCCGCACTCCGTGAGTTCGCCGATCGACTGGCCGCGCTCACGAAGCGGGATCCGCGCCTCAAGAGCACACTCTTGCCGCTGGTTCAGGATTTCGAAGCATTCGTGCGCGGCGAGGAACAGGACGTGCGGCGCGTCGGCCAGCTCACCGCCGACTTCGATGGCGCGATGCGGGGCGTTCGCATGCAGCCTTTGTCCGTGATCGTACCGCAGCTTCGGCGTGTGGTCTCGGAAGCGTCGCGCGAGCTCGGCAAGTCCGCGCATCTTTCGCTGGATTGCGGCGAGGTGGAGATCGATCGCCAGGTCCTGGACGCGTTGCGCGAACCCTTGATGCATCTGCTGCGGAACGCCGTCGACCACGGTATAGAAGCTGACTCGGTGCGGGTCGCGCGCGGGAAACCCGTCCGCGGCGAAATCCGAGTCAGCGCGAGGCTCAAGGGCGTCAACGTAGAAATCGAAGTGAGCGACGACGGCGGCGGCGTCGACCTCGAGAAAGTCCGCGCTCGCGCCGTAGAACTGGGGTTCCTGAGCGCCGACGGGGCGGAAGACACCGCGCGTCTGCTCGACGCGGCGCTGTTCGCGCCCGGGTTCTCTACGGCGACAGCCGTCACGACCGTCAGCGGGCGCGGCGTCGGGCTCGATGTCGTGCGCGCGCGCGTCGCCGAGTTGGGCGGGCAAGTGTACACGTCGCTGGGCCATGGTCAGAGCGGCGCCTCGTTCACGCTAACGGTCCCGGCGAGCGTCGTTTCGCTCCGCGGCCTGTCGGTGCGCGCGGGCGGCGCGACCTTCGTGCTGCCGAGCGCCCAAGTCGAACGCACGTTGCGTATCCGCGGTGGTGAGCTGGGCAGCGCCGAAGGCGTGACCGTCGTCCGCACACCGGAGGGGGATCCGCTCCGGCTGCGCTGGTTGTCGAGCGCCATGGGACTCGAGCACGCCGATGACCCGGCATTCCTTCAGGTCGTGGTGGTCACCGAGGGAGCGCAGCGCCTGGGCCTCGTGGTCGACGAAGTGCAGGGAGACACTAGCTTCGTGATCAAGCGCTTGCCCTGGAACATACGCCGCGCGCAGGGAGTGATCGGCGCCACGCACCAGGGCGACGCCGCGCTGGCGTTGGTCGTCGATCCCACCCACTTGTTCCGCACTCAGCACACGGCGACGCGCGAGCACCGGGTGAAGCTCGGCGTGCACCAGGAGCGGCCACGCGTCCTCGTGGCAGACGATTCGCTCACGAGCCGCACGCTCGAGCGCAACATCCTCGCCAGCGCAGGCTACGAGGTGCAGGTCGTCGAAGACGGCGTGAGCGCCCTCGAGGCCCTGGAACAACAGGCGTTCGACCTACTCGTCAGCGACGTGCAAATGCCGAGAATGGACGGATTCGAGCTGACTCGAAGGGTGCGCTCGAATCCGCGCCTGTCCAAGTTGCCGATCATACTGGTCACGAGTCTCGACCGACCCGAAGACGTCGCCGAGGGCGCTCGGGTCGGAGCGGACGAGTACATCGTCAAGGGCCAGTTCGACCAGGAGACCTTGCTGAAGGCGGTGAGCCGACTGTTATGAAGACGCGTGTCGTGTTGGTCGACGACTCGGCGAGCGCGCTCGCCGCGCTACGCCAGATGTTGGAGCGTAGCGGCGCGTTCGACATCGTGGGGGAAGCACGCACCGGCCAGGGGGCGCTCGAACTGGTCGAGGCGACACGCCCCGACCTGGTGACGATGGATGTCTACCTGGACGGTCAGGATGGAGTCCAGGCCGCTCGCGCGATCTTGGAGCGCGTTCCCTCGCGCGTCGTGCTCGTGACCGCACTCGACCCGGGCCGCGCAGATCTCGCCCGGCGCGCGCTGGTTGCCGGCGCACTCGACGTGCTGCGCAAGCCTGACACTACCTCCGAGCACGAGCGGCGCCGGTTCCTGGCGGCGCTCACTGCGCTGGCGCAAGTTGGCTTGGTGGGTACGACGCGCAGGCCCCTGCCGAGCAGCTCTCCGCCCAGCTCACGTGCGACGCCGGGGCTGCCGAACGCGCTCGTCGCCTTCGGCGCGTCCACGGGGGGGCCGGCGGTACTCGCGCGGCTGCTCGCGGCGCTGCCCCGGCCATTCGCCGCGCCGGTCGTGGTCGTGCAGCACATGGCTGCCGCGTACACTCCCGGCTTCGCCGAGTGGCTCGTCGCCGCTGGCCACCCAGTCGTGCTCGTGGAGCGATCACTGCGGCCCGAGGCCGGCGTCGTCTATGTCGCGGCCGGCGGCACGCACCTGCAACTCGACGCTGCAGGCACGCTGGTGCCCAAGCTCGGGGCTCCCAGGAACTTCCAGCTCCCCTCCGTCGACGAACTGTTCGAAAGCCTCGCGCGCGTGTGCCCGCGACAGACGTTCGCGGCGCTGCTCACGGGCATGGGCGATGACGGCGCGAAGGGTCTGCAGCTGCTCGCCGGCGCCGGAGCCACGACCGTGGTGCAGAGCCTGGCGACGTGCGTGGTGCCGGGCATGCCCGCGGCAGGCCTGAAGTACGGAGGCTCACGCCTCGAGCTCGGACCTGAAGAAATCGCGCAAGCCGCGTCGCGCTTCGTCACAGCCACCCTCACCACGGCGGAGCCGAAAGTATGAACTCGCGGATCTCCTATCCTCCCACCGCGGCATTGGTGCTCGCGCTCGGCTCCAGCGGCAGCCCCGCTGGCGCGGCAGAGCCAGCAGCGCACGAGGCCCCGTTGCGGCCGCTGAGCACCGACCGACCTGACGTGACCGAAAGCCCCAATACCGTCGACGCGGGTCATTTCCAAATCGAGGCGGAGCTCGCGCGCGTGACGCGTGATGCGGATCTCACCGGCTATGGCTTCGGTCACACCAACCTCAAGCTCGGGCTTACGCAGTTTTGGGACGTCCAGGTCGTCGTCGAGAGCGTGGTCGGGGTGGAAGGCAGCGAGGGTTACGACTGGGGCTTCGGAGACGTCACGTTGCGCACCAAGCTGAACCTCTTCGGCAATGACGCTGGGCCGGCGCTGGCGCTGATGCCTTGGACCAAGTTTCCGACCGCTGGGTCGCGCGGCAACGAGCAGTTCGAGGGCGGGTTGATGCTCCCGTTCGGCGCCGATCTGCCGTGGGACTTCGAAGCTGGTTTGATGGTCGAAGGCGACTGGATGGCGAATGAGGCCGGCGACGACCACCACTGGGAACTCCTCACGAGCGCGACGCTGGGTCACACGCTGGTCGGTCCGCTGAGCGCATTCGCCGAGGGCTTCGGCGCCTACTCGACCGAGCCACACGCGACTTACGCGCTATCTGTCGATTTCGGCTTCACGTACGACATCGACGGCTGGCTGCAACCGGATGCCGGCGTCGCCATCGGCTTGACCGACGCCGCCGAGGACTGTTCGGCGTTCGCGGGTCTCTCAATGAAGTTGTAGGACCCTCGACCGGGGTCAGGGAAGGAACGAAGTAATGCTCAAGAACCTCAACATCGGGACCCGCCTGGTGGTTTCGTACCTGGTCATGGCACTTTTGGTGTGCGCGACGGGGCTCACGGGAATTCACTACGTCAGCTCCGTAGGCGAAGAAGGCGTCCGCGTGGGCGAGGAGCAAGCTCCTCTCACCGACGCCGCCATGGAGATCAAGTTGGCGTCGGCCGAAGCACACCTCAAGTTCGAGGAGATCATGGGTGGCGACGAAGGCGAAGACGTCAACCAAGTCTATGCCTATCTCGACCGAGCCATCTGGTACTGCGACGCAGTGCTGAACGGCGGCAGCAACGCCAACCAGAGGTTCACCGCCGCGAAGGATCCCGAAGTTCGTGATCGCTTCGCGCGTGTGCGCGAGATGATCCAGCATTTCAAGCGCCTCGCGCAAAAGCGCTACTCGATGCGCACCAACGATGTCGGTGTCGGAAGCAAGGCGGACATCGAGTTCGACAAAGCGTTCGACGACCTGGTCGCCATGGCGGACCGCGCCGAAGAGCTCGTGCACCGCGACATGGCGCACGGAGTCGCCGATCTGCGCATGAATAGCCGCCGCGCCGAGCTCAGCATGGCGCTCGCGATGTTGGTCGGACTCACGGCAGCAATTCTGGGCGGGGTGCTGATGGCGCGCGCGATCACCCGCCCGATCGTTCAGCTTGCCGATTTGGCCGAACGCATGGCGAAGGGCGACTTGACGGCGGCCGGCGCCGACGTCGGCGCCGAGGGCAGGAACGAAGTCGCGAACCTCCAGCGCTCGTTCCAGCGCATGGCGGGTCGGCTGCAGGTGATGGTGGGTCAGTTGAAGACCGGGATCACCCGCCTTTCGACCAGCACCGCCGAGATCGCCGGAACCGCCAAGGAGACGGCGGCAGCCGCCGCTCAACAATCCGTGACGGTGACCGAAGTGAGCACCACCATGGACGAAATCCAAGCCACCAGCCAAACGGCGGCGAAGAACGCGCAGGAAGTGGTGGCGTCGGCCGAACGCGTGGTCTCGTCGAGCGTCGACGGCTTGAAGGCAGTGGACCGCGCCAACGTGATCATGACGTCCATCGAAGAGCGCGTGCGCGAAATCGCCGAGCGTATTTTGCAGCTCTCCGAGCAAAACAAGCAGATCGGAGAAATCGTCGAGACCGTCAACGACCTTTCGGAGCAATCGAACCTGCTCGCGGTCAATGCGGGTATCGAGGCTGCGAAAGCCGGCGAGCAGGGGCGAGGCTTCGCCGTAGTCGCCGCGGAAGTACGCACGCTCGCCGAACAGAGCAAGCGCGCCACGCAACAGATCCGCGGCATCCTCGGGGACATCCAGAAGGCGACTCAAACCGCCGTGATGTCCACCGAGGAAGGCACGAAACGCGCGAAGGATGGCATGGCTGCCATCAAGTCGGTCCGTGAGACCATCATGGACCTGGCCAAGACCCTCGAAGACAGCGCGGATCGCGTACGCCAGATCGCGGGCACCGCTTCGCAGCAGGCCTCCGGCATCCAGCAGATCTCCCAAGCCGTGGGCGCACTCGCGCTCGCCGGCAAAGAGAACGCCGCTGGTGCCGGCAACCTCGAACGCGCCGCCAGCGATATTCGCGCGCTCTCCGAGACGCTGCGCGAAACGACGACCGAGTACCGCCTGTAGGCTCCCCTACTCCGGGGTGCCGCAGAGCGCCCACAGGTACAGCTCCTGCTTCTGGGCGTTGCTCAGCGTGAGGCCCGAACCTGGGGGCGGCATGTCGCCTTCGAAGACCTCCTCGGCACCGTCCTCGGCGTTGGCTTGCGCGCTCTGGTAGTCGTCCCAGTTGATCCTGGAAGGTGCTCCATTGCGATCTTCACCGCTCAGCCCCGTACTATGACAGTTGGTGCAAACGTCGCTGAAGGCGCTCACCTCGTCGAACGTCGGAACCGTTTCGGAGCAGTCCACCTCAGGCAGGTCTTTCGGATCTTCGTCCTGGTTATCGTCCTCACTGCCACAGGCGGCCAGAGCCGCGGCCAGAAGTAGGCACGTCACCCATCGCATCGAGCGCTGCATTCGTTCACCTCCGTAAGGGCCCCGAATTCGGTGGCCAACTGGGCCACGATACCGATTTTCGTGACCTGCTGCACCAACACTTCGCTCACTTTCATACAAGACAGCAAGAAAGGACGGCCGGCTCACCACTTCGTGACATTTCTGCCCGAAGCGGACCGCACGTGACGCCGCCGCAGCAAGTTGCGTTCAATAGCGGTAGTTCGCGTACTTGCAGTTGCCGGGACAGCGCTTGCCATTCGGGTAGCTGTCGCTGAAGGTCACACGCTCACTTTCGTGCAAGAGCGCCTCACCGTCCCCGTCCTCGACGATGAGCTCGAACTTCATCCCGTCACCCACGCGCGTGTCCTCGGCGAAGACCGCCTGAATCAAAGAACCGTCGTCCTGTAGGCAAACCGAAAGTCGCCAATCCGCTTCGACGGCTTCGACGGCTTCGCACGACGAAGCTCCCGCTGGCCAGGGAACTTCGGCGCACAGCTCGTCCAAACACGCGCGCGCCCGCGCTGGCGCAACGGGAAAGATGCCGACCACCTTGACCGAGATACCCGACGTGCAGCCGGCATCGGTGCAGGCCTCCCGCAAGCACGCGGGGGTCCACACCGGTGCACTCAGCGCAAGTGTGACCCCGAGACGCCAAGAGCGAATGGCTTGCGGCGTTCGCATTCGCATTCGCATTCGCGTTCTCGCCTCGTGCTCGTCAAAAACTCGAGCCCTCTTGCGTCAGAAACTCGATCTCGGCCGGCGTCGACGTCCGTCCCAGGATGGCGTTGCGATGGGGGAACCGCCCGTAGCTTGCGACGATGTCGCGATGCTTCACCGCGTACTCGAGCGCGTAGGCGAAGTACCCGACGTTCCCAGGGCTGCGCTCGCCCGCCAGCCGCACCAGGTTCTCGTACTTGGCCACCATTGCTTGCTGCAACGTGAGATTCTCGACGTGCATGAAGGGTAGGTAGAGAAACGACTGTTGAATCAGCGAGAGCGACGCCGCCGCGTCCTGTCGAGCGGCCAGGGTGGCTACGCTGAGCGCTAGGTCGTCGTAGGCGTACATCCGGGCGGTCTCGCGGTACATGTTCCGCGGAAATTGGTCGAGCAGGATCACGAGTGCGAGCGAGCCCCCGGGCGCGCGCCGCCACGCCTCGACTTCGTCGTCCCAACCCCGACCATCGCGCGTAGCGGCGAGCAGAACGGGCTCGAAGCGCCCCCGGATCTCAGCGTCGACCGCTGGGTCCTTTCCGTACCATCGCGTGAAGCAAGTGCGGCAGGGTTCGACCTGGCGGTCCAACGACGTCGTATCGTCGAGTGACGAAAACCAGTACTCGAGGATCGCTCGTGCAGATTCTTCCCGCGATGTAGACATCAGTTCTCCTCTCAATGACAGTGTCGCTTGGTGCTGTCGCACGTGCAGTCGAGACAGCCGTGGTCGGCGCAGGTGCCGCACGAACGCGCGACTTGTTTGCGTAGGGCCTCGCGTGCACGGAACACCCGAACCGCAGCGTTGTTGCTGGTGACGCCAGCTTCAGCCGCATAGTCCTTCACCGGAACCCCGTCGATCTCGACACGGCGCAACGCCTCGGCGTACTCCGGCTTGAGGGTGCTGGCGAGCTCCCCCACACAGCGACACACGGCGCCGCGCACCTCGGGCTCCGGCTCGACGTGCTGTTCGAGCTCCGCCGCGAACGCCTCGAGCTTTCGATCACCCGACGCGCGTCGGCGATGGTGGTCGACCACGGCGTTGCGCAGGATGCGATAGAACCAAGCCGTCGCCGACTCGTCGTTTTCGAGCGTTCCGAGCTTGTCGAGCCCGCGAACGAAAGCCTCTTGCAAGATGTCTTCGGCCAGCGCTCGATCGCCGACGCGCTTCTGCAGAAACGCCAAGAAGTCCCGATGGTTCTTGACGAGCGCCGTCACGACGTCGGGGCTCAGCGGGGCTTCCGCGCTCGTGTCCATGCAGTCCGGAACGTAGGCGCGCGCCCCGCGGTCGTCAACCAGCCTAATGCCGGTGAGCCTGCTGGCGTGCGTGACCCTTCGCAGTCTCGGCTAGCCGTGCACCTTCGCGCACGACATCGAAGTGCCCCATCATGCCCGCTTCGTGGTGCTCGAGGATGTGCAATGGTACATCTTACTCGAGCTGAGCCCGGACGTTCTGAAACAGCTGGATGAACTCCTGCTTGTCCGGGTCGTCCGCAAATGCCTCGTCGTTGAGGAGCGCTTCGATGGTGTCCAGGTGGTTCACGGGTGCGTAGGGGCTACGCTTCAAGAGTTCGGCGACACCGGCAACCGCTACGGCCCACCGGAAGTCCGCGTCACTTTCGTCGAGGTTCCCCGCGAGCGCCCCGGCACCCAGGCTCAGGGCGACTTCCTTGGCTGGATCGGATTCGCTGGCGCCAGGTTCCTTGAAGCGCACTTTCACCAGCACCCAATCCTCCGAGTCGACCTCCACGGCGCCCGTGTAGGCGGAGCCATTTTGGGTGTCGGGCGCGTCGACCGCCGCGGGGATGGTGCCGTCGTCGACCGAGAGCTCGTAGAGCGCCGTGACGCGATGCCCGGAACCGATTTCTCCGGCGTCCACCGTGTCGTCCCGGAACTCGTCATCGACAATCGCCCTGTTTTCGTAGCCCAGCAAGCGGTAGGCGTACACCAAGCTGCTGTTGAACTCGATCTGCAGCTTCACGTCTTTGGCGATGTGCACCAAGGTCGTCAACAGGCGCTCTTCCACGTAGCGGCTAGCTTGCTCCGAATCGGTGATGTTGCCGTACACGCCGTTGCCGGCGTTGCTGATGCCCTCCATCAGGGCGTCGTTGTTGCCTGCTCCAAAGCCCAGTACGGTGAGCGTGACACCGCCCCTGCGCTGCTCTTCCACCCGTTCTACCAGTTCCTCGGTGGTGGAAGGGCCCACGTTGAAGTCGCCGTCGGTGCACAGAATGATGTGGTTCAGGCCCTCCTCGAGGAACCCGGCTTCGGCTTGCTGGTAAGCAAGGTCGAGACCTGCGGCGCCGGCGGTGGAACCGCTGGCATCGAGCCCATTGATCTCGGCGAGGATGAGCTCACTGTTCGAGACCGGTGTCGGCGGCAGCCGCACCCCAGTGCTGCCCGCGTACGTCACGATCGAGATCGTGTCCTGAGCGTTCAGGATGCCGACGGTCTCGCTGAGCACCTGCTTTACCAGAGGTAGCTTTTCGGGCGACTGCATGCTGCCCGACACGTCCACCAAAAACACGAGATTGGTGGGCTTGCGCTCGAGGGGAGGCGCCTGTTTGCCCTGGATGCCGACCCTGAGTAGCTTGGTCCCGGAGGTGTAGGGATTCGGTGCAGTTGCCAGCTCGATGGAGAAGGGCAGCTCCCCGTCCGAAGCTGGCGCGTCGTAGCCATAGTCGAAGTAGTTGACGAAATCCTCGAGGCGGACCCTGGTGGGGTCCGGCACGAGGTTACTGAGCGCGTACGAGCGGAACGCGTCGTAGCTCGCAGTATCCACGTCCGCAGCGAACGTCGACAGCGGATCGTGTCTGGCGACCACGAAGGGGTTCGTGGCGAAGACCTCGGGGGGCCCCTGGGTGACGGGATCCCCCGGGCTGCCCCCAGCTCCGGCAGCGCCTGCGGCGGCCAAGTCGTCTTCCTCGCCGGGGATCGGGGCACCGGCATTGGCGCCGCCCCCGGTCCCGCCGGAGCCACTGCTGGTCGCGGCGGCAACACCGTTGACCGCGCCGTACGGCGCGTTGCCCCCGACGGTGCCGGTCACTCCGCCACTAACTCCCGTGGCTGCGGCGCCGTTGGTGCTCGCGGTGTCCCCGGTGGCCTCATCGCCACTGGCCGGCGCTGCAGGCTGCGGGTTCACGCCGTCGTCGCAAGCGGCGACCGTGGCCACCGCCAGCGCGGTCGAGTAAAGGGTGTTCAAGAACTGTCTCATCATCGCTGCTCCTCCCGGACGCCGCCCGTAAGCACATCGAATGCCAGCGCGGTGAACCCTGGAAAGCGCGGCGAATCAGCTCGAACGCGGGCTGCCTGTTTGTGCCAGCCTGTGTCAAAGGGGGCCAGGATGCGCGTTCTCAAGCTCGAGGGTTCGAGCTCCGCCGACGTCGGACCACACCGAGGGCGGTGCCCAGGGCGAGCATGACGGCGAGCGGCCACGCGCGCTTCGAACCCCCGGGCGTGCCAGCGACGGCGCAGCCTTCGTCCTCGGGGCTGCCACAATTGGGCGAGAACCCGTGACGCGGACTACAGGCGGTGGTCGAGGCGTTGCGATCGGGGGGGTACATACTGCAGATCCCGTTTGCGTCATCGGAGACCAAGTCACGCAGCGAGATATCACCGTGTGCTTGCCTGAAGAACATCGTGGCGTCGCCGAGGTGCGAGTGGTCCAGCCCGAGAAAGTGACCGGCTTCGTGCACGATGATCGACTCGAGGTCGAAGCCGACGTTGGCGTCGCTCGTGGTGAGATCGGTGCCGAACGAGTTCACTTCGATGTCCGCGTCGAAGATTTCCCCAGTATCGGTGTGGAAGGTGATAACGGTGTGAGCGACGGCGGCGGGGTCGTATTCTTCAGGCCAATTGCCGTCGCGGAACATGATCACGTTCGCGTTCGGAGCGTCGGAGTTGTACTCTGGTTCTCCGCAGCTAGCCGGACTCAAGTCGGAAATATCGATGGAAGGTGCGTTGCCGCGGCAGTCGGCGGCTGTCCAGCGCGCAAAGGCGCGCGCCGTAATGGCGTGGGTCGTTTCGTAGTCGATGCCCCGCTTGGGAGAGGCGCTGCGATTGACCGAATAAGAGACGCAGCCGCTTTTCCACGCCAGCGGTACCCCGACACTGGGACAGCCCAAAGCGTCGTATTCACACTCCGTTGCTCGATCACAGGTGGTGGTACGGCAAAATGCTCCAGCCGGCGCGGCCGCCAAAGCCAGCGAGAGACTCAACGCGCCCGCTGACGTCACGCGCCGAGGCCATGACAGCGCGCCCGAAAACCCCATGCCGGGGTTCCACTTTCTCACCATCCGCCTCTCCATCCGCACTAAACATAGCACGAGCCTTCGCAAAGATGGGCTGCAGCTGACGTTGAATCTTCTGGGTTCGCTGAAGCCCGTCCGGTGAACTACGGCATTGTCGATGACCACGCGGCGGTAGGCGTCAGGCTTGGCGAGGCTGTTCCCTCTGTCGCGGCTGCTAGACGTCGTCCAATCGATCCAAAAGAAGGGGGCTCGGTTCATGCTCGCTTACCGAACTCCGATCCTTTTCCCAAAGTTGGTGGAGGCGAGGACGTTCGCCGAGCGAATGTTTCGCGTCGTGTTTCTTGAGCAAGCCAAACACTGGCCAGAGCAAGGATGCGATCCTCAAGCCATTGTCCGACCCACGTCGTCCTGTAAGGCTCAACGATGCATCCGTCGATCTCATTGTGCGGATCGACAAAGTGCTGAGATTCAGCTGGCACGCCCGGCAGGACTCGAACCTGCGACCAGTGGATTAGAAATCCACTGCTCTATCCAACTGAGCTACGGGCGCAAAATGTCAGGGAGACTGCGGGATCTCGCACATTCCGAGGCGGAGTTCAAACCTGCCTCGACCGGCTGTGTCTGACAGCGGTATCCTGGCTGTTACGAGCTACCCGAGGAGGTCCCCATGATCGAGCGAACAGCAGGCACGCTGACCTTTGCGCTCGCGTTGGCGCTGGCGGGCTTCGTGTGCGGCCCCGGCTGCGGCGGTCAACCCAAGCAAGTCGAGAACCCAGATCCCCTGGGCCTGGGCGCCGAGGACGTCGTCGCCGAGAATGAACCCTCGGACGACGAGACGGGCGAGACCGCGAGAGCAGAGCGTGATGACGCGACCCCGGCCGAACCCATCGATGGCAAGGCTCTCGGCGGCGACCCCGAATTCACCGAAAACATGTCGGTGAGCGACGCGATCAAGGCCGTGCCGCCCAACGCCGACCGGCTGGAGATCGAAGAAGATCGGCTCGCCGAGCCACTGGCGGACGGCGATCTCTACGAACCCTGTAAGCTCGGCAACGGGCATTTCAAGGCGCGCGTGGCGGTGTGGAACGGCCGTGCCGTGGGCGTCGACATCGAGACCAGCCCGCAGAACCCGCAGCTAGCGCGCTGCCTGAACCAGAAGATTCGAGAGCTCGAGTGGGACGACAAGGTCCGCTCGCTGAACACGGTCGAGTACTCGTTCTGAGCGTGCGCGCCAACGGCGCTTCGACTTACGCGCGAGCGCGATCGAGCGGATCGAACGCAGGGCTCGGGCGCTCGTGTACGGGGGCAAGCTCGATCTCTTGCACCTGCTCGGAGGTGAGGCCGAAGCGGCGCTCCTTCGAGGCGTAGACGCCGATCGCGTCGAGCAGAGTGGCCGGTTTGAAATCGGGCCACATGATCGGCAGAAACACCAGCTCGGCGTAGGCGGACTCGAACAGCAGGAAGTCACTGACACGCGTTTCACCGCCCGTGCGAATCAGTAGATCGACGTCAGGCAGCGCATGCGTGGTCATCTGGCTCTGAAAGAACTCTTCGTCGATGTCCTCGGGCAACACCAGACCTGCGCGAGCCCGCACGGCCAACGAACGCGCCGCTTCGACGATGTCTTGCCGTCCGCCGTAGGAAAGGGCGAGCGTCAGGGTCATGCCGCGGCACTCGCGCGTGTAGGCGATCAGATCTTCGACGGCGCGCCGGGTCGTGAGCGGCAGATCATCGAGGCAGCCGATCACGTTGACGCGAATATCCAATTGTCGCAGCTCGGCTCGTTCCTTGTGCGCGAACTCGAGCAAGAGCGCCATCAGGGCCCTGACCTCCACCGGCGGCCGCGCCCAGTTGGCGATACTGAAGGCGTACAGCGTCAGAAACTGAATGCCGGCGCGCGCCGAAGTCTCCACCGCGTCGCGGACGGCGCGCGCGCCCTCCGCGTGCCCCTCGTAGCGCCTGAGGCCGCGTGCCTTCGCCCACCTGCCGTTTCCATCCATGATGATGGCGACGTGACGAGGGACTCGGTTTTGCTTGCTCTTCGATCCGTTGGACTCTGACATCAAGGCTTCCGTCGGCTAAGACCCCGCGCTCGGGGTGAAACAGGTGGCAATCTTGTGCCAGATAAGTGCCTGAGATGCTTGGTGGCGAGTGTGGAGGTTTCGTGGAGTTTCCGGGCGCCGCCGCACGTCGCCCCCTTTCGCGACGCTCGACTTTGCAATAAATACTAGCGATTATAGCTAGTTACTGATCTTTGGCCGCCAGGGAGGAGCGGTGGTCACCGGAGCCCCGCGTCTGACGCGCGGCGGGCAGCTCGAGGCGAAACTCGACCCGCGGCGGGCCTGCGCTCACCAGTTCGACGGCGCCACCGTGGGCTTCTGCGACCGCGCGCACGATTGCCAGTCCGAGGCCCGAGCCCCCCTTGTCGACCCGGGTCGACACGAAACGGCGGAACACTTGACCGCGCACGTGTTGCGCCACGCAGCCTTCGTTGCGCACGCTCACGCGCACCTGCGCACCATCACCGGTGATGGCGACCTTGACTGGTTTCCCCGGCTCACCGTGCAGCAGCGCGTTGTCCACCAGGTTGGTGATGGCCCGAGTGAGCCACTTCGGATCGCCCCGTACTTGAGTGTCGCCCGTGACCTCGAACTCCACGTCGCCGCGGCGTCCCGAGGTTTCGCGGCTCTTGCGCGCCAGCTCGTCGAGGCGTGTAACTTCGATGTCGCTGGCGCCCCGCGCTTCGATGCGCGCCAGGCTCAGCAGTTCTTCCAAGAGCCGCTCGATGCGCTGCGCCGCTTCACGGATGCGAGCCACGAAACGTCGCGCTTCGACCGGCTCTTCGAGCGCGCTTTCTTCGAGTACTTCGGCGCTGGCCCGGATGGCTGCCACGGGGTTCTTCAGTTCGTGCGAGAGGTCGGCCGCGAAGGTCTCGACGAAGGGCCGCCCTTCCAGCTGGCGTCGCATCGAATCGATCGCCCGCACCAGGCGGGCCACCTCGCGGGCGGACCCCGCACTCGGCACGTGCGTGCGCTCACCTTGGCTGACGCGTTCGCCGAAGCGTGAAAGCGCCTCGATGGGAGCGGCGATCGCTCGCCCGATCCACGCGGCGGCCAATGCGGCCGCAGCGCCCAGCACCAGTGAGATCACGAGCACCGTTGGAGCAAAATCTTCCAGCAGACGCAGCATCACGAGCGTCGGTTTGATCACCCGCACGCTGCCCACGTGCTGCCCCGCCACATGCAACGGGGCTTGCACGACGACGATGCCGGGCCCGGCTACCGGGTGTTTGCCACTAGCAGGGAAAATTACGGTGCCACGCGCATCCAAGAGCGCCAGCCGCAGATCGACGCCGCTCGCGCGCTCTTGGCCCAGCCGGCGCGCCATTTCGTGGATGGAAACACCGTTGAGCTCCATGTCGCCCTGCATGATACCGGCGATGGACTTGGCTTCGTCTTCGGCGGCTTGAACCGCCAGCCGCACCGCGCGCGATTCGATGCGATCGATCACCATCAACCCCAAGCCGAACGCGAAGGTGCCGACGATCAGCGCGAGCGCGAGGAACACCTGCATGCGAATCGACATGCCGCGCGTGCGTGCGCGCAACAGTCGCGAGATCACGAACGCGACGAGCAGGATCAGCCCGATGGAGGCGCCGGCGACGACGACGAGTCGAATCACGGCGACGACGCCCGACCACCCGGTTCGGCGAGCGCGATGCGGTAACCCACGCCGCGAACGGTCTCGATCAGCCCCGGGTCCCCGCCAGCCTCGGCCACCTTGCGCCTGAGCGACTTGATGTGCGAGTCGACGGTACGATCGCTGATCGCGAAGCCATCGCCCCAAACGCTGTCGATCAGACGGGCGCGTGTGTACACCCGCCCGGGCTCGATCAGCATGTTCTTCAACAGATCGAACTCGACACGGGTGAGCTCCAGCTCGAGCCCGTCGATGAACGCGCGCCGGGTGCCTTCGTCGACCCTGAGCGAAGGCTCCGCCGCAAGCGCAGCCTCGCTCGCCTGCTGCGACCGGCGCAACACTGCCCGCACGCGCGCGACGACTTCGCGCGGAGAAAACGGCTTGGTAACGTAATCGTCCGCACCGCTCTCGAGCGCGGCGATTCTGTCGGACTCGTCGTCGCGACTGGACAACACGATGATGGGAGTTTCGATGCCGGCGTGGCGCCAGCGGTGGATCAAGTCGAAGCCGCTGCCGTCCGGCAACATCAGGTCGAGCAGGATCAGCTGCGCCCCGTCGACGGCCTGGCCAGCGGCCTCGACGTCCCCCGCCGTGACGGCGTCGAAACCGTCGCGCCTGAGCGCGTAGGCCACGGACTCGGCGATCGCTGGCTCGTCTTCTACGACCAAGATTCGCTGTGCCATTTCACTTCGAATCAGCCTAGCATGACTTGCTAACGAAGGCGGAGCGATGCGCACCTTGCTGATCCTGAGACACGCGAAATCGAGCTGGGACGATCCGGACATCGACGACTACGACCGCCCGTTGAACAAGCGCGGGCGCAAGGAAGCCAAGGCTGTCGGCAAGCGCATGCGCGCACGTTTGCCCGATCTCGTATTGACTTCGACTGCGGTGCGGGCACGGGAAACGGTCGCACTCTGGCAACGTGCAGCTGGCTATCAGGGACCGATCGAAGAGCGTCGAGAGTTTTACCTCGCAGGCCCGGAACGTTACTTGGAAGCCCTCGCCGGGCTCGCTGCCCGGGGCGCGACCACCATGGTGGTCGGCCACAATCCGGGACTGGAAGAGCTCGTGCAGCGGCTCACGGGCAGATCCGAACCGCTGCCCACCGCGGCCCTCGCCGAGTTGGAGTTCGGCCTAGACTCTTGGGACCATTTGGCGCGTGGGGCACCTGCGCGCCTCGTCGAGGTCTGGAGAGTCAAGGAATTGAACGACGATTAGGTCAACTTTTTGGGCACGACGCTCGAGTCCGTTCAGCTGGGCTCGATGAACTACGCCCCACCGGTATAACCCCTCGAAAGTGCGTGGGAACGCCAGGTCGACTGGCAAAACTCATAGCCCTGCCTTAAAGGACCCGGGTTCGTGCCCCTCCACGGCTAGCGTTTCCGGTCGAGGAGCGGTATGTGTGGATCACTCATGGGAAAGAGCCGTTTGCCCCCCAAGAAAGACGTGGCGCTCGCGCTGCTCGAGAGCTCTACCGTCTTCGTGCACCTCGATCCTCGGGCGGACGGGGTCACCGTGCCACCGTGGTTCAAGAAGCAACCACAACTGGTGCTGCAGATCGGACTGAACATGCCGGTCCCAATTCCCGATCTCAGCCTCGACGGCGACGGCGTGTCGTGCACGCTCAGCTTCAACCGTTCGCCACAGTTCTGCAACGTGCCCTGGAAAGCCATCTACGCTTTGGTGGGCGAAGACGGCCGCGGCATGGTCTGGCCCGACGACGTCCCTCCCGAGGTGGCGGCTCAAACCCGCGTCGCGGGTGGTGAAACCAAGACCAAGAAGAAAAAGAAGCCGCACCTGCGGGCCGTCGATCCCAAAGCACCTGCAGCCAAAGCAAGCGCAGTGCCCAAGGCCGGTGCAGTGCCCAAGGCCGGTGCCATGCAAGGCAGGACGCGGCCCAGTCCGTCGCTCGATGGGGCCGGAACACGAGCCAGCGACGCCGCCGAGGCGAAGCGCGTGGCCATGCGCCGCAAAGAAGGCACACGCCCGCGCGCGGTAGACGCTGGGGACAACAGCTCGAGCTCACCCGCGCGCCCCCTCGAGACCCGCAGCGTCGAGGCCGAGTCCCACGGTTCTCCCCCACCTTCATCGAGGAAGAAGCTGCCCCCCTACCTCAGAGTCGTGAAGTAGGCGCGTCGTCTAGTCAGGCCACCCCTCCGAGGCGGGGGCGCCTGCCCGGCCCGCAGTACCAGTCGGGCTCGCCTCGATGCAAGACCAGCGGCCCTCGAAAACATCGCACTTCCAACCACCCACGCAGCCAGAAAAGGTACAGTCCCCGGGGATGCAGGTTGCGTCCGAACCACAAGTTTCTCCCACTGCGCAGTCCTCGGGTGTGCTGCAGGCCTCACGCTCGGGAGCGGCTCGCTCTACGCACTGCCCATCACCACGGCGGCAGGCAAATCCGGGGGCGCAATCGCTATCGTACCAGCACGTGGAATCCGACGAGAAGACCGGGCAACCCGGGAGGAGCAGCCCCGCCACGAGCAGGATCGCCGACCCACCCAGCGCCCGGCGAGACTGGGTTGTGATGGAACGCACGCGGAACCAGGCACACTGTGTGCGCGAGAATTGCCGAAATGCGCCACCGATTCGTTGCTGTCCGCGCCTCTGGTGGAACATCATGGTCACCCGTGAGGAGGGTAGCAAAGCCTTGACCACCACGTCAGTCCGAAGCTCGATCGCAACGCCTAGGCCGAGGGGCGCCTTCCGATCGTCGCCGGCCAGGCGGCGACGGGTGCCAGATCCTCGATTTCAGCTAACTTGGTTATCATTCGCCCCCGGGACCGATTCGTAGACAGATGGACGTACGTTGCGGCCGCTGCGGCACTGAGTACGAGTTCGACGACGCTCTGATTTCGGAGCGAGGCACGACGGTCAAGTGCACCAATTGCGGTTACCAGTTCAAGGTGTTCCCCGACGCAGCGGCGGCGGCACCCGAACGCTGGGTCGTGCGCACGGTGGCTGGGCGCGAGCTCGTGTACACGACGCTCAAAGATCTTCAGCGCGGCATCGCCAAAGGGCATGTGAGCGCGGACGACATGCTTTCGCGCGGCAACCGCCCTGCGCGCCCACTGTCGGCAATCCCCGAACTCGAGCCATTCCTGCGTTCGAACGCGGGCACGCTGCCCCAACGGCGCACCCCGCGGACTCTGCAAGGCGTCGCTCCGGCGGCGAACGCTTCCGCAGGAGGCGATGAGCCTCCCTCACGGGGGTTACCCCAGCAAATGCCGAGCACCGCGCCGAGCGGCGCGCGCCCACAAAGCCTGACGCCAGCCTGGGACCAGCCGCGCCAAGCGCCTCGCGAAGCGCTGAGATCCGATGCCCCCACGATCGCCGGTGGAGTAGCCGCGCCCCAAGCGCGATCGGTGGCTCCGCGGTCGGACGCCCCCACCGTGTCTCGCGCAGCCGTCTCCGACGCGCCATCGACGTCGGCCGGCGCAACCCAATCAGCGCCCTCCGCACCTTCGAGCTTCCGCTATCCGAGCTCCGCACCGACCGTCACTATGCCCGGCGGCGTGTCCTTGACAGCGCCCACCGTGAAGCGGACGCCACCCGGGGGTACGGGGCTGCTGCACGACTTGAAGCCACCCCCTGCAGTCGAGAGCGCCCGAGCCGCGCAGTCCGGGCGCTTCGACGCCGTCGAGCCCCCCACGATCCCGCGGTACCTGACGGGACCCGATCTCGCCAGTCATGAACGGACTGCAGCAGCGCAGGAGCCGCCGGCGCCTGCCCCACCGGCGCGGCTGCCCGCACGCGAAATCGCCGCGCCACAGCCGACGCCCGAACTCACTGCGCCACAGCCCGTCGCGCGTGCGCCGGAGCCGCCCACGCCCAGCCTGCGCGACAGCTCGGCGCGTGGCGCTGGCGCGCCCGAGGCCGAGACCGACCGCGTGGCACGCGGGCTGAAGGAAGCGCGGGCGCTGTTGCAGCACGATGATCAGACTGACCCGCACTACGTCACCTCCGCCACGCGTCGTAACGCCCGCTCACGCTGGCTGGTGCTCGTCGTGGTCTTGGGTGCAGGGGTGCTCTTGGCTGGCACGGTGGGCAAGCGCTACTTCGCCAAGTACACGAAAGGCCAGGAGCTCGCCGCTTCTCGAACGGACGCTACCGTTGCCAGTCTGATCACCGAGGGCGAGCGCCTGCTGGCGCGGGGGCAACTCGAAGGCGCCAAAGAGGCGTTCGGTAAAGCTAGCGCGCGCGCAGAAAAAGACCCGCAAGTAGTCACATCGCTCGCCACGCTCGAGGTCGTGCAAGCGGACCTCTCATGGCTCAAGCAGCGGCTGCTCGAGGGCGGGGACGCAACTGCCGCTGAGCAAACGCGGCGCGAACTCGCGCGCCAGGTCGTGAGCGTCCGGGGCGCCGTCGAGCGCACCAGACTGCTCGCGCCCGAGGCTGCCACGACAGCGCGCTTGCTCGTCCACATGAAGCGGCTCGGCGGTGAGGTGACAGAGGCGCGACGCCACGTCGCCTCATTGACCGAAGACGCCTCCTTGCCCGAGAACGCCTACGCACTCGCAGCACTCGACATGGCCGAACGAACACCGGTCTGGTCGAGTGTGATTCACCGGCTGCGGATCGCCGCTGCGGCGGAGGGCCCGCTGGGGCTGGCACGGGCGGCGTTGGTCTATGCCCTCGCGCGATCGGGTGACGGGGATACCGCGCGAGCAGAGCTGGACAAGTTGACGAAGGCAAGCCCCTCGCATCCGCTCATCTTCGATCTCCGGACATTTCTCGAACGCACCGCCCCGACCGCTGCGCCGGCGGAGGGCGAATCCGAGACTTCTCCTGCGGGTGAGCCTCCCCCCGAGCCCTCAGCCGGTTCGGCCGCCGCCGGAGTGGGAGGCGACTTTCGTGCGCAGCTGAAGCAGGCGTACGCGGCCTCCGAACGCGGCCAGCTGGCCACGGCCGAACGGTTGTATAACGCCGTGCTGGCGAAGCAGCCGGGGAACACCGAAGCCCTCGCGGGCTTGGCGGACGTCGCACAACGGCGCAATGACCCGGCCAAAGCCTCACGGCTCTACGACGAGGTACTCCGCAAGAATCCGTCGTATTTACCAGCACTTATGGCAAGCGCTGACCAAAAGTGGTCGAGCGGCGACCGGGCGGGCGCGGTGGCCCTGTACCGACGAATCGTGCAGCAAGCGGGGGCGGATTCCAGCTATGGTCGCCGCTCCGCGCAGCGCATCGCTCAGGCCGAACACGACACGAGCCCCGCGCCCGAGACCGGCTCCGCCACCGACCCGGCAGCACCGCAAGATCCCTCACCCGACACAGCCCCCGAAGCAGCAGCCCCCACGCCCGAACCCGCCCCGGACGCTCCCCCGCCTGCCGACGAGCCAGCCCCCCGCGAGCCCGAAGGTGAGCCCGCACCGCACATCGATACCACCGATCTCCCAGAACTGAGTCAATGACAGGCCTTCGACGCCCCCTACGGCTCCCACGACTGTTGCTGGCGGCCTGCCTCGCCCTCTCCGCTTGTACGGCGCGCGAACGCTTCGGGCACGAGACCGAGTCCGAGTCCGACGCGGAGCGTGCCTTCGAAGTCAGCGCCGACAATAGCGACCACGTAGCAGTGTTCGACCTCTCGGAGGGCGCGCCCGAACAAGCGCCGAGCGGCTTGTTCCAGCTGCCGCTGGAACGCACCTACCCCGGGTTGGTGCAGAGTCTCTCCAAAGCGCTCGACGATGACCAAACCAAGGGCGTCTTCGTGCGCCTTTCGCAGCAGAACTACGACTGGGCTCAAAGCCAAGAGATCGGGCGCCTGCTCGCGGAGTTCAAGAAGAAGGGCAAGCGCGTCACCTGTCACGGCCACAGCCTGACGAACAGCACCGCGTGGCTGTTCCTGCGGGGCTGCGAACGCATCTGGCTGAGCCCCGCGGGTGAAGTCACCAGCGTCGGCATCGCGGCGCAAATGACCTATTTGAAAGGCGCGCTCGACAAGCTCCGGATCCAGGCCGACTTCCTGCACATGGGTCGCTACAAGAGCGGTGGCGAACCGATGACCCAGGAAGGGCCCAGCGACGCCAGCCGAGAAAACCTGACGGCTACGCTGCATTCGATTCGGAACACCTGGCTCGCAGAAGCGGCTGATGCGCGCAAGCAACCTGCGTTGAAGCACGCGCTGGAGCACGGTCCTTACATACCGGAAGCGGCGAAAGCCAAAGGCATCGTCGACAAGGTCGGCTTCGAAGCCGACGCGATCGCCGAAGCCAAGAAGCACGCTGGCGTCGAGGGTTCGAAGGTCGTCTTCGGCCCAGGCCGCAAACAATCGGACGCGGGGCTCGCCGAACTCGTGCGGCTGCTCGCGGGCACCAGCGATGTGGACAAGAATCGCCCGCACATCGCCGTGGTGCCGGCGGTCGGCGGCATCACGATGCAGAGCTCGGAATCGATCGGCAGCTCCGGCATCACGGCGACCGCGATGTTGAAGACGCTGCGACGCCTCAAGAAGTCCGAATCGGTGAAGGCCGTGGTGTTGCGGCTCGACTCGCCCGGCGGCTCGCCGCTTGCCAGCGATCTAATTTGGCGCGAGGTGATGGACCTGAAGAAAGAGAAGCCCGTGATCGCCTCCGTGGGCGGGATGGCGGCCTCGGGCGGCTATTACATCGCGTGCGCCGCGGACCGAATCATCGCGGAGCGCACCAGCATCGTCGGCTCGATCGGTGTCTTCGGCGGCAAATTCGTGATCGGTCCCGCCCTCGAAGAGATCGGGGTCACCAGCTACACTTTCCCCGCCAGCCCCGAACCCGGCGCGGCCGCACGCGCCGCCTACATGTCACCCTTGACGCCGTGGGACGCCGAAACACGGAGCCGCGTGGAAGACCACATGCGTCATATCTACGAGCTGTTTCTCGCGCGCGTGGCCGAGGGGCGCCGGCAACCCGTGGACAAGGTACGAAAGTATGCCGAAGGGGCGATCTTCAGCGGTAACCAGGGTCGTGATCGCGGCCTGGTCGACGACCTGGGTGGACTCCGGATGGCGCTCGAAGTCGCGCGCAACCGCGCCGGGTTACCCGAGGACGTCTCGGTCGTCGTGGAAGGACTGCAAGACAGCCTGATCGAATCCTTGTTCTCGGAGGGTGAGCCCGCGGCGGGCGATGCAGAGGCGGCCGCTCTCCGCCGCCACGCGACGCGACAGCAGTTCGAAGCGCTGGTGCCCGCCGAGCTCCGCAGCTTCGTCACGAGCCTCTTGCCGCTCACTCAGGGCGAACGCAGTGTCGTCGCGCTTCCGTTCACCATGGCCGTGCGCTAGCAGGTAGGTGCGTGGAAAAGATTCAGATCGACAAGCCCGGCGGATATGACCGACTCCGGTTGGTGTCCGCACCGGATCTAGAACCGGCGGCCGGCAAGGTGCTGGTTTCGGTCCACGTCGCGGGGGTGAACTACGCGGACTGCATGGTGCGCATGGGCCTGTACGCTTCGGCGAAGAAGTACGTGGGCTGGCCGATCACCCCAGGCTTCGACTTCGCCGGCATCGTCGAGAAGGTGGGCGCGAACGTCTCGAAGTTTCACCCGGGCCAGCAGGTGTTCGGGGTCACTCGTTTCGGTGGCTACGCAACCCAGGTGTTGGTACCCGCGGCACAGCTGTTTCCGCTCCCGCCCGAAATGAGCCTGGCGCAGGCGGGTGGAGTCCCCACGGTGTTCCTCACCGCGTGGTACGCGCTGCGCGAGCTCTGCAGGCTGCGGCCCGGCATGAAGATCCTCGTGCACAGCGCCAGTGGCGGGGTCGGCGGGGCGGCGCTGCAGCTCACGCGCGCCTTCGGTTGCGAACCCATCGGCATCGTCGGAGGTGCCCACAAGTTCGAGGCCGCGAAGAAACACGGGGCGGCCCAGGTCTTCGACAAGCGCGCACCGGACCTGTGGGACCAAGTGCGCCGAGCCGCGCCCGAAGGCTACGCGGTGGTGATGGACCCGAACGGCGAAGAGACCTTGATGAAGAGCTACCAGGCACTGCGCCCAACCGGTCGCTTGCTGGTCTACGGCTTCAGCTCGATGGTGCCCTTGAACCGCGGCAAGCCCAGCTACCTGCGGCTTGCCACGAAGTACTTCAAGACCCCACGCTTCAACCCGATCTTGATGACTGGCTCGAACAAAAGCGTGATGGCCTTCAACCTCTCCTACCTCTTCGACCACCACGAGATGCTCGCCGAAGGCATGGACGAGCTGGTCGAGCTGTTCGCCGTGCGCAAGCTTACCCCGCTCGACATCCAGAGCTTCCCGCTGGCGCACGCTGCCGAAGCCCACCGGGCGCTCGAATCGGGGACGACTACCGGCAAGCTCGTGCTCTCGACGGGCGCCCCGTCGCCGTGAGCCGGCTAACGGCGAATGCGGTTCTTGAACAGGAACAGCACGATCATCGCGCCGATCACGCTCGCGATGAGGCCGCTGGTGTTCAGCGACAATAGCCCGCGCCCAGCGATCAAGTTTCCGAGCAGCCCCCCCACGAACGAACCGGCACAGCCGAGCAGCGCCGTCCCGAAGCACCCCATCGACTGCGAACCGGGCATGATCGCCCGCGCAATCAAGCCCACCACCAGACCGAACACCAAGAACGCCAGCAGTGACATCGGGCGAGCATAGCGCCACCCGTCGGCCACGCCAACGCGCGCGCTGGCCGGGACGTCGCGCAGGACGGGCACGCCCGCGCGGCAGCAGGTTGGCCTGCCAATTCCGCTACTTGATGATGGTGGCGCAACCGATCTGCAGGTTCACCTGCGACGCGCCCATCGCCGACTCGAACTCGTCGCAAACATCGGGGCAAACTCGGATCTGCTCCGGATCGTTCGTCTCCGCGTCGCGCACGTAGTACCAACCAGTGCCTAGCGCCTCGGCGCATGCGGCTTCGTCCACGACGTTCACCAGTTGCCGGCGGTTTCCTGCTGAATCCACGAACTCTAGATTCACGCGACCGAAGTCGAGCTGTGTGCCGGCTTCCGGCTCGGGGATCGCGAAGTCGCAGGCCAAGGCGGCCCCTCGGATCTCGTTGAGCGCCGCCAAGAACGACGCTGCGACGTCTGTACCCGTCGAAATGACGAAGGCCCGTTCGGTGCCACCCGCAGCCGCAATCTGATTCAAGTTCGCCTCGGCTTGCGCAGCTTCGGCCTCGGAGAACACGCCGATCACGTAGGTTTCTACCGAAGGCGTGCCTTCGAGGCCTGCGCGCGCCAAGTCCGACACGTCCGCGATGTCTAGCGGTTCGCATTCGGTGGGCAAGCCATCCGTGGCCAACACCGCGACGACCTTCCGATTCGGATCGGCCGCCTCGCGCGCCCGCGCGTGCTGGATCACTCCTTGCAGTGCGGGGGCGGTCGGGGTCAGCCCCTCGGGTGCGTGCGCCGTCAGGGAGGCAATCAGAGCCTGGTTGCGGTCCGCAGCGGTCGAGATTTCTACAGCCGGCGTCGCGTAATCCTCCCCGCCGCACAATGTGGCGTTGGTGCACGAGTAGGGATAGAGCAGGCACGCGCCGGCCCCGTTGGGACAGGTGAGTGCCGCGCCGGAGCAGAGGATGGGTTGTCCCTGCGCATCCAGGTACTCGCAGAACCCGAGCAGATCACATTCGCCCAGCGGGCAGTCGCTCGAGACCTCGCACACCAAAAGGTTGTCTCCGTCCACGAGCGCGCTGTATCCACCGGTGTCGGGGTTCGGTGCCGAACACACGCCCAAGAAGCTTCTGCACACCTCGCCGTCGGCGCATGCAGCGTCGCCATCACAAACGCCGACGGTGGTCGTTGGGCTCACGCCGAGATACTCGTAACCCTCGACGCTGTCTTGGAGCACGCAGGTGCTCGAGCTGCACGGCCCTCCGTCACCCGCGCAGTCTGAATCCGTCAAGCAGTCGAGATTCGCGTTCGGTCGCAGCAGCGGAAAGTACTGGAGCCCCACCCCGATACCAGCGGTAGCCGGATCTTCGACGAACCCGATCAGCGAGTCGACGACCGCATCCCATTTGCTGCTGCCGTTGGGCATCGCTTCGAGCATCGATGAAGAGCTGTCGAGCATCAGATGAATGTCGATCTCGACCAGTTCGGCGATCGAGACATCCGCGGCGCAAGGCTCCCCGCCCACGTCAATCACTGCGTCATCATCGTCGAGGTCGATGCCACCCGTGGTGGTCGCCCCGTTGCCCGAGCTCTGGTCGCTGCTACCCTCGCCCCGTCTGCGCCGATCTCTCCGCCCTCGCCAGCATCGGAAGAACAGGACAGCGGCGCTACCAGGGCACCCACCCCCACCAACAACACCCGACGAAAGAAACTGCCCATCGCGTTCCTTACCTTCCAGCGAATCGCCGCAGACTCGGCCGTGCGACCCAGGTGCAGCTCCCCACGAGCGGGAAGGAAAAAGCTTAACTTGGAGCGCCTGGAAACGCTCGATGGAACGACGGGGGCGCGCCGAGCTTCCGTTTAGGGCGAAAGATAGTGCGCTTGTCAGAAGCGCAGCTCCAAATCCGAGCGCTTTCGAGCCGAGGCACGCGGGCTCAATTGACGGCGGACGCGGAGGCGCCGCGCGCCCCATAGAACAATGGCACCGGGGTGCTGCTGGGACGCTCTTCGACCTGCTGCAACCGCTCCAAGAGCGCCAGCGCGCTTTCGGGGCGGTTCGCCGGTTCTTTGGCGAGGCAAGCCATCACGGCCTGCTCGAGCTCCCACCCGACTGCTTTGCCCAGGCGCGCGGACAGAGGCTCCGGAGTTTGTAAGACGTGAGCGATCGCCATCTCCGTCGGCGTGTTGCCACCGAAGACGGTCGTGCCCGTGAGCATCCAGTAGGCGACGCAGCCCACGGCGTAGAGGTCCGTGCGCGCGTCGATCGGCGCCGAGCCGGTCACGGCTTCGGGCGCCATGTAAGCGGGCGTGCCCTGCACGATCGTAGAACGCTCGCGCGGCATTCGCTCCGTGCTCTGCACCAAACCGAAGTCGAGGACCTTCACGAAATCGTCGTGCAGACCACGTTTCGAGACCACGATGTTGGCGGGTTTGATGTCACGGTGCACCAAACCTCGCTCGTGGGCTTCGGCGAGTGAGTCGAGCATTTGACGCAGGATGCGCACCACGCGGTCGGGAGCCATGGGTCCCTCACGCTCGACGAGTTGTTCCAGGTTCAGTCCGTCGAGCAACTCCATGACGTAGTAGAAGGTGCCGGTGTTGGTGACGCCAAAGTCGTACAGTTGAACAGTGTGTGGTGATTGCAGGCTTGCCGTGATCTGAGCCTCGCAGGCGAAGCGCTCTTTGGCTCGCTCGTCGACGACCTCGTCGCCGTTGGGCAACCGCTTGGGTTTGATCAGCTTGATCGCCGCGGGCCGACTCAGCAGCGCGTGCTTGGCTTGCCAGACCTCCCCCATACCACCCTGGGCGATCTTCGACTCCAGCTGGTAGACGCCGAGTTGCTGCGCGCCCTGCACGGATTGCTGGAGCTCGTACAGGTACTTGGCGAGGACGGCGGCGACGAAGGCAGCGACGTATACGGGAGCGATGTGCAGCATCAAGCTGCCGAGGCCCGGAAACGGAACTGGGGCCCCCACCGAAGCCACCAGCAACGCCAGCGGCGTCGCGCTCGCGGCAAGCACCGACCAGAACAGGGTCTGACGGGGGGCGGAGCGGCTGAGCAACGGGAAGCCGGCAATCCATACGGCGGACCATGCCACGGCTGCCTGCGAATCAATCGTGGCTGGAAAAGCGAGCTGCGCGAAGGCGAGCCCGAGTGCGCCCAATAACCCTCCGGCACACGCGCGGCGCGAGCTCGAACCCCGCCGCGAGCGCCCGCCGTTCTCCGTACGAGCGCTGTCGGCGATGGCATCGAACATGCCGTGAACGCGACAGAAAAACGCCTGGGGGCACTTGGACATAGAGAACTACTTTGAGAATACGCCCTCACTTGCCACCCGGTTTCCCGAAGTTGGCTCGACCCGAAGTTGGCTCGAGGTGGGCGGTTGCCGAAGTTAGAGGGCACAACCTGGCGCCCCCCGCGACCCTGTCAACGGCGGTGCAAGTGCTTCTGGTGGCGCAGATCCCGCTGGCGGACGCTTGGCGCGCCTGCGACACGCGCCAGGTAAATGGGAGGGCCCCCTTGACAGACTCCGCCCGCGTTGCACGCTGTGACCTACCAAGATGCTCCTTTTGGCTGTCGAGCTGTACACCTATGTCGTGCTCGCGTCGGTGATTTTGTCCTGGGTGCGGCTCGAGCCGTCGAACCCGTTCGTCAAGTTCGTGAACACGCTGACCGAGCCGGTGTTGAAGCCGATCCGGGAGGTGCTACCGACGAAGTCCTTGGGGATCGACTTCTCGCCGCTGGTGCTGCTGCTCGCGCTTTCCGTCATCCGGCGCTTCCTCTAGGCTGGTTCAAACGACGCTCGGGCCGCGGGCCAGTCGACCAGGGATTGTTCCGCGACCCTGGTTCTGTATTAAGGTGCCCGTCATGGCTCCGTTATGGTGCGTGCGCCTGTGCTGCGCAGTCGTGATGGCGTTGATTCCAACGGTGGCGCTGGCTCAGAGCTCCGCGGGGAACAAGGCTGCTGCCGAAGCGCTCTTCGAAGAGGGGCGCTCGCTCATGCAGAAGCAACAATACTCGGAGGCCTGCGCAAAGTTCGAGGCCAGCCAGGAGCTGGACGCGGGGCTCGGGACCTTGATGCTGCTGAGCGACTGCTACGAAAAGACCGGGCGCACCGCGAGCGCCTGGGCCACGTTCCGAGAGGCCGCAGCCATGGCTCGCGGTAAAGGTGACGCTGAACGCGAGCAGGTCGCGCGCGTTCGAGCCGACGCTCTCGAGCCGAACCTGGCCAAGCTCGTCATCCACGGCGCCGACAGCACGATGAAGCTTTCGGGGCTGGAGGTGAAGATGGCCGGGCAACCCGTCGCACGCGCGCAGTGGGGAACGCCGATACCGGTAGACCCGGGCGAAGTGAACTTCGAGGTCAACGCGCCTGGCTACAAGCCGTGGACGCTGCAGGCACAGGTGGTCCCCGGCCCAAGCCAAACGGCCATCGATATCCCCGAGCTACAGCCGCTGGACCCCGACGCCCCCCAGGCGGAGGGCCAAGAAGTGGCCGTGAGCGGCGGGGACGAGCCTTTCGGCAAAGACGAGGCTCCCCCCACCGAGAGCGGCGGCACGATGAAGACCGCCGGGCTAGTGCTCGGAATCGCAGGGGTCGTCGGCGTCGGTGTCGGGACGTACTTCGGCCTCGAGGCAAAGAGCAACAACGACGACTCGAAAGCCGACTGCCCGGGTAACCAGTGCGAGACACAAGCGGGCCTCGACGCACGCAACGACGCCAAGACGGCGGCGACGACCTCGACGATCGCGTTCGTGCTCGGGGGCGCGCTGCTCGCCACCGGCGGTGTGCTGTATCTCATGGACGATTCGAGCGAGGGCGCGAGCGCGAACAAGCGCCGCGAACTTCGTTGGAGCTCCCGTGTGGGACCGGGCAGCGCCCAGGTCGGCCTGGAGGGAACCTGGTGAAAGCGTTTCGAGCCATCATTCACACGACACTTTTCACGCTGCTCTCTGTGGGCTGCGCCACCATCCTGGGCATCGAAGACGCCGAGCTCGCGAACGACGGTGCAGGCGGGACCTCGGGCGGAGGCACCAACGGCAGCGGGGGCTCAGCAGGCGGCGCCGGTGCGGAGGCCTCTTGTGAAGACTACTGCGACGCCGTGATGGAGAACTGTACCGGCGAGCGGGCGATGTACTCCGGCTTGCAAAACTGCCTAGATCTTTGCGGCACGCTGCCGGTCGGCGACCCCGGCGACCCGCAGGGGAACACCGTCGCGTGCCGGCTCGCGGAGGCAACCGCCGCGGGTGAAGATCCAGAAGAACATTGCCCATTTGCCGGACTTGGTGGCGCCAAGGTGTGCGGCGAAAACTGCCCGGCATTTTGTGGCGCCATGCTCGAGATCTGCCCGGGTAAGTACCCGTCGAACGCGGCGTGCCTGGATGACTGCGAGTCGCTCGATGACCTGGGCAGCTTCAAGCTCACGGACACCGAAGGTGACACGGTCCAATGCCGGATCTACCACGTCAATGCCGCGACCGAGTTGACCGACCCCCACTGCCGCCATGCAGCCGGGGAGCAACTTTGCGTCCCGTGAGCGGCGAATTCAGCGCACGAAGCGAATGCCGCGGCCGAGCGCGGCGTTGAACACCTCGCGCAGCCTTTCGTAGCGGTAGTGCCGCACCACCTCGGGGTCGGGGCAGCGCGGTTCGCGTGAGAGCGCCGCGCGAGCCCAGCCTTTGAAGAAGTGGAGACCCTTGATGTGAGGCGGGTCCCAGCTGTAAGCGAGACTTCGCCCGAGCACCAGCACCGGATTCAAGTGTAGGTAGTGCGCGTAGCTGCCGCGCCGCTCGAAACCACGCGCGTGTCCTTCGCGCGTACTCGTCTCGCGCCGGTGCGATGCCACGACATCGGTCACCAGCTTGGTGCGGTAGCCGCGGTTCTTCGCCTTCAGGTTGGCGATCGCGTCGTAGCCTTGCACACGGGGCAGGCCATCCATCGCTTGCCAGCAGGCGTAGCTGAACAACTGCGTGGGCCCCCGCGGCAGATCGCTGCGCTGCCACGCCTCGACCCGGGTGGCGCCGGGGACCTTGAGCACGCTGGAGACGACTCCCAGCGAGCCGTCCGCCACGAACTCCGCGATCAGCCGCGCGTAGTGATCCGCGGGCAGCAGCACGTCGGCGTCCAGGATGCCGCAGTAGTCCGGCGTCGGGCCGCGCTCCTGCGCGAGTCGTACCGCTTCGGCCAGCCCCCAGCTCTTGATGCGAGCGATGTGCCCTCCCAGATACTCGCCGGCGTCTTCGGGTGCTTCGACGACGACCACCCAATTCAGATCCTTGGTCTCGTGCTCGAGCCATTCGCGGCTGCCGTCGGTGCTGTGATCGTCCACCACGAGCCACAGCGCCGGCACCACGCTCTGAGAACGAACCGTGGCCAAGAGCTCGGGCAACAAACCGCGCTCGTTGCGCATCGGGGTGGCGAGCACGTAGCGCGGCGCGCCGCTCACGAGGGCCCCACCGTGCCTCGACAATTCGGAGCATCCAAGACCACGGTGACGCCTTGATTGCTCGGCACCAGCCCGTTCCACAAAGACGTCACGCTCCGACGCCCCGTGAAAACATCGATGTGCTGGCCCTTGACCTTCAGCCCTCGATCCTGGGCGATGAAGCAGCCGTCGTGAAAGGCGCTCTGCGAAGCGTCGCGCGGCAACCCGTCGAACTCTGGAATGTACAGCACCGTGTGCATCGGGATCACCGTATCGTCGACCGCCACCGTGACCAGCGGGGTGATGGGCTTGCCCAGCGCACCGCGGCCCCACGGAAAATCGCTGCGGCTCAAGGCTTCGAAGCAGATTTTCTGGCCGGTGCGCGGACACGTGCGCGCGCACGCGCAGTCGCGCTTGGCAAAGCTGACGGTGACACCGCTGGTGAGGTTGCCGCTCCCTTGAACGCAGACAGCGTCGTGGAACTCGAGCGGCACGCTCTTGATGGTCGCGCAGCTCGCGTCCATCAACGCGACCGATTCACCCGAGAAATCGCTTTCGCTCGGAAAGTCATAGTAAGTATTGCGAAACTGCCCGAGCGAGCGGCCCCCGGCCGCTGCTCCGGTCTCGGTGGGGTTCGGTGGCGACAGCGCCGCCTGTTGACGCGCAGGTTGGGAGCGCGGGGCTGGCGTCCCAGCTCCCGGGCCCACGGCGGGCTCCCCTTCTGCCCAAGGATCGGCGGCGCCAGGCAAGGGCTGGTTCATCCAGTCCGAACCGGCGGTGTGGCACCCCGACACGCAGCCCATGGCCAGACACAACCAGTACTGCTTCATGACTCGCGGCCGCCTTCGGGGCGCGCGATGCAGCGCCCGTCCGGATCCGGCGTCACGCTGCTTTCCAGCGCCAGCGTGTGCGCTACCCAGTGCTCGGTTATGTTTTCGGGCACACCGAACTCGGCCAATGTCTCTTTCAAGATCACCAGGCGCCGGCGAAACTGTCCGCCCATGATGGCGTGCCGTCGGTGCGCTTGCTGGAGCGGGCGGCCCGAATAGACGACGTTCGCGCCGAGGTGCTGCGCGGCAAACTCGTACTCCAACTGCTTCAGGCGATCTTTGTTCACGCGCGCAAAGAAGAACCCGATCATGGTATCGGCCATCACGCGGTCCACGAAGCGATCGATGATGGCGCGGAGCACCGGCTCACCCCCGAGCTGGTCGAACAGGCTGGCGGACATGCCCTCTATTTACACGCGTTGCGTCCGAATGGCAGGCGCTACCCGCGAGTCAGCTGGCAAGCCGGCAGCCGAGCTCACTCTTCGCCGCGCAGACGTTGCCGGGTATTTTCGTCGGTGGGGTCCAAGAGTTGCGCCTCTTGGTACTCGATCTTGGCCGCCGCGACGTCGCCCTGCTTGGCGAGGGCGTCGCCCAGTTCGATGCGCGCAGGCACCGAACGGGGTTCCAACGAAACCGCGTATTTGGCCCACACCACCGCCGCCTTGGGATCACCCTGTTCAGTGAGGCTGCGGCTCAGGCCGAGCACGGCAGGAAGGCTCTTCGGATCGCTCAGCGCCGCCCGCCGGAACAGGCGCTCCGCGTGCACCCATTCGCGCCGCTTCAGGTGCTCTTCGCCGCGATGGAGCTCGGCTTTGCCGAGCGCCTTCAGCGCCTTGTCGTCGCCAGCTTCGTAGCCGCTGGCGCGAAGCCAGTGCGTGCGAGCACCTGCGTGATCCCCGGTGCGGGCGAGCGCGTCGCCGAGCAGACCATGAGCTCGAGCGCTCTCGGGGTTGAGCTCGAGCGCTCGCTTCAGAATCGGCACCGCCTGATCGCCGTCGCGCCGCAGCAGCAGCAAATGCCCGAGCCCGACCAGGAACCCGACGTTCTGATCGTCCCAGCGCACCGCTAGACAGTACGCATGCTGCGCTTGGTCGAGGTCCCCGCGCGTGATCCACTTGTTCGCGGCTCGTGATTGCTGAAAGGCTGCGCCCGGATAGTTCCCAGCCCGCGGCGGCTCGCTGGACCACAACTCGTCGCAAGTAGGAACGCTGATGCCGGATCCGTCCGCGGCGGGGAACGCAACGGCAACGCTCGGGGCGGCCGGCGGTGGGGGCTCGGATCCGCGGGCGGCCTGGGGCGCGGCCGGCGCGGACCGTGCCGCGGGCGCCGGAAGCTTCAGCGCCGTCGCAATTGGAGCCGTTGTCGCGGCGGCAGGCTCGCGTACCAAGGCGCGCCAACTGAGCGCGAGCAAGAGCCCCTGCAGCGCCGCAAGCCCTACGAGGATCGCGGCTGTCAGCGGTCGGATGCCGCTCGTATACTCGCGCGGCATGGGTAGCGCGGCTGCGGCCGGCGCGGCGCCAGGCGCTTCAGGTGAAGGCGCAGCCAGCTCGGCAGGCGTGGACTCGATCGATGGCAAGGGGCCGGGGCTGGCGGGATGAATCGACGGCGGCAGCTCTCCGGGGGTGGCCGGCAACGACGGCGCGATCGGCGGAGGTTCGGCGTCCGCCATGTTCAGCGCAACGTCGATGGTGGTCATCACGTTCGCCGTTGCAGGGTGCTGCACGGGCTCGACCCTGACGCGCCCGGAGCTCAACTGCATGAAGGCGGCCAGCGCCGTGGGCCCTTCGAAGCGCTCGAGCCCATCCGCGGTGGTCGCGGTGGCACCCACCACCAGCTGATTGCCGACATCGAGCTCGACCGCCAGCCGCGCGTTCGCGACACTGGCTCGGATCGAATTGCCCGACGCCGTGAGCGCGCGCAGGCAGCGAGCCGGACCCGTGATCTCCAGCCGCGTGTCGAAGCCAGTTGCTTGCGCCCGCTCGCGCACGCTGTTCTCGGGCTCGGCCAGCGCCGCGAGCGTACCCGCCAGGCGCTGCACGGCGTTCTTGGGCGCCGCGTCGTGCTCCGCCCAGAGCTCGGCCCAACGCACGACGAGCAGCGACGCCCACCTCAGGCGCGTGTCCTGGCGCATCCGGCGCACCAGCTCGTAGCCTTCCCCCTGCAGGTGGTCCTCACCTATCAGCAACAGAGTCGGATCGACCTGCCGCATACGGGTGAAACGCACGTCGCTCGGGTTCAGATCGGTCACGATCACGGTCCCGCCGAGGGCGCGCAGCTCTTGCGCGATATTGTCCGCGCGGGCGGCGTCGGAGTCGGCGAGGGCGATGCGCACCTGACTCAGATCTTCGGGCTCGGTGCGCTGCTCGCCGCGCGCCGCGTCGAGCATGCGAACCGTACCGCTGACGTGTTCGTCGAACTCGTAGTGGAGCGGCTCCGCCGCCAGCACGTGCTTGCGCGCCCGCGCCACGAAGTCATCGATGAGCTCTGCCAGCGGCCGCCCCTGCCCCAGCACCAGCCGGACTGCTTCGGCGTCGTTGCCGCGGCCCGCGCTGACCGACAGAATCCCCGAGCGCAGCTGCGTCGCCAGTGTCTCGACCAGCTCTTTCAGCGTGGTATCGCCGACCTCGCCGAGCGCGGCGCCGTGGCGCTCTGGGATCTCGCGCGCCAGCTTCGCCACCTGGTCGGCGATCGCATCCACGCTGGCCGATCGCGGGATCACCGCCGCAGCCCCATGCCTGAAGGCACGTAGTCGCGCATCGAGCACCGTGTTGTCGTCCAGGATGACCACCGGCACCACGGCGCTTTGTGGCGATTCAGCCAGCTTGCGCAGGATGTCGTTGCCGCAGTCCAACGCGGCTTCGCCCATCAGCATCACCAGATCCGGGGCGGCCGCGACCACGGTTTCTGCGATCGTGTGCACGTCGGTGGTCTCGACGAACACCTTGTGGCGACCAAGCGCCTTCTCGATCGCGGGCAGAAACGCCTCGTCGGCGCCGACGAGCAGCACCGCTGGGTCGGGCTTCAGCACTCGCTCGACCGGCTTCTGCCAGGGCAGCGGCACCGGGTGGAGCTTATGCTTCGAATCCGGGGGCGCCACGGACCCGGGCGGCGTCACGATCGGTGACGGGGTCACCAGCGGCGCCGACTCTTGCGCCGGGGGCTGCAGCGAGGGCGCCGGCTGCGCGGGAGCGGCGGATTTCCGCGCCGCAGGTTTCAGCGAGGGCTTGGCCGGCGGCGAGGGCTTCAACGACGCCGAGGGCTTCGGTTTTACCGAAGCCGAGGGCTTCAGCGAGGGCGAGGGCTTCAGCGAGGGCGAGGGCTTCAGCGAGGGCGATGACTTCGACGACTGCGTCGGCGCCACCGACGGCGTTGATTTCGGCGCCGGCAACACCGCCTCCATGCCGCCAGGCAAGGTCGCCATCCGCGGACGCTGTTTGCCCCGCGGGTGTGGGCTGGCCTTTGCGGGTGCGGTTCCCGGACTGGACTCGGGGCCTTCACCGATGGCTAGCGTGCGGCTCGCCAAGAGCTTGCCGCTCGTTGCCTCTTCCGGGGGACTGGCACTCTGCAGCGAGCCGTCGACGGCAGCTCCAGCGCGTCGCGGGTTCTGCAAGAGCGGCGACTTCGCGGGAGTGGATCGATCACCAGATCCCATTGTCTCCTATCATCCCCCGAAGCACCGGCTGATACCACCCCGTCCGTCGACCGGTCGCCAGCAGCAGTGGTCCGCCATCCTACACTGGTACCGTTTGCCGAACGTGAGACCCACGCACTCCAAGCGGCGCGTGTCGGCGCGCTGGATACTGTGCGGGCGATCAGATCAGGCGTGATTCTTCAGTATCTCGAGCATGGCGTCGTGGATCAGCCCGTTCGTCGCGAGCAGATGACCTCGCGTCACGTCCACGGCTGAGCCGTCCAGCGACGTCAAACGACCACCGGCACCGAGCACGATGCAGGCGCCGGCGCACACATCCCAGGCGTTGAGGCGCCGCTCCCAGAAGCCGTCGTAGGTGCCGTCGGCGACCAGGCACAGATCGACGGCGGCGGAGCCGCAGCGGCGCCCCCCCTGCACGTGCTGCATGACTTCGACGAACGTCGCGAGGTTGCTCTCGGGTTCCCGATCGCGGATCAACGGAAAACCCGTGGCGACCAGCGCAGCTCCGAGCTCTCGGGTGGTGCTCACTGCGCACGGCTCTCCCAAGCGTCGCGAGACGCCGCCTCGGTGCCCGGTCCACGCCAAGCCCAAGGCTGGCGCTACCACGGCGCCCACGCTGGGGACGCCCGCCTCGTACAAGCCGATGCTCACCGACCAAAACGGATGGCCGTGGACGAAGTTCATCGTCCCGTCGAGCGGGTCACAGTACCAGGTGCGTTCCCCGGCGCTGCCGCCCGCCTCTTCGGCGACCACCGGAATCGCCGGGGTCGCCTGAGCCAGACGTTCGCGGATCAACCGCTCGCTCGCCAGATCGAACTCGGTCACGAGATCGCGCGCGGACTTCTCGGATGCGGCCGGCTTCGAGCGGTACCCTTGGTTCACGAGCTGGGCCGCCTCGCGCGCCACGTCGAGCGCGACTGCCGTCAACTCGAGGTATTCGGTCGTGGTCACCAAGGGTTCACGCTGCCTGACCGCAGCACTTCTTGTACTTCTTGCCGCTGCCACAGGGGCAAGGATCGTTGCGCCCCACCTTGGGTCCTTCACGCACCACCGGGGGCCCCGCAACCTCTTCGCCGTCCACGAACAGCCAGCGGCCGTTCTGCTTGCGGAAGGTCGCGATCTCGCGGTGGTTGATGACGGTGCCCTTGACCTTGTACTTGGCGACGAACTCGACCGTGCCCGTGTAGTCCTCCGCGCCGCCGTGATCGGTTTCGAGGATCTCGAGCCCCAACCACTCGGATTGCTTGGACCAACTTTCGGTGCTCGCCCGCTCGACCTGGTGCACCGTGTCGGGGTCGTGGGTGTCCAGAATGTAGTCGATGTCACCGACGGCGAACGCCGTGTAGCGCGATCGCATCAGCGCCTCGGCCGTCTCCGGGAAGGCGCTTTTCTTCAGGAAGGGACCACAACAGGTTTCGAGGCTTTCGCCCAATCCACAAGGACAAGTCACGGCCCCTTACTAGCGCGTTCTAGAGCTCGGCGCGCCAGAAAAATGCGCGGGGGACGCCGCCCGTCGAAACACCCCGGGGGCCCCTAACCCTCGAGCACGCTCACGAGCCGCTCTTGGACGCCGCCGAAGGCACCGTTCGACAGCACCGCGACCACGTCGCCGTTCGCGGCGTACTGCTTGGTGCTCTCGACCAGCGAGTCCAGATCGGTGAAGGCGTGCGCCTGCTTGCCGGCTCGGACCAGATCCGAGGCGAGCTGCTGGGTGTCGAGTCGCTCGTCTTCGCTGAGCCCCTCACGCCCGAGCGGCGCCAGCAATACGACGTCCGCCGCTGCGAAGGCTCCGACGTAGTCCGTTTGGTGCAGCTTGCGACACGCGGTCGCGCTCTTCGCCTCGAACAGCGCCAACAGCTTGCCCTGCGGGTGGCGCCGGCGCAGGCCCGCCAGCGTTTTGGAGACGGCCGTGGGGTGGTGCGCGAAGTCGTCGTACACGCGGATCCCGCGCGGCGTGCCGAGGAGTTCTTGACGGCGCCTGACGCCGCTGAACTCTGCCAGCGGGCGCACCAGCGACGCGAGCGGGGCGCCGTAGCCCTGGGCGCAGGCGGCGAGGGCGGCGAGCGCGTTGGCCACGTTGTGCTGCCCGGACAGCGAGATGGCGAAGCGCCCGCATTTCGCGCCGCCGGCGAACACGTCGAAGCTCGTGCCCGTCGCACCGCTCTCGGCCGGGGCCGCCAACCAATGCGGCGCGACCCCGTGCGTGGCTTCGTTCTCGAGCGCGTAGTAAGCGACCTCGGTGCACGCGGCTTGCTCGACCACCTCGACCACCTTGGGGTCGGCGGCGTTGGCGACGATGAGACCGTGCTCCGGCAGCTGGCGCACGAAGCGACGAAACGCGGCGACGTAGTCCTCGAAGCTCGCGTAGATGTCGACGTGGTCGTACTCGATGGAGGTCAGAATGGCGACCTCGGCTCCGTAGTGGAGAAACTTCGCGGTCTTCTCGAAGAAGGCCGTGTCGTATTCGTCCCCCTCGATCACGAACGGCGGGTTGCGGCGCAGCCCGGGCGTGTGCAGCAGGTTCCGCGCTCCGCTGCCCCTCGGCTTTCGGAAGCTGCTCGGCAGGTCTCGGGGGATGCCCCCGATCAAGAAACCCGGTGAGAACCCGGCGCGATCGAGCAGGTGGGCACAGAGGGCGCTCGTGGTGGTCTTGCCGTGGGTGCCAGCCACGACCAGCGGCGACGACTCTCCGAAGACGAAGCGCTGGAGCGCTCCGGCGATGTGGGTGACGGGCAGGCCCAGCTCGAAGGCTCGCACCACCTCGGGATTGTCCCGCCGGCACACGTTGCCCACTACGACCAGGTCGGGTGCGGGTTCCAGGTGCGCCGGCGAGAAGCCGGTGAGCGTGCGCACTCCCCAGCTCGCGAGGGCCGGGCCCATGGGCGGATCGAAGCGAACGTCGCTGCCAGAGACTTCGTGCCCCAGCTCGCGCAAAAGTCCCGCGAGTGAGCCCATTCCCGATCCCGAGACCGCTACGATGTGTATGTGCATTCCGTTCCTCGAGCGAAGCTGATGGGCGAGACTTTTGCCCGCATCGCGCGAGCTTGGCAAAAAGACCGCGCCTTTGCTAGGGTGCCCAGCCCTTTTGGGGGCAACACTCAGCATGCGGATCATCGACAAGCTCAAGGCCCAGACCCCAGCGTTCTCGTTCGAGTTCTTCCCGCCCAAGGACGCGGACGGGGTCGAGCGCCTGCTCGCCACCGCGCACGAGCTCAAAGCCCAGAACCCCACTTACGTTTCCGTGACCTACGGGGCTGGCGGCAGTACGCGCCGGCTCACCGTCGAGCTGGTCGAGCGCATCAAGCGCGAAGTGGGCATCGAAACCATGGCCCACCTCACTTGCGTCGGCGCAACGCGGAGCGATGCCGCGCAGGTGCTCGACCAGTTGCAGGCAGGCGGTATCCAGAACGTGTTACCGCTCCGGGGCGATCCCCCCCGCGGCGCCACCAAGTTCGAGAAGGTCGCCGGCGGGTTCGGGTACGCGTCCGAGCTGGTCGCCTACATTCGCGAGCACTACGACTTTTGCCTGGCTGGGGCGTGTTACCCGGAAAAGCATCCAGAAGCCGCGAGCCGCGAGTCCGATCTGGCCCAGCTCAAGCACAAGGTCGACGCCGGGCTCGACTTCCTGATCACCCAGCTGTTCTTCAGCAATACCGACTACTTCGACTTCGTTGGCCGCGCGCGTGCGCTGGGCATCATGATCCCGATCGTGGCGGGTATCATGCCCATCACCAACCTGGGCCAGGTGAAACGCTTCACGACCATGTGCGGCTCGTCGATTCCGAGCGCGCTCTTGAGCAAGCTCGAAGCGGCTCAGGACGACGCCGACGCGGTGCGGGCGATCGGGGTCGAGCACGCGAGCGAGCAGTGCCGGGGTCTGCTCGAAGGCGGCGCGCCCGGGATCCACTTCTACACGCTGAATCGCTCGACCGCGACGCTGGAAATTCTGCAGAACATTCGCAGCAAGTAAGCGTCACTACTTGCGGACGCGAATCGTCGTCTCGTCGTCGCCCGAGCTCTTCACCCCATGCCAACCTTCCGGCAGCGCTGGCGTCGCCCACCCGAAGAGCCACGCGCCGTCGGCGGGCGACACCTCGAGCGCCCCCGAACTGTGCTCGATGCCGAAACGGTCGTGCCAGAAGGCAGCGTGTAGCCGCGCGCCCGACGACAGCACGAGCGACCACGGGACATCGTGGATCTCCTCGTACGGGGAGCTGACCTTGGGGTCGAGGCCCCGATCGGTGACGTGTTTTTCGACCACCTCGAAGGTCCCGCGCTCGCTCGAGGCGGTGGTTTTCGGCTCACCCAAGCGGTCGCGGCCCACGCTGACCAGCGTCGCAAGCACCGGCTTGGTGCCTTCGTAGGCGACCAGAGTACCGGTGACGATGCTCACGTCGATCCACTTCTTCTGGCCTTTGGCGAAGTCGGGAAAGTCGTGGAGACGGCGGATCACCGTGACGTCGCGATGTCGTACCCAACGGTCGTCCTTCGTCGCCCAGTAGCGCAGGTCGTCGATGGTCCGGAAGCGGCCAGTGAGGTCGACGCGCTGGTGGTACTCGAGCGGCCTGTCTTTCTGAGCTCGCCCAGCGTCCAACTTGAAGTAGTTGACGCCGCGCTTCACGACGAAGCCCACCGGCAGCTCATTTTCCTTGTCGAGCACCACACCCTGGAAGTTGCTGGGAGTCGCCGCTTTCAGGTCCGAGGCGCGCACGAAGAGCCCGTTGGGCATCAGCCCCAGCCGCTGCTCTTCGCCGTTTTCGTCCTTGGCGCGCCAGGAACCCACGACCGCCAAGCCTGCGCCGCGGCGCAGCTTGCCCACCTGCTTGACCACGTGGTCCTTGGTTTGCTTGCTCTGCTCGTAGACGGGAGTTTCCTGCGTCGTCCGCGCATAGGTGTAGGGCAATGCTTGATTCAGGGTGGGCTGCAGCGCCATCGCGGCCAGCGTCGGATGCTTCGTGTCGAGCGAGGCAGCCGCACCGATGCACACGAAGCCCTTCGGTCGGA
>JAICQQ010000325.1 GCA_025937785.1 Polyangiaceae bacterium
CCGAGCACCAAGATGGTCAGTGCGGCTCGGGCATTTGCAGGGCCAAGCCAACTTGCCTTGTTTTTGGGAATCAGGCCCGCTGCGGCGTTTACAACGGAGTGGAGTACAACTGCTGCTACCAGAACCCCGGAGAGATCTGTCCACCCGTGCCGCCGGGGCAGACATGTCTGGAGCAAGGTATCGCCGGCCGCCGCTGTGTCTTCGACACTGACTGCCAAAGCAACTCCTGCGTGGGTGGTGTTTGCAGCGCGGGTGCCACGGATTCCGATGGCGACGGCCTGGCGGATGAGGTGGAAACGAATACCGGCGTATTCAACGACGCCAACGATACCGGAACCGATCCGTCGAATCCCGACACTGATGGTGATGGAATCAACGATGGCAGTGAAGTGCTAGGGACAGCGGACGGCTTGGACCTACCAGCCATGGGGGCGAACCCGCTGCGCAAGAATATACTGCTCGAGTACGACTGGTTCGACGACGCGAACGAATGCGGCGCCCACAGCCATCGACCGACCGTGGGAACCATCGAGCGCGTGAGTCAGGCCTTCGAGGCAGCACCTGTGTCCAACCCGGACGGTTCCACCGGCGTCACGCTCATCAACGACTACGGCCAGGGAGGGCCGTTTACCGGCGGCAACTTCATCAACGATGCTGACGGGGTGCTCGACAGCGGTTTTGGCCCCGACTACCAAGCCTACAAGGCCGCCAACTTCGCCAATAACCGCAACGGTTACTTCCACTACGTGCTCTTGCCGCATCGCTACGACACCAACAGTGGTAGCTCGGGCTTGGCGGAAGTCCCGGGCGATGACATGATCGTATCGCTCTACTGCGCCAACAGCGACGTCAACGTCGCCAACACCATCATGCACGAGTTGGGACACAACTTGAACCTGCACCACGGAGGGTTCGAGGGGCTCAACGACAAACCGAACTACAATTCGGTGATGAACTATCGCTTCCAGTTTCCGGGAGTTGACACGACTTGCGACGCCTACGGTGACAACGTGCTCGATTTCTCCACCGGTGAACGCATCACACTGGACGAAACCAGCCTGATCGAGTCAGCAGGTGTGTGCGGCAACGTCGGCATCGATTGGAACTTCAACGGAATCATCGACAACCAACCTATTAGTCAAGACATCAACAACTTCGACGGCATGCTGTCCATTTTGGAGGACTTCAACGATTGGGGCAATCTGGTCTACGACTTTGCGCCTGCCGTGGGCCGCTTGGCTCCGCCGCAAATTGTTGCCTGCGACAACCCACCGCCCCCGAACCCATGAGCCAGGCCAGGCACCGCTCTCAGCGTGTGCAAGCAGGGGTGCACCACTGCCGAGATGCAGGGGTGCATCACTGCCCTGGCGCGGGTAGAGTTCACGCCATGCACTGGCTGAACCCCTGCATCGGGCTGTTGGGAGCTACGCTGACACTAGGTTGCGGCAACAGCGACGAAGACCCGAACAAGCAAGATACCTCGAATGGACAAGCGAGCGTGGGCGGCAGTGGACACACCGCGGTGGGCATGGCCACCAGCAACTCTGACGGTTCAACCGACACGACGAGCGGCGCTCACACCAGCACCAGGACCAGCAGCAGTTCGGCTACGGCGGCCGGTGCCACAGTTGGTAATGCTGCTGGGACCGGGGTGGGGACGACATCGGGTGCGGGTGGTGCTGGCGTGTCCAGCGCCACTGATGGTAGCGGTGGTGAGGACGGTGCGACGGCGTCGACTGATTCACCAGCGGGCGGGGCGGGGGGCGTCGGCACGGCAACCCCTACGACGACTGGGGAACTGGACCCCTGCAACGTGCTGTCGGGCCAAACCTACGCCACGGTGGATGAACTGGAATGTGGCAACACGCCAGCAGGTCCCATGTTCTGCACGTGGACCCTCTCGTTCACCGCCGTGGAGTTTCAGTGGTCGCGCGCCGATACCCTGCAGACCGGGACCTACAGCTGTGAAAACGGCGCCATTTCTGGCGAAGTCGCTGGCCAAGTTCTCGAAGGTGAACTTTACGACGACGGTACCTTGCTGTGGGAAGGGCAAACCTACGTGCCAGCTGACTGAGCCCCCGTTGAGGCGCCTTCGAACGATCGTCGTGCAGCGTCGTAGCTTAGGGACCGGGTCGATCCCCTAGGAATACCTCTGTGACGGCTCGGCGCGCGACATGCAGACGTCTCCACACCGTCGACTCCGGGCAACGCAGCATGGCGGCGATCGACTTCCCCGAAAGCCCTTGCACTTCGAACAATACGAAGGGAACTCGCAGCGATGGCGGCAGTTGTCCGGAGGCGTCGTGGATGCTCTGCAGCGCGCGCTCCTCGGTGAAGCTCGGCACCGAAACCAAAGGGTGGATGGACATCGAAGCAGACGTGTCTTGCAGCGCCTGCGCCGCTTGGACTCGCCGGCGCGTCCGCCGGGCCTGGCTCACACAGATTCGATAGAACCAGGTCTTGAACGTCGCGTCGTTTCTGAAACCTGCAAGATGGCGATACAACTCCAGAAAGGTGTCTTGGGTGCAGTCGTCGAGGTCACATTCCAGAACGCCTAGCTTGCGTAGAAAGCTAGCGGCTGTCGGCCGGTAGCGCCGATGCAGCTCATCCCAGGCCCAGGCGTAGCCCTGGCGGCAGCCGTTCAAAACCTCTTCTTCCGCACAGCCTATCATCGGTGTATCGCCCATGGCTTGCTCCCGCGTCGAAGGCACCTTGGCCAATCCGCGCTACGCGGGCTTCCCGATCGTCATTTAGGACAGTGCAGCAAGTGACCGGAGGGTTCGCCCGCGCGCAGTCTTTCGTACGAATGACTATGAAGGCTGAGATTGGCCGGCGCGCACAAGTCGAACGAGCGCCTTCACTTCGGCGTAGAACGCGGCGCGCAGGCGCCTCTGAAACCGACAACCACCACGTCGTCGTCGGAAAAGTTGGAAGCGTGGGTGCCAGACGTAGTGCGACGCAGCGTGGCAAAAGGCAGCGGCCTCGCGAATGCGTAGCCCGAGCTCTTTGGCCGCAGCGTAACCAGCGGAATCGGGACGTTCGTCATCAGGTCCGAACGCTCCATGCTGATCCATGGAGCGTCGACGAGCTCCTGGCACTCGTTCGGACGGAGTCTCGGGCTGGTACTTCGTGAGCCTAGCCGTTGCGCTCAGTCAGCGCAAACCTCGGGTCGCACGCAGCCCTCGATGCAATCGTCGACGTAGGACGGCACGAACGCGGGCTCTTCGCAGAAGGGAGCCCCCGCGGCACAGGTGACTGGACCCTCGCAGTCGGCTTCGCCCCCGTCGGCGCAGAACGCGAAGCGGGCGCAGCACCCGATCGCTGCGCAGCCGCAGGTTTGCGGATCGTTGAAGACCGCGTGGCAACCGGGCGCCGCCTCGCACTCTTCGAGTGTCGCGATCTCGCTGCACGATGCGCAGGCAGCGCCAGGACAGCCTCCGAAAGTACAGATCCCCTCGTCTGGGGTGCAGCCCGGGCACCATGTTTGCCCCGGTTCACAGGGGCCGTTGCCACCGGTGCCGGTAGCAGTCTCGCCAGCGGCGCCGCTCGCGCCGCCAGTGCTCGCCTCCGTTCCGGCATGACCGCCCGTGCTGTTCGCGCCACCACTGCCGCCGGATCCAGTAGCGGAACTCGTCGTGGCATTCGCCGCGCCGCCACTGGCGCTTGCACTACTGCTCGTCCCGGTAGCGCTGGAGGTCGCGGTAGAGGGAACGCCACCCGAACTACCGCTGTCGGTGTCCGCGGTGCCGTCGGTGTTTGCGGTGACCGTCGCTGTCCCACCCGCACCTTCGGTCTCCATCTCCCCGACGACATGCCCGTCATCGCTGCAGCCAACCGCGCTCAGCAAGGCCCAACCCAACCATCCTGTCCGTGTCATCCAATCACCTCTCACCCCGTCCTAGTAAGCCGAGCGACGAAAACGGATCGACGGGATCGCAGCGCGCGCGTCCCCCCCCCGCTCCAGGTTATGTAACCAGTGAAAATCATTCATCCCGTGCGACAGATTTGGCGCACGGATGATCCGTTTCCTACGCTGAGGGTACAAGCACAGTCACATGACACGCGGGCCGGTACCAGCAGAGTCTCCGGCGAGGGACCTCCTCGCACTGCTGCCGCGGGCGTGCGCTGGTGAACCGGCGGCCGTCAACGAACTGCTGGCCCAGAGCCTGCCGCCGATGTTGCGAGTGGTACGCCAGGTGCTGGGCCGCTACCACGCCGACGTGGAAGACGTTTTGCAAGAGGCCGCCTTTGGTCTCATGGAAGCGCTCCCGAGCTTTCGTGCCGAGTGCACGCTCGGCCATTTCGCGCGTCGGGTGGCGCTGCTGACCGCTTTGAATGCCCGGCGGCGTTTTCAGCTGCGCGAGCGGTTGACGCCGAGCGCCGTACCGGCAGAGCTCGAGGTGTTGGGGCGAGAGGAGCTATCGCCGACACACGGCCTCGAGGAACGGCGGCGGCAAGCCGTGCTGCGACTTTTGAACGAGCTACCACAGCCGCAGGCCGAGGCTCTGGCCATGCACTGCGTGTTGGGCTTCACCGTCGCCGAGATCGCCGAGGCCACGGGTGTCGTGTGCAACACCGTGCGCAGCCGCTTGGTCAGCGCCAAGCAGACACTGCGGGCCGTGCTCGCGGACGATACCGAACTGGAAGCAGAGCTGCGCGACTGGTCGCGAGGGGCCGGGTGAACGATGTCCAAGGATAGCATCGAAGACAAACTGGTGCTGGCACGCCGCAGCGCGCTGGGCGATCCCGATCGGCGCCGCCTCGAGATGGCTCTGAATACCTCCGCGAGCGCTCGGACGCTGTACGAGGCGGGGCTCGCGTTCGACCGTATGCACACCGATGGCGTGGGCGATGACGAGCTCTTGGCGCGGGTCGGCGCGCGCACGACTCAGCGGGTGACCGGTGCGCAAGCTCGAACACCGCGCAGGCGCGGCAGACTCTTCGGTGTCGTGGGGATAATGATGTTCGCGAGTGGCGCAGCCGCCGCGAGCCTCTGGCATTTCGGGCGCGCGAAGGCCCCTCCGAACGCCGGCTCCTCCCTGGTGGGGAGATCCCCGAGTGGTGGGATGACCCAGCGGGCCCGGGCGCTGAATGCAACGGCAACTGCCGCTGCCGCCGCGGACGGCGCGCCACGCGCTCCGATCTCGACGCGCGCGACGCTTCCCAAACAACCCGCGAGTGCCCTGGGGGGCGACGCGACCGATGCGTCCGCGAAGCGGAGCTCGTTGACCCCCTCCGAAGCGGCGCATCGAGACACTCCAAGCGCTGAGGCTGCGGCGAGCTTGTTCAAGGATGCCAATGGCGCGCGCAAGGCTGGTAACTCCGACCGTGCGCTCACGTTGTATCAGAACCTGCAGCGGCGGTTCCCCAGCTCACCAGAGGCTCAGGTCTCGCTGGTACTTTCGGGTCGCTTGCTGCTCGCCTCGGGGCAGACCCGCCGGGCCCTGACCCTGTTCGACCAGTACCTGAAGTCGGGCGCACCAGGTGGGCTGGCGGAAGAAGCGCTCTCCGGCAAGGCGCAGGCACTGGCAAAACTCGGACGCACCGACGAGGAACGCCAAGCTTGGCGCACGCTTCTGCGCCAATTCCCCAATTCCGTGTACGTGCGTAAGGCGCGTGAACGCCTACGTTGAAACCTTGAAAACCAGGTTCTTACTGCGCGTGCTGTGTGCGCTCCTGTTCTGGCTCCAGCAGAGTCACGCCGACACGTCCACCGGATCGCACGTCCAGGTCCGTGTGAGCTTGGTGGGGCGAGCGTACACCCACGAGTTGTCCGAGCTGCTCGCGGAGTGGTTACTGCTCCAACGCCTGCAAGCACGCATCCAGCCACAGCCGCGCTTGTCGCTCGACGACCTGCTGGACAGCAGCGACTCGAACTCGGTGCGCGTCTGGCTAACGCTCCGAAGTCCGGAACAGGCGCGGCTCTACGTCGCGGACGCGCGCGGACGCCGTTTTCACGTGCGCGACGTACCGTTGGACCACGGCTTGGACGAACTCGGCCGAGAGAAGGTGGCGCAGGTGGTGCTGGCATCGGTGCTGGCGTTCGTCGAGCGGAGCCTGCCCGAGACTCCGCTCGAAGCGGTCAAGCATGCGCTTGCGGAAGCACCAGCGGAGCCGGGTACGGCGACGCCCGATCCGGCCGCAGCGTCCGCTTCGGATGAAGCAGGCCCTGCCAGCACGCTAGGTGCGGGCGCTGCGAGCGCTGAACCGACTCCGGTAGAACCCCCGACCTCTCTACCGCGAGCGCCCACCGCGCAACGGCCGGCAACGTGGTGGGCAGTCGCGCTCGGCTATCACGTGCTGTTCCGCGGTCCCGAAGGCTGGGCACACGGGCCAAGTGCTGGGCTCGAGCTCTGGCCGGTCTTGGAAGGTTTCGGCTTGGGGTTCGTGCTGAGCGGTCGCTACGAATGGCCCCACCATGAAGTCTCCACTCATCTCGACCTCCGCCTGCAGACCACGGCGCTGCGCGCGGCGGCCGTTTTGGCGAGTGTAGCTCGTGGCCGGCCGCGTTGGACGCTGTCGCTGGGCGCAGGCTGGGATTGGTACCGATTCGAGCCAGCAAGCACCACACGAGAACTCAGCGTGAGTACGGGCTCGACCGACTCGCGACCGGTCGCCTACGTGGCCGCTGGCGTGTCCCTGCCGCTCGACAAGCTACGGCTGGATCTCGCGCTGGGCGCCGACGTGCCGCTGGTGAAGACCCACTACGACATTCTGGTGGCCGGTGAGGCGCAGCCCGAGCTCGCCGCCTGGCCCATCCAACCGCATGCTTCGGTGGGTTTGGCCTGGCAGTAACCGCTCGCCAGCGGCGCCCGACGAGGGCACGAAGCCCGCCTATGCGCTCAGCGGGCTGGAACGCCACGAGCGCCGGATGCTCTCCGGAGGTCGCGGACGTCGTCGCTCGGGTCGACGTTGCGCGCAACGCGCCCGTATGCTTGAAATTTTCGCCCCGTGTCAGCAGCTCTTGACACAATGCCGCCGGCGACGTCGTCTTTTGGCTTGGATTCCCGCTCCGAATCGTCGACGCAGCTGGCGTGCTGGGCAGGGACCGCAGCCACCGAGCGACGCACTGACCACGACAGCGCCGGAATCGAGCCTTCGGGGCGTCGCCAGAGCGGCGTTCTTGTCGTAAGCTGGCCGCATGGGTGCTGATTCTCCCGAGAAATCGTCAAATCTATCGTTGGACATGCTCGACGCCGGTTGGGACGACGAACCCCCCGCGCCGGCGCCGAAATCTCGCGTTGAAGCAGCCACCTCGCCGACCGCACGGACCGGACGCGAAGCCCCAGCGAGCGCTCCGCCGCCGGCGCCTACGCCCACGGTGCGCCCGCCCGCGCCACCCGTGGGCCGCCTCGCCGCGCCTGCCCTCGCCCCGAGCGTCGCCGCTCCCGCCCGCAGCTCTCGCCCCCCGCGACCACCCGTCCCGACACGCAGCTCGCGACCTCCAGCCAGCGCTCGCCCGAGCAGCGCGCCGCGGACGTCGCTCACACCTGCGTCCGAGCCACCAAAGCACGAAATTACATCCAGCGTGGCGCTGCCGCACAGCGCACTGCCACCGATGCTCCAGAAGACCGAGCTCGACGACGCGCCGCCGGCGCTAGAAGCTTCAATGCGGAGCGAGCCGGAGGCAGCGGCGAGACAAGGTGCAACGGAGGCTTGCGATCGAGTCGAGCCAGACGCGGCTC
>JAICQQ010000115.1 GCA_025937785.1 Polyangiaceae bacterium
GCGCTCCCTCGCCACCCAAAGCGGGTTGTGGGCGCCCTCGCGATCCATAGTGGGTCATTTGGAGCGGGTCGCCCTCGCGACCCAAAGTGGGTCATGGCAAGTGGGGCGCTCTCGCGACCCAAGTTGGGTCGTTGCCGAGTGGGGCATGCGCGCGCCCTCGCGACCCAAAGTGGCCATGGCGAGCGGGACGCCCTCGCGACCCAAAGTAGGTCATGGCAAGTGGGGCGCGCTCGCGACCCAAAGTGGGTCATGGCGAGCGGGACGCCCTCGCGACCCAAAGTGGGTCATGGCAAGTGGGCGCCCTCGCGACCCACAGTGGGTCATGGGCACGGATTCGAATCGGATGGGAGCCGCGAGCCAGGTCGGAGCCCGGTCGGAGCCCCGCGAACCAGGGGGAGCGGTCAGACGAGTCGTTTGTGCCAAGCCTTCGGTTGCGTGAAAGCTTCGATGCCGTACGTCGAGAGCGTTGTGCCGAGACCGGAATTGCGCCTGCCGCTCCAGGGTAGAGCGGGACTCACCCGATCGCAGCAGTTCCAGTACGCGCTGCCGACGTCGAGCTCCGCGAGCAACCGCTGGGCTCGTGCTGCATCACTGGTGTAGACGGCGGCCGTCAAGCCGTAGTCGGTGTCGTTCATCAGCTCGAGCGCAGCCTCGTCGCTCGCCACCGACATCAGGCCGATCACCGGTCCGAAGGTCTCGTCTCGCATGACCTGCATCGAGTGATCCACGTCCACGAGGACCGTGGGCTCGAAGAAGAACCCCGGGCGAGCCGCGCGCTTGCCGCCGGCGAGCACGCGAGCCCCTTTGGCGCGCGCGTCGCCGACCTGCTGCTCGAGGTGCGCCAGTTGCGCCTCGCCGCGCGCCAGGGGGCCCAAGGTGGTTGCGCTATCCAGTGGGTCGCCGAGTCTGAGTTTCTGCACTTCGGCTACGAACGCCTCGACGAAGCGATCGTAAATCGACTGGTGGACGTACACGCGCTCGACGGCGCAGCAGCTCTGGCCCGTGTTGTAGAAGGCGCCGTCGGCCAGCGCGGCGGCGGCCCTGGGCACGTCGACATCTTGGGCCGCGTACGCCGGATCCTTGCCGCCGAGCTCGAGTCCGACGGGAATCAGGCGCTCGGCGGCGGCGCGCGCTACCGCGCGACCGGTGGGCACCGAACCCGTGAAGAAGAGCCCGTTGAGCGGCTGTTCACAGAGAAGCTTACCTACCGCTGCTCCGCCGACGACGACAGCGAGGCAGTCTTGGGGGATCCCGGCGCAGTGCAACAGGCGCACGACCTCGAGCCCCGTGAGGGTAGCAAGTTCGCTGGGTTTGTACAGCACGGCGTTGCCGGTCAGCAACGCCGGTAAGATCACGTTGCCCCCGACGAAGTAGGGATAGTTCCAGGCGGAGATGTTGCCGACCACACCGAGCGGCTCGTGCGCGATCACCTCCTCGAGGTCAGCGGCCCGCGCCACCACCTCTGGTGCCAACGCCACCTCGAAGTGATCGGCAAAGAACTCGATGCGTTTTCGGAAGGAATTCAGCTCGTTGTGCGATTGCGTGATGGGCTTACCGACCTCGAGCGTGAGTGTCTGGGCGAGCTCGGCCTGCTCGGCTTCGATCAGTTTCGAGAAGGCTCGAAGCGCTGCCTTTCGCATGGAAAGGTCGGAATTTCGCCACTCACGTTGGGCGCGGCGGGCGCGCTCCAGTTTCTGAGCGATGCTGCTCTGGGTGTCTTCGTCGATGCTTCGGAGTGGCTCACCGGTAGCAGGATTCACGATCTTCATGGCGGCAAAGTTACTGCCAGCCCCGACCGGTCACAATCACGATTTCGGGCATGGCGAGCAGGCTCGCGGAACGCCGATGAGGTGCGGGCGGCAGCGATGGCAGCAAGAGGAGCGCGGCTCTTGACGTTGCGGCCTGCCCTCGACACCGTAGCGGGGCACCCATGACAGCATCGGTGACCCTGGCGACTGCTCGCCACCTCCTCGCATGGCTCGCCGCCGAAACGCCACGTGTGTGTCGAGGCAGCGTGCCCGTGGTCGCGATCACGGGTGCGCAAGGATCCGGCAAGACGACGTTGCTGCGTGACTTGCCTCGCGTGATCGGCGACGCCGGGGGGGACCGTGTGGCGGCGCTCTCACTCGATGACTTCTACCTGTCGCGTGCGGAGCGGGTGGCGCTCGCGCGCGACGTGCATCCGTTGTTCGTGACGCGGGGTGTCCCCGGCACGCACGACATCACGCTGCTCGAGCACGTGATCGACGACCTCGGAGCTGGTCGCGGCGCGCGCATTCCGCGCTTCGACAAGGCAGCGGACGATCGCGTCGATGCTGGCGCGTGGGGGCGCATCGACGCGGGCACCCTGGATCTGATCCTGCTCGAGGGCTGGTGCCTCGGGCTGCCGCCGGAATCCGACGCGGCGCTGACCACGCCCGTCAACGCCCTCGAGCGACTCGAAGACGTCGATGGAGTGTGGCGCAGCGAGGTCAACCGAGCGCTGGCCACCCGCTATCGCCGCCTCTTTGCCCGTTTCGACCGGGTAGTGGCGCTGCTGGCGCCGAGCTTCGACGCTGTGTTCGAGTGGCGGCGCGAACAGGAACAGGCGCTCGCCGCCACGCTCGCGGCGACCGACGAGAGCCGCGCCGCAGTGCTTACCGAGCCGGCGGCGCTGCGACGTTTTCTGGCCCACTTCGAGCGGCTGACGCGCCACGCGCTGGTGTGCTTGCCCGAGCTGGCGGAGCTTTCGATCTACCTGGACGACGTGCGCGGCGTCGTTCGGGTCGTGGAGTCGACGCGCGCGATAAAACGTGGCACACCCTGCCCCGCACCATGACTTTCCAGTCCGCCTCGCCTGCGCCGCCATTGTCGGAGTTGCCTTCCGGTGAGCGTCCCGCCACGTTCGCTGAGCCTGAAGCTCTGCGGATCCGGGGGGGCTGGTTGGCGATGGCGGCGCTGTTCTACACGCTCTTCGTGATCCTGTTCGGAGCGCTGGTGCGCGTGACGGGCTCCGGGGCAGGTTGTGGTCAGCATTGGCCGACCTGTCATGGCGAGATCGCCCATCTGCCGCGCAGCGTCGAAACGCTGATCGAGCTCACGCACCGCGTGACGAGCGGGGTCAGTTTGGTCGTGGTCGGTCTGTTGGTGGTCGTGGTGCGCCAGCTACCCCCGCGCCACCTGGCGCGCCGCGGCGCTTGGCTCAGCCTCTTGTTTCTGGTGTTCGAGGCGCTCATCGGCGCCGGGCTGGTATTGTTCGAACTCGTGGCGGACGACACGTCCGGGGCCCGCGCGGTGGTGATGCCGGCGCATCTGGTCAACACCGCGCTCCTGATGCTGGTGCTCACCGTCACCGCGTGGGCCGTGAAACACCGAGCTCCGGTGCTCAGGCTCAGCGGGCTCCCCGCGGGGCTGATGCTCGGGGGGCTCGCGGTGCTAATCGCGGTTTCCACCACGGGCGCGCTCACGGCGCTCGGCGACACCCTGTATCCCGTGACCGAGGGCGCCAGGCTGAGCGAGCGCGTCGCAGAGGTGCGTACCGGCGCAACGCTGCTCGAGCGCGTGAGGTCGCTGCACCCGCTCTTGGCGTTGTTTGCGGCGCTGTATCTATTCGGGGTCGTCAGCTACGTGAAGAGCGTCGCGCCCCGCCACGCTACGCTTGCCAACGTGGTGATACTGGTGTTGTTCGTGCAACTCGGAATCGGTGTGATCAACATTTGGTTGAGCGCTCCTGCCTGGATGCAGATCGTGCATTTGGCGGTGGCGAACGTGCTCTGGGTGCTGTGGGTGCTCCTGGGGCTCGAGCTCGGTGCGGCACGGCAGCCGCGCGAGCCGCTGGCTTCCCCGGCTACTTTTTCAAGACCGTGATGTCATCGACGTAGATGTCGAAGCTTCGGTCGTGTGGCGCCCAAGTGCCGAGATTCAGTTCCCAGGCCGTCTTGCGATCGAACGCCTGACTTTCGTTGCCCTTGTAGAACTCCGCGAGTGGAATTTCTACGTCGTGCCATTTGCCGTCGCCGGGGTTCTGCAGGAAGCGCTCCAGCGTGACAGAGGCGCTCGTCTTCTCGCCGGCGCTGCAGCGTAGCGCCACGGTCATCGCGGCGGGCGGGGGAGCGTTGTTGGGGTCTGGTACCACGACCCGCAGCGAGAACTTGAGCGTGTCGTAGGGACTGATGTCCGATCCCGCGTCCTTTGGCCACCAGCCGAACCAGTTCCAGCCCATGCCGATCCAGCGCGCGCCTTTACCCTGGAAATGCACGGCTGCGCTGCCGTTGACGCCTTCGCGGCTTGCCACTTCTACCTTGGTCGTGCAGCTGCCCTTGTCTTCGCAATCCGCCCAGCCTTTGGCGGTGTTGCCAGTGCCGTCTCCGTCCCAGACCAAGTTCTTGGTCCCCGATGGCGCGAAGCTCGCCGGTGCCTCGGCGCCTGAGGCGGGAGCCGCCCCCGATGCATCCTCCGTCGCGGAAGGCTCCTGGGCAGGTGCGCCGGTCGGTGCTTCAGCAGCACACGGCGGGCAAGCACACCCAAGGGGCACGACCATGAGCGCGACGACGGACCAGCCTGCGAGGGCAGGCCAAGAGGAACGATGACCTGGCCCGGATCGAGGGAACATCTCGGCAGGTTCGCTCGGGCGCCGGAGAGGTGTCAACTTAGACCCCGTCGCGAATTCCCATGCTGCTGGAAGCTGCGGCTGGTTTGGAAGGAAAGGAAGCAGAGCCCGGCTCGTCGCGTAGCACGCTCGAATGGCTCCTTGGGTTCGCGCGGCTAGCCTGTTCCAACGGATTGCGGCGTTCGACGCAACTCGGGAGCTCGGGCGGCAGCAACGCGAGCGGGAGTCTCGGGAGCTCGCTGATTGGTATGTGCGCAGCGAAGGGCTGCTGCTCGAGGCGCTGTGTGTGGAGCTCGAGCGCAAGGTTCTGGAACTCGGGAGCGCCGGCAGCCCGATTCGGGTGATGGCGCCCAGCACCGCCCGCGTGGCCGCCTCGGATGGTGCATCGCTGCGCTACTTGAATGTTTGCTTCGAACACGAAGCCGTGACCGCGTACTCCGTGCGGCAGCCTGCGGGGGCGCTCATGCTGCATTGGGCGTGGCAGCTTCGCACCGAGCGCGCGCGCTACCCTCGCATTCTGAGTGTCCCCGGAATCCGCGTGCGGCGTGGCTCGCAGCAAGAGACGGTCCTCGAAGCCGTCGGCGTGCAAGCGGCGGGCCGTGTGGGGCTGTCCGACATCGCAGGAGAGATCTTGGCGATGCTCGCCGAGGCGGTTGCGAGCCGGCGGCGGTTGGCGGTGGGCAGGCGTTCGGCCTCGTAGACCCGCGTCCAGACGTTCGAGGGGCTGGAGGAACCCCGGCGGCCTGCTAGAACTCGGCACCGGTTCGGCCGATGAGCGACTCCAGCGTGATTTCAAGCGAGCGATCGCGCGGGCACGTAGTGCGTCGCCTGCTCGCGTTGACCTGGCGTTACCGCTGGCGTGCGCTGCTCGTGCTTTTCTATCAGGTGATACTGCTTGGCATGACGCTGGGCGTCGTCGGGCTCACCGGGCTCTCGGTCGACGTGATACGAGCCGCGCTAGACCCTGGAGCGCCCGCTCCGCGTTGGCCGGTGGGCATGGCCGAGCTCGCCAGGCTCGAGCCGCTGACGGCGCTTGGTTTGTTGGGCGGCTCGATCTTGCTGATGGCGCTGATTGGCGCCGGCTTGAACTACGCGTATTCGCTGCAGGTGGGGCGATTGGTTCATTTGGAGCTGGTGCCGGCGATGCGCCTCGAGCTGTACCGTAAGCTTCAGCGCCTGAGCTTTCGATTCTTCGACGCGCATCCGAGCGGCGCCATCATCAATCGTGTCACGCGGGACGTGCAGATGCTCAGGTCCTTCGTCGACGGCGTCGTGATCCAGGGAGTCGTGCTGTTGCTCGCGCTCGGCTTCTTCCTCGCGTACATGGTGAGCACGCACGTCTGGCTGACGCTCGTGAGCGTCATGCTGCTGCCGCTCGTCTACCTTGCGACCGTGTTGTTCTCGCGCTGGGCGCGCCCGGCTTACCTCAAAAATCGCGAGCTTTCCGACCAGATGGTGCGAGTGCTCACCGAATCGATCGAAGGCATTTCGGTGATCAAGGTGTTCGGGCAAGAAGCCGAGCGGCAGCGTGCCTTCACCGCGCAAAACCACGCGGTGCGTGCTCAGCAGACCGGCATTTTTCGCGCGGTGAGTCGCTTCACGCCGCTCGTCGATCTGTTGAATCACCTGAACCTGGCCGTGCTCATGGCCTACGGGGCCGTGTTGATCGCCCGCCACGAGATCACGCTGGGTGACCTGATCGTGTTTGCCGGCCTGCTCCAGCAGTTCGCGCGCCGGGCGTCCAACATGGCCAGCATCGTGGACACCTTGCAGCAGAGCCTCACCGGCGCTCGCCGCGTGTTCGACGTGCTCGACCAACCGCTCGGCGTCGCAGAGAGGCCGAGTCCCATCGTGCCCGGGCGTCTCGCCGGGGACGTCGAGCTCGAGCAGCTCGGCTTCGAGTATCTCGATGGCACCCCGGCGCTCGCGGATATCTCGCTCCATGTCAAAGCTGGCGAGTGCATCGGAATTTTGGGCAGAGCCGGGTCCGGCAAGAGCACCTTGCTCAGCCTGATCTCGCGCTTCTACGACCCCACGAGAGGTCGCGTTCGGATCGACGGCATCGACGTGAAAGACTTTGCGTTGGACGCCCTGCGCCGCCAGGTCGGGATCGTATTTCAAGAGACGCTGCTGTTTCGCGACACGGTCGCCAACAACATCGCCTTCGGAAACCCGGAAGCGCCGCGGACCCGCGTCGAAGCGGCCGCGCAGCAGGCCGGTGCCGACGCCTTCGTCCGTGAGCTGCCCCAGGGCTACGACACCGTGATCGACGAAGGCGCCTCCAACCTGTCCGGTGGCCAGCGTCAACGCTTGGCGATTGCTCGAGCGCTGCTGGTCGAGCCGTCCATCTTGGTGCTGGACGATCCGACGACCGCGATCGACGCTGAAAGCGAGGCGCAGCTCCTGCGCGCGGTCGACGGCGCCATCCGCGGCCGCACGACGTTCCTGGTGTCGGGCCGTGTGAACGCGCTGCGCCGCGCCGATCGCATCATCGTGCTCGACGCTGGTCGCATCGCCGAGCAGGGCACGCACGCCGAGTTGATGCGCGGCGACGGCCTCTACGCCGCCACGGCCCGGCTCCAAGGCGTCGATCCCGAGAGTCGTGCGTTGATCGAGCGCACCGGAGCACTCGCGTGAACACCAGCGTCGATCCGGAGCCCGATCAACGCCCGCTCGACTGGGCGCTCACGAAGCGAATCTTTTCGTACACGCGCCCCTACGCTGGCACGCGTCACCTGCTCTTGAGCCTGGTCATCGTGAGGGCCTTGCAGGTCCCCGCCATCACCTGGGCCATCGGCTTGGTGATCAGCGGTCCGATCGCCTCCGGTGATCCGCTGCGTGCAGGGCTGGGTATTGCTGGGTTCGTCGCGCTGGTCGCGGTCACCGAAGTTTGTTTCATGTACCGCATGCGGCTTGCCCTGCTGTTGGGTGAGGCCGTGGTGTTCGACCTGCGCCAGCAGATCTTCGCGCGCATCATGAGGCTGCCTCAGAGTTACTTCGACAAGGTCCCGCTCGGTCGCCTGATTTCGAGGCTGACCTCGGACGTGGACGTGGTGCGAACCGGCATCCAAGACGTGGTGTTCGTGAGCACCGTACAGCTGGGTTCGATGCTGGTGGCCGCAATCTTGATGCTGCTGTACGACCGTTTGCTGTTCTGCTTGGTGTGCTGCATGCTGCCGTGCTTGTGGCTCCTGACGCGCTACTTTCGCGTTCGGCTGCGCCGCGCCTACCGCGAAGTGCAAGAGACTTATAGTCGGCTCACGGCGTCATTGGCAGAATCCGTCAACGGCATCCGCGTGATCCAGGGGTTCGTGCGCCAGGCGCGGAACGACGAGAAGTTCCGAGCGCTGATCGACGTGCACTCGGCGAACAACATGGCGGTGGTACGTTACTCGAGCGTCTTTCTGCCGCTGCTCGAGGTGAACGGGCAGCTCTTTCTCTCGCTGTTGGTCGTGATCGGGGGCTACCAGGCGCTCGGCGGCGGTCTCGACCTGGCGACGCTGATCCAGTTCCTCTTCCTTTCGAGCCTGTTCTTCAGTCCGGTGCCGATCCTCGGCACGCAGTACAACCAGGCGCTCACCGCGATGGCGGGAGCCGAGCGCGTCTTTGCCCTGCTCGACGCGGACCTGCCGGTCGCTCCGGTGCCGGTCCCGGCGTCGGGCTCGGCCAAGCTTCAGGGCAACGTGGAGCTCCGCTCGGTCAGCCTCGAGTACGAGCCCGCGCGTCACGCGCTGACTCGAGTGTCTCTCGTGGCCAAAGCCGGCGAAAGCATCGCCTTGGTGGGCAAGCCCGGAAGCGGCAAGAGCAGCGTTCTCAGGCTGCTCTGTCGCCTGTACACCCCCACCCACGGCACGCTGCTGGTCGACGGTGTCGACATTACTCGGATGGCGCCGGCAGAGTTGGCGCGTGCGATCAGCGTCGTGCCGCAGGATAACTTCCTGTTTTCGGGCAGCGTCCGCGACAACATTCGCTTCGGTCGGCCCGAGGCGACGGACGCCGAAGTCGAAGGCGTCGTGCGTGCTCTGGGGATCTTCGACGTGATTTCTCAGCTTTCGAACGGTTTCGAGACCGAGGTGGGCGAGAAGGGGTCGAGCCTTTCGCTCGGGGAGCGTCAGCTCGTGTGTTTCGCGCGCGCGCTCCTGGTCGACCCTAGAATCCTGGTTCTGGACGAGGCGACCAGTGCGGTGGACTCGCTCACCGAGGCACGCCTGCAACAGGCGCTCGCCAAGTTGCTCGAGGGGCGCACCAGCTTCGTCGTGGCGCACCGGCTGAGCACCATCAAGAACGCCGACACTATCGCCGTGATGGAGTCCGGAAGCATCGTGGAGCAGGGGAGCCACGCAGCGCTGCTCGCCGCGGGAGGTCGCTACGCGGCCCTGTACCGTGAGTTCTCCGCGGGGCTCGTGCCGCTGACCGAGGACCCGCGCCCGTGCGAGTGAAGCGTTCAGGTCGCGTTGCGAGCTATCCCAGTTGCTGGGATGAACCCCAAGGTGCCCCCCGCGCTCCCACCAACCTCGACTGCATTCCGCCGCTCGCGCTCTCCCGCAGCTTTCTCGCTGCCTCGCGGCGCGCCCTGCTGTCCCCGCTGTAAGTAACCACGAGGACTCCGGACGATTGCAGTGATTTCTGGGCTCAATTCCACGGCCTCAGCGATCGCTGTCTAAGCTTCGCAGCCAGGTCGCCCCGGTTCCACGCAAGACTCGCTCTCGGCTGGTGGCCAATCCTTTGCCGACGGGCTTATTTCCCGCTCGGGCTCCAGCTAGAGGTTTCCGTCAGCGTCTACATGACTTCCTCTTCTCCAGGCTTCGCCTGGCGCAATACTAAAGACCTCATTCAACACCTGTGACATATGCAGTGTGTGCGGTGCGCGTCTCTCGCCGTCCCGTGTTCAACGGACCCAGTCCCGTGCGTGCGGCGGCGCGCGGCACGGGCCGCGAGGCTTGTCAGCATCGGTGGCGCGCGGCACGGGCCGCGTGGCTCTCAGCATCGGTCGGGTGAGTACGGGGCGCGAGGCTTGTCAGTATGGGTGGCGCGCGTTACGAGGCGCGTGGCTTGTCAGCAGGGGCGGTGAGTACGGGGCGCGAGGCTTGTCAGCATCGGTGGCGCGCGGCACGGGCCGCGTGGCTCTCAGCATCGGTCGGGTGAGTACGGGCCGCGAGGCTTGTCAGCATGGGCGGTGAGAGCGGGGCGCGAGGCTTGTCAGTATGGGTGGCGCGCGGCACGGTGCGCGTGGCTTGTCGGCATGGCAGTGAGTGCGGGCCGCGTGGCTCGCGCTAGCGGGTGCGTGAGCTTTTCGGCTACTGATCGTCGCAGGCCAGATGCAGCATGTAGGCTTGGGCGGCGCCGCCGTCGCGGGTATCGTTGAAGACGACGCCGACCTGACTGTCGGGGCCGAACGCGGGTTGTGCGTCGACGCTGTAGCCGTCGGCGATGGTCAGACGTTCGGGGGGCGATAGCTCGTTCAACTCTCGGTCGATGGTCTTCACGTAGATCTCGTAGTTGCCTGCGCTGTCGTCGGACCAAAACAGCAAGGCGCGATCGCCCAGCGAGAGGAGCGCGACGCTGCGCACGTTACCGCCCCCAGGCGTGAGCGCGGTCTTGGCCGTGAGCGGGTTGCCGAACTCGTCGAACGAGATTCCGTAGACGTACTGGCCGAAGGTCGGCCCGTCGAATACCTGAGTCCAGACGGTGACGAATCGGTCGCCGAGAAAGCGCGTCTGGTGCGATTCGGGGTTGGTGTCGATCTGGATGAACGTCGGGTCGTCCGCAAAATCTCGGCGCCGGCTCAACACGTGCAAGCTCGTGTCCCCGGCGAAGTCAGTCGATGCGATCGAGGCACCCAGGCGCGCGCTGCTGAAATCGAGCGAATAGAGCTCGGCCCAGACGCCTTCCGGGCTGACGCGCGTCAGCGGGCCGACGGGCTCGCCGTCGAGCGCGATGCGTTGCACCCACAACACGGAAAGTCCAGCTTCTTCGTCGGTCCAGAACACCAGAAACTCGCTGCCGTCGTAGCTGATGGAAGGGTACAGCGAGAAGCCGGGCGTGTTCGTCAGGCGCAGGTCGGGACCCAGCTTGTCGCCGTTGCGGTCGAGGCGGTTGAAATAAACTTCGACGTTTTCATCCTGGCGGTTGTCGGGCCACGCGACGCCGTAGAACGCGCCCGTCCACACCAGCGGGCCGCCGTAGCTGCCGCCATTGTGGTTCGTGAGCAACTTTTCCGCCTCGATCGTGCCGTCGGTCGAGACGCCTAGAAAGCGCGCCTCGCGTCGCTCGACCTCTCCCCACAGTGTGACGCCCCAGCGCTCCCCGTCGGACGACAACCCCGCCGCTCCGGAGCGAGTATCGTCCAGGTGCGAGAGGCGCTGCGGCGCTGTGTTGACCCCGTGATAACGCGCTCCGTCGTCGATCACACCGTTGCAGTCGTTGTCCACGCCGTCGCAAGCTTCGACCCCGCCCGGAAAGGCTTTGTCGCTGGCGTCGTCACAGTCGTCGCCGCAAGAGTCGGGAGCGCCCGCTGCATAGCCAGGGCGAGGACCGTAAAAGCCGTCGCCGTCTTGATCGAAGCTGAGCGGTCGAAACCGACACTGCCCGGTGCTCGGGTTGCAGGCGTCTTCGGTGCAGGGATCGGCGTCGTCGCAGGCGATGGGCGCGGACGCGGGTTCACACACACCGGAGACACAGCGTGCGGGCAAGCAAAGATCTGGGCTCGGGCAGTCCTCGTCGAACAAACATTCTTCGGGCGTGGGTGCCGGCGGGTCGTCTTCGAGCGCGAGCTCCGAACGGCTTCCGCACGCCGAACCCGAAGCCCCGCCAATGATCAAGAGCGCGGCGAACGCGCTCTTCCTACCAGTTAGCCGCATACACCGTAGCCTTCGACGTCGACGGCTGCGCAGATCAAACCGCTGGGGCAGGTGTTGGGGCCGAACGGATCGCACAGCTGGAGGCAACGCGCGCCGGGCAGCGCTCCGACGACACACAGCGAGCCTGCCCCGCACCAGCCGAATTCGCTGCCGCAGCGTTCGCCCAAGGGCACGAGGCCGGGCTGGAGGCAGCGCGCCCCGTACTGCTCGAAACCGCACCCGTCGCCGCCGGGGCGTTGAATGTATGGGAAACACGCGAGCCCGTCTTCACAGCCGTCGGGCGTGGCCAGGGGCTCGCACTCGATCACCGGCGCTGGTGGTGCAGCGTCGGGGCAGCCGGGGTCGACGTAGTCGGACACGACATCCATGGCCGCATCTGGGCCTGCATCCGGCTCGGCGTCGGGGAGACCCGTGGTGCCTCCGGATCCGGTCGTGGAGTTGCTGTTCGTGACTGCCTCGGCGTCGGGGTCGTCATCGATTCCGCGCTTAGTGGTGCCCCCGCAGCCAACCACAAACACGGTCAAAAGCAGGTAGTAGGGAGCGCCCCAACGCATCGGGACAAGCATAGCTCGACAGTGGGGGAGCGCCCAGCCAGATCGTGCTAATAAGCCTGCCTCATGCAGTGGCGAATCGGGTCGGGCTTCTGCCGCGTCATCCTGCCTATGACAACGGTGACAGTGGGCCTCGGCGGCCTCGCGCCTGCTTGCACGCGCGGCGAGACGCACCGTCACGAGGCGGGTCACGAGGCGGGTCACGAAACGGGTCACGAAACGGGTCACGCGGCGGTGCCGGCAGCCAGCGCGGGCATGGGTACGGCTCGGCGTGATCCGGTGGCTGCACAACCGGCCTCGCTGGGAGCTTCCAGCCGCACACAGGGCTGCGTGGTGCCGTCACCGCCGGAGGCTCCACCCCCGGCGGCGCCGGCTGCGAGCTGCCCCGCCGATCCCACTGGACCCCCGGAGCTCGCGTGGGGTGCGGTCACCTTCGTCGACGCGCCCCAGAGCCCGCAGATCCGTGTGGAGCTGGCCGAGTCGGATCCCACGCGCGCTCGCGGCTTGATGTACCGCACCGCTCTCGAGCAGGATCAAGGCATGCTCTTCGTGTTCCCGGACGAGCGGCCCCGCTCGTTCTGGATGAAGAACACCTGCATCCCGCTGGACATGCTGTTCATCGATCGCAGTGGCACCATCGTTGGCATCCTCGAGAACGTACCGACCCTGAGCCGGGCGTCGCGGGGAGTCCCTTGTCCTGCAACCTACGTGCTGGAAGTGAATGCGGGCTGGACGCGCGAGCAAGGGGTGTTTGCCGGTCAACGCCTGGAGATCGATCGCTGACCCACTGTCTGCGATGCGTCGAAGCCTCTGGATTCTTCACGAGAAGCGCTGCTAAAAGGATAATCCGATGATCCCCCGACACCTCCCGCTGGGAACCCCGAGAGTTCGCGCCGCGGTGCTTGCGTCGTTCCCATTCGCTTGCCGGTTCATGCTTGGTTGCCTGTTCATGCTTGGCTGCAAGGCGGCACCCCCCGAGCCCGAACCGGCGCCCAAAGTGCGCGCGGAGCCCGCGCAGGAAAAAAGCGGGGAGCAGTCGCGGGACGAGCAGCGCGAAGCGCGCAAGCGGCTCGGTGAAGCAGTTGGGCGCCAGGAAGGGAAACTGGGATCCGAGTTCCCCGACAGGCGTCACGTCGCGGGCTCGCGGATGAGCAAGGCGGCGGCGGATTCGGGCGGGTCCGATCCGCTCGGTGGCAAGTTCACCTTGGAAGATGCCACGAAGGGCTTGCCCGCCAAAGGTAAGCTAGTGGCAGAGATCAAGACCGCGCAAGGCACGCTCTCGTGCGAGTTGTACGATGACAAGGCGCCCAACACCGTGGCGAACTTCGTTGGGCTGGCGCGCGGACTCCGGCCCTTCAAAGATCCGCGCAGCGGTGAATGGGTCAAGCGGCCCGCCTACGACGGCACCGTGTTCCACCGCATCATCAAGGGGTTCATGATTCAAGGCGGCGATCCCACGGGGACTGGGGGAGGCGAACCCGGGTACGTGATTCCGGACGAGATCTGGCCTGGCGGCAAGCATGACCAGCGCGGGCTGCTGTGTATGGCGAACCGGGGCAGGGACACCAACGGCATGCAGTTCTTCATCACGGACGCCGCCAAGCCACATCTCGACGGTGGCTACACCATCTTCGGCAAATGCACTCCCGATGCAGTGATCGAGAAGCTCGCGTCTTCCGAAACCATGGGTGACAAGGCCGTGAACCCCCCGGTGATGGAGCGCGTTTCGGTCAAGCGAGTCGCGGGAAAGTAGGTTCGTGATGCGGGGAACCCTACGATCGCTGCCCGACGAACTCCGGTTTCACCGGTGGTGGGTGGGCCTCGTGGCCTTCCTGTGCGCGCTCTTGCTCGCGAGCTGTGGGGCGGCTGCCGAGGCAAGCAGCGCGGATGCCGCAGCCCCTCAAGCGCCCTCGTATGTCGGGGCCGAGATGCCGGGGCCCATGCCTGCCCCCGAAGCCCCGGCCGAGGGCGAGGCGGACATGGCGGGCGGCAATGCCCTCGGGGCCCAACCGCCACCTTCGCCGGCCGACGCACGTGAAGAGGCAGCTCTGGGACCCTCGGGCGCTGGCGAGCCGGTGCTCGCGGCCGGCGAGAAGCCGACGCCGCTCTTGATTTATCGGGCGACCTTGACGATGGCGGTGTTCGAGACCCGAAAGGTCATGGATGCCATCGAAGCGTTGGCCAAAACCAGCGGCGGATACCTGGTGACTCGCGACGACATGACGATCACCATCCGGGTTCCCGCGGGCAAGTTCGACGCGGCGCTGGATGATATCTCCGAAAAGGGAGACGAGCTGCACCGACAGGTCGAGGTCAGCGACGTCACCGAGCAGTACAACGATCTCAGTATCGAGTTGAAGAACGCGGAGGTCGTGCGCGAGCGCCTGGTAGCGCTGCTCGAGCGGGCCCAGAAGGTGGAAGAAGCGTTGGCTGTCGAAGCCGAACTCGCGCGCCTCACCGACAAGATCGAGCGCATCAAGGGCCGCTTGAAGCTGCTCAAGGAGCTCGTGGCATTCTCGACCGTGACGGTGCGCTTCGAGGCGCGCCCGGTCGAGCGGGTCGATTCGAAGGTCCAGCTGCCGTTCCCCTGGTTGAAGCAACTCGGGCTCGGGGAGCTTCTGAGTTTGTGAGACTGCCATGAAGCACATCCACTTGACACTGGGGCTCCTGCTCTTGGCGCTCGCGAACGGTTGCGGTCCGTCGTTCACAGCCGCCACTCCCCCCGGCTTCGTGGAGCTGGACGCGGACTACGACAACTACGACTACCGCGCGACCACGGCCGACGGGCTCGTAATCGGGGTGCGGGAGGTCGAACACGACCCGAAGGGCGATCTAGACTTCTGGGTGCGCGCGATCGAGAACGAGCTGCGCGCGCGGGGCGGCTACGCTCTGATCGAGTCCAAATCCATCAAGAACGCACAAGGGCTTTCGGGGCGGCAGCTCTGGTTCGGCCACGACGAAGGGCAGAAGCCGCACCTGTACATGGTGACGCTGTTTTTGACCGAGGGTTCTTGGCTCAGCGACGGGTGGATTTACCTGCTCGAGGTCGGCGGTACGAAAGAGCAGATCGACAAGCAGCGGCAGCAGATCGCGTGGGCCGTCGACAAGTTCGAAGGCGACCTGTGACTCACGCCGAGTTGCGAGGTCGGTTCGGCCCCGCTTGGTGCACTTTGCCGGGTAGGCGCCGGCCTACTACGGTCTCGGCGATACGACCTGCCTCGATCAATTGATCCAGGTCCACGCCCGTCTCGATGCCCATTCCGTGCAGCATGTACACCAGGTCCTCGGTGGCCAGGTTGCCAGCAGCGCCGGGCGCGTACGGACAGCCGCCGAGCCCAGCCACGGAAGCATCGAAGGTCGTGACGCCGAGCTCGAGCCCGATGAGTGCGTTGGCGAGCGCGGTGCCGCGCGTGTCGTGCAAATGCAGCGCCAGCTGTTCTGCTGGGACGTGCTGCAAGAACAACTCGCAAATACGCCGCGTCTGCAGCGGTGTGCCCACGCCGATCGTGTCGCCGAGCGACACCTGGTAGCAGCCGAGGCCGAGTAGCTCGCGCGCGATCTCGAGCGCGCGACCAGGATCGGTTTCGCCTTCGTAGGGGCAGCCCCACACCGTGGAAATGTACGCGCGCACGCGCATCCGTTCCCCGAGGGCCATCTCGATGACCTCGGCGAAGGTCTCGAGCGACGTCTTGATGCTCTTGTTGGTGTTGCGCTTGTTGTGGGTCTCGCTGGACGAAAGAAAGACGGCGACCTCGTCGAGGCCCGCAGCGATGGCGCGCTCGAGCCCCCTCGAGTTGGGGCAGAGCGCGCTGAAGACCACGCCCTCGCGACGCAGCGCCCGACGCGCGACCTCTTCGGCGTCGGCGAGCTGCGGCACCCAGCGCGGGGCGACGAAACTGGTGAGCTCGATGCGCGTGAGCCCGCTCTGCACCAAGGCGTTCACCAGGCGCAGCTTGCCGTCGGTGTCGATGGGAGCGGCTTCGTTCTGCAGCCCGTCCCTCGGCGAGACTTCGACGATCGAGACGCGAGCGGGGAGGCGATCGAGCATGGGCGTATCGCCTAGTGTAGCGCGAGCGCGGAGCTCGAAACACCTGGGGCACCCGGGCGGCCCAGGGGAGCCTCGCCGGCCCCATTCCGAAGGCCGCGCCTCAAATGTCCATCAGGCGCATCTGCCGCTGGCCCGAATGGGGGATGAAGCGCACTGGGTAGTTGCCGCTCCAACAAGCGTCGCAGAAATCTTCGGGGGTCGACGGCCCCAGGACCGGGAGGTGGATCCCGTTGCCGTTGGGCTTGGGCGGCTCGGGCGCGGTGCGGCAGGCGAGCACGGCGCGCTTCATCGAGTCGAGGCTCAAATAGCCGAGCGTGTCGCTGGTGATGTACTGGTTGATCTCTTCGACCGAGTGACTCGAGGCGATCAGCTCCGCGCGCGTGGGGGTGTCGATACCGTAATAGCAGGGCCACTGGTTCGGCGGACTCGAGATGCGCATGTGCACCTCTTTGGCGCCGGCGTCGCGCAACATCTTCACGATCTTGCGGCTGGTGGTGCCGCGGACGATGCTGTCGTCGACCACCACCACGCGTTTGCCAGCGAGCATGCTGCCCACCGGGCTCAGCTTCAGGCGCACGCCGAAGTGGCGGATGCTCTGCGACGGCTCGATGAAGGTACGGCCGACGTAGTGGCTGCGGACCAGGCCCATCTCGAACGGTAGACCCGCGGCCTCGGCGTAGCCGATGGTCGCCGGCACGCCCGAGTCCGGCACCGGGATCACCAGATCGGCGTCGATCGCGTGTTCACGCGCGAGCGCGCGGCCGAGGTTCTTGCGCGCCTCGTAGACGCTGATGCCGTCGAGCACCGCGTCTGGCCGCGCGAAGTAGACGTATTCGAAGATACAGCTCGACTGGGGCATGCTCGAGAAGGGCCGCATGCTCCTGACCGAGGACTCGGTGAAAACCACCATCTCGCCCGGCTCGACGTTGCGCACGAACTCAGCGTCGATCAGGTCGAAGCTGCTGGGCTCACTCGCCACCGTGTGCACGTTTTCCTCACCGCGCAGCTTGCCGATACAGAGCGGCCGGATGCCGCGCGGATCACGCACGGCGATCATCTTGTCCTCGGTCAAGAATAAGAGCGAGTAGGCGCCACGCACCTGAGTCAGCGCGTCGGCGATGCGATCTTCGACGGTGTGCTGCACGCTCGCGGCGATCAGGTGCACGATGACTTCGGTGTCGCTCATGCTCTGAAAGATCGATCCGCGCTCTTCCAGTCGTTCACGCAGCGCTTCGGCGTTGGTCAGGTTGCCGTTGTGCGCCACCGCCAGACACCCGCGCGAGTAGTTGACGGCGATCGGCTGCGCGTTCTTGAGCGCCGATCCGCCTGCGGTCGAGTAGCGCACGTGGCCGATGGCGTTCTTGCCGGTGAGCCGCTCGAGCTGCTGTTCGGGGAAGACATCGTGAACCAGGCCCATGCCGCGGTGCTGGAGCAGCTGCCCGCCGTCACTGGTGACGATGCCGGCGCTTTCTTGTCCGCGGTGCTGTAGGGCGTGAAGCCCCAGATGCGTGAGCTTGGAAGCTTCGCTGTGGTTGATGATTCCGAAGACTCCGCACATGTCAGGATTTGGCTCGGTTGAACACGGGGGTTGGGGTCGGCGCCCCGAATGTGGTCCGGATCGTGCTCCAGCGCCAGTCCCCCAGAACATCCCGGCGCGCAGGCCGGGAAAAGGTATGGCGAGGTGTTACAGAGGGTTGTGTTGGCACTGCAGCCCCTGGCCTGACCCCCCCTAATTTCTTGGCGACGGAGAGGCCAGCGTCACCGTAGCCGCGCAAGCTGGTCCCGACGATTCGGCATTCCCGATGGAGGTGCGCGCTCTCGCAGAGTCGTCGCATGCGCAACGAAGCCGTTCACCTCGAGCGTGCAGGCGCGCGTCTGCGCACGCTCAGCTGAATCATGCTACACGAGAATTTCTTAAATCACTCGTTCAGCTTACCGTTCTCTCTCGGGTATCCTTTGAGGTGCTGAATGAGCGCGCTCGACGAGCTTCTGAATCGCTGGCGTAGGAGTCCCGAAGCCGGCGCCACCATTGCCCTGTGCTCTCATCTTGGGGCAGCCCAGCGCAAAGATCTGATCGTCGAAGTCGGCGCCGCTGCGTTGAGGCGACACACGAACCACGCCGACGTGATGATCGCGGTCGGCCGCATGTACCTCGACGCGGCCATGTTCGCCGAGGCGCAGGTAGCGCTGGTCCACGCCGGCAAGGCGAATCCCCAGAGCGGCATCCCGTTTCGCTTCTTGGGTGAGGTGTTGCTGCGCCGAGGGGACGCCGAGCGGGCGCTCAAGGTGTTCGAGCGTGCGGCCCAGCTCGGCATGGTCGAGCCGGATCTCGCGCGCTGGCAAGGGCGCGCCCAAGTCTACGGCGCGCTGCAGCGGCGCGTGGGGGCCGACGCCGTCGCCAAGGAAGTCGCGAAGAACGAGCCTCTACGACCCTCGGTAGCGCCTGCGGCTCCGGTCAACTTTCACGACCTGAGCGTGCTGGATGAACTCGATCGTGCGCTGCCGTCGAGCCGAGCGCCGAGCGCGGCGCCGCCCTCGCGTGTTCCGGGTCCGGCGCGTGTGGTGATGCCACCTCCGCCCAAACTGGCGACGGGCCTTCCGATGCCGTCCTTCGGCAACGCCGCGCCCGCCTACGCGCGACGCGGCGAGCTCCCTTCAGAGCGCGAAGAACTGCTGACCTCCGATATCGAGCAAGAAGAGATCGAGAACGCCTTCCGGCCCAAGGTCGTCAGCAACAGCGCGGACGACATCACCCACCCGCGCGTCGAGTCGGCGGCGCCCGCTCGCACCCAGCAGAGCGGATCGCTGCCTCGCTACGAGGAATCCGCGTGGGAGCCGCCGACGGTGCCGGGCAACTCGGCGTACCCGCGCTCCGTGCCGGGCCACGCACCGGGGCGCCGCGTGGTTCAGAGCCGCGGCGACTTCGATGCGAGCGCCGCGCCGAGCGCCGCGCTCGTGCTCGAGCACCTGGCACGCGTCGGCCTCTTCGAACCCGAGGGCGCGGTGAGACCCGCTTGGGAACGAGCGCCCAAGCAGAAGACACGCGGTGCGTGGCTGTTCGTGCTGGCGACCGTGCTCGTGGCCGCGGGCGGTGGTGGTGGCTACTACTACGCCGAGCAAGTGAAGGCGAAGCGCACGGCCCAGGCAGCGCAGCTGAATACCGAGGTGTCGAAGCTATTGCTTTCGGGTACCCTCGACAACGTCCGCGCCACGGACGAAAAGCTCAAGCAAGCGTTCGAACTCGATTCGCTCAGCAAGGACGCGGCGCGCCGCTGGCTCGAGAACCGCTTCTTGTACACCCTGCTGGCGCCGGGCGATTCGCAAGGCCTCGATTCGGCGACCCACCGCGCCAAACGCGTCGGTATGGGAGAAGCCGAGTACGTCTTCGGCAAGCTCGGTGCGTTTTTGGCCGAAGGCGACGTGGCCGGCGCCGCGGCGCTGTTGCCCAAGTGGGACAAGCAAGCGGGCAAAGACGCCTACTATCAACTGGCGGCGGGCGCCGTGCTGGAACGCGCCGGCGATCTGCGCGCCATCGAGCGCTACGAAGCCGCGCGCGCGCTCGACGACAAGCTGTTGGTGGCGGACATGCTCCTCGCGCGGCTCGCGCTGCTCGAACTCGCCCCCGACAAGGCGCGGCCGGTGATCGACTCTCTGAAGCGGAAGGGCGGCGACGCTGCCACGCTGCAAGCGCTCGAGGCGCTGTACTGGGCGGTGAACCCCGATCGAGCTAGCGAGCTGCCTGCCGAGGCGCGCATCGACAAGGCGCGCGAAGGCTCGCTGGCGGTGCCGCTGCGCCCCATCGTCTATGCCGTCGACGCGCTCGAGGCCATCCACGGCGGCGACTACAAAGAGGCCTCCCGCGCGATCGCAGCCGGCGTCGAGCGCAGTTTGGGGCCTGCCATGGCGACCCGGCTCGGGTTCTTGGCGATTCAGGCCGGCGACGAGACCCTGGCGCGCACGGCCGCGCTGCGCGCGCTCGGCTTTTCTGCCGTGTATCCGCAGGCGCGCGTGCTCGCCGCGCGGGTGGCGTTGCTCGGGGGGCGGCTCGAAGAGGCGCAGAAAGCCATCGAACAACTGGATCCGCGCGCGAGCGACGTGGCCATCGTGCGATCCGTCGTGGCCTACGAGACGCTCGATCCGAGCGCGCTCGAGGTGGCCGTCGACGCGTTCGGCGACGCGAAGGACAACGAAGAGCTGGAAGCTCTCGCCGCGTCGCGCGCGGTCATGCTCGGCTCGAGCTACCCGCCCGAAGAGGCGCTCACGCGCATGGCTCAACCGCAAGTCCCGTGGGGTCAGGTCGTCGCCGTCGACGCTGCGCTGGCCACGGGCAAACTCGATCTCGCCGAGTCGCTGACGGGTCAGTGGCCCAAAAGCGTCGAGCGACCCGTTTACAGCCTGCGCATGTCGCGTCTGCTGCGGTACCAGGGCAAAGCCAAACTCGCGCTCGCGCCGTCGCTCGAGGCGCTGTCGACACCGACCACCCCCGCCGTCATCGAAAGGACCTTGGTGCTGCTCGCCAACGACGACGCGCCCGCGGCGCGCGACCTCATCGCTCAGTACCCCGCGCTGCTCGGGGCCGCCGCAGGTTGGTTGAACATTCTGGTCGATGCCGCGCAGGGCAAGGAAAAGCAAGCGGCTGCCTCTGCGGATGCCAAAGACTTCCCCCCCGATGCCACGCCGCTCGCGTACCGCTTACTCGCCGCGCGAGCATTGGCCGTCGCCAAGGACAAGCGCGCGAAGGACTACGTGAAGCTGATGCAGCGGGTAGCCAAGGGGCACCCCGAGGCCGTGGCTCTCGCCGAGTCGTTATAGGCGCTGCCGTTCACTGGTCCTGCACGGACTCGCCGTTGGGACACTCCGCCAATTCGCTGATGCGAATGTGAGGCAGCTGGGAGGCGATCGCGAGATGGGTGTCGGCGCAGTACTCCGGCGCCGGCATACTGGGGGTGGGACAGAGCAGGAACAGGGTGGAGTCCGTGACCATCTCGGGTCGCGGGGGAATGACCCAGCAGGTGCCTTCGGGTCGCGGGTACGGTTCAGGATCGCAGCTGGCGCCCGGGGGCAAAATTCGCGCGCAATATCCTGGGAACACGCCGCAATCTTCTCCGCTGTTGCAGCGGCGCGCGTAGCCGCTGCATTCACCCGGTGTGGCGCTCGCGACACCGAACTGGCGCCGCAACGAGTCGTTCCAGTAAGTGACGCCGTCGCAGCCACAGACGGGGTCGGGATCGGGGTCGCCCAGCACGGGGCGCGGCTCGCACGCGCCCATCGCCGCCGAACACGAGTCTTTCTGGCAGAAGAAGTAGTTTCCGCAGTCGTAGACGTCGCTGCAGGGCTCGGTCGTCATGCCCGTCGTCGACGTCTCGCTGGAGCTCGCTGTTGCACTCGCCGATGCAGTTGCAGTCGCCGTCATGGTCACGCTCGCGGTGGACCCGCCCACCGAGCTCGTCAGGTCCCCGGCGGAACCTCCGGCTCCAGGCACCGCGTCGAAGACGAGCACGTCTTCACCGCCGCACGCGGCCAGCAGCACGCCAAAGAGCACGCAGCCGTGGAACCTCACCGCGCCTCCGCGGCGCTGAAGCGGGGCGATTGGTCGAGCGACGCGGCGGCTCCGAGCAGCATCACGGGACGCACGCTGGGCATGTGCAACAGCACCTCTTGGCCCGCGGCCGTGTTCGCCGTGAAGGTCTTGGGGTTCAGGCCGATGTCGACGCCGCCGAACGCCGACAGGAACGCGCGCTCGGCGAGCTTGATGCGCAGGCCCGCGACGCCCGTCAGAAGCCCCTCGAACATCGACTCGGCGCCGCTGACTTGCACGCCGTCGGCGGAGGCCGTGGGCGTCAGGCGCAACCATTCGACACCGCCACCCGCGCCGAACGCGAAAGCGAGCGCCGAGCCGAGCGGTAGGTCCAGCGTGGCGAGCAGGCGCAACACACTCGGTCGGAGCTCGGCGCTTGCGCCTTGGAACTCCAGGTCGCTCGCGGCGTGGGTGGTGGCGGCGAGCAGCACGCCGAGGGGCACGCCCAGGCTGGGGAAGCGGATCTCGCCGGTCAAGCCGGAGCCGGGGCGTACGCGGCCGGAGCCAAGGCTGACGACGCTGAAGGTCAGGCCCAGATCGACGCCGACGCTGCCCCGCTCGCCGGGGCTCACGGTCTCGTGCTCTTCGGGCTCGGCGATCGTCGCGACCGCTGCGCCCGGGGTGGGGGGGACAGGCGCGACGGCGGGCGAAGAGGGCGCGGGTTGTGGTTGGGCTGCGGGTGCGGGTGGGGGTGCGGGCGCGCTCGCGCGGTCAGCTTCCGCCAGCCGTGTTTCGACGACGAAGTAGGCGATGTGGGCGGCGGCCTCGACGGCCGTCTCGACGGAACTCTCCGAAAAGCTGCGGCGGTCCAGCTCTGCGCCGCTGCCTCCGTCCACGATCACGATTCGGCACAGCGGCGGCGTGATCTCGATGGTTGCGATGGCGAGCGGTGGCTCGCTCGCCTGCGGCAACTCTTCGCTGACCGGTGCGACGTCGACCTGGATGCCGAGGCGCTGGAACAGCTCCTCGGCCGTGCTCTCCAACAGGGCGAGCGCCTGCTCGCTACCGAGGAGGCGCAACAGCACGCGCTGCTCGGTTGCGTCGGAGGTCGCTGTGTCGGCCGGCATGGCTTTCGCCGCTCCCCCGCCCAGGACCAAGGCCATCGCCATCACGATGGCCCCCGCCCACCGAGGTCTAAGAACCACCCAGCGAGTCGAGCCTTTCACGCGCCTGGGGGGCGTAGCCCGAACCAGGATGCCTCGCAAGCAGCCGTTCCCAGGCGCGACGCTCTTCGCCGCTGCGCCCTAGCCGGCGCAGGGCTTGCGCCTGCCCGTACAGAGCTTCGGCCTCCAGCGCGCGCCCACCTCGGCTCAGGTAACGGTTGAACGTGGCCAGCGCTCCGGCGGGGTTGCCAGCGTTCAGCTGCAGCGAGCCCAGTGTCACGAGCGAGAGCTGCGCCTCCTGCGAGGCGGGGAACTTGCGTTGAAGCAAGCGGTACAGCTGGGTGGCGCGCGCCGTGTTGGAGGCACGCCGTGCCTGGTTGGCGTCGGAGAAGAGCTCTGCGGCCGTCAGCGCCTCGTCCGCCTGCGCTGGGGAGATGTCGGCTCGAGGGACGGGCGCAGCGGGACGCTGCGCTCTCGCTGGACGAACATGCCGCGCGGGCTCGTCCGCGGGCGTCGCGCTGGCGGCCAAGGGCGTGGCCTCGGGCTGCGGCGCGTCCGAGGCTGCGCGGCTGCGAACGTTCGCCTGGGCAGAAGCGCCGTGGGGGCTGGGGGCTTTGGGCGTGCGGAGGGCCACGTCGAGCGTGCGTGCGCTGCTCGGGACCCGTATCGCGACGAGGGCTGCCGCGCCCGAGGCGAGCCCCAGCGCCGCAGCCGTGATCGCCAGTGTGCGGCGCCAGGACCGTCGTCGGATCGCGACGGGAGCGAGCGGGAGACTGTCGGGCGCTGGTGGCGGGCGGTGCTGCGCCTCGAGCGGCGCGGTGACCGGCAGCGAAGCGGGCAGCGACTGCGCTACGGGCAGCGACTGCGCTACGGGCAGCGCCAAGAGCAGCTGGCGCGTGGAGATGTGGTCGAACTCGAGTGCTTCGGCTTCGGTCTCGAAATCGGCGCGGACCAAGAGCTCGAAGCGGCACGCCACGCAGCCCGCCAAGTGCTCTTGCAGCAGGTGGTGCTCGTTCGGTGTGAGCCCGCCCGCCGCGAACTTCTCGAGCAGATTCTCTGGATGGATGTCGCTCATGCATCCACTCCGAGTTCTTCCGAGAGCCCGGGGTTCTTTTCGATCGACTTGCGCAACGCATCCTTGGCCAGGCGCATCCGGCTGCGCACGGTGTTCGTGGGAGCGCCCGTGGCGCTGGCGATTTCTTCCAGAGACCAGCCGAGCACCACGCGCAGCGCGAGTGTTTCTGCCTGTTCCTCCGGAAGGCGTGCGAGCAGCTCGCGGAGCAGCTCGCGACGACGCTGCGCACCGCTCACCTCGACGGGTGACGGGGCACTGGTTTCGTCCGTGTTGCCGCGAGCCAACGCATCCAGCCGGTTGAGCTCGCGCCCGCGCTGCTTGCGCGCCCGGAGCGCGACCCGGAAGGCAATGCGGGAAGCGTAGCCGGCGGGTGAGCATTCGCCGCGGAAGCCCGGGAGCGCCCCCAGCACCGCGATCAGCGATTGCTGAGCCACGTCGTCGAAGTCCGCGTGGGCCGTGCCGATGACGCCCGCCACCACGCGCCGGATCACAGGCACCAGATAGCCGAGCAGCGCCTGGGTCGCCTCGAGATCGCCGGCTGCCGCTCGCAGGGCGAGATCGCAGGGCGCGGTTTCTTTGAGCACGGCCAGGGGCCGGGGCGCGGGGGGCAGCATCTACCCTTGATTGTGGCTCAGCGAGGCCGGGAGCGATCACTCTCGACGCTGTTTGGCGCCTCCAACAGCCGTTTTGCCCCAAAAGCGGGCAGCGGGCCGGGTCTCGGCAACTGTCATTTCGCCCAGCAACAGGAAATTACAGCCAACCGGGAGCGATGCTGCGGCAGCCCGGTCCGCAAATCGGGAGCTCAGAACGCGGACGCAACCACACCCAGGGTCACCGTGAACTGGTTCGCAGCGGTGGAGCGCACGCTGTCCGCAAACGGTTCGTTGTCGCTGGGACCGAGCGCGAAATCTCCCCGACCCTCCAAGCGCACCAAGAGGTAGTCGGCGATGTTGGCTCCGAGCGTCAGCGTGGCGCTGGCGAGTTCGTTGTCCTCGACGCCCGTCGTGTGTCCATCGGGATCGACGTAGTACTCGCCACGCGCGGCGACGCTCCACACTTCGCTCAAACCCACCTGTGCGGCCAACATGGCGCCGTACCAGGTGCGTGTTTCGGTGCTGTCGTCCTCGAGGCTCGTGCGCACGCCTTCGGTCCCGTAATCGGCGTTCGCCCAGAGATCGAGGGTGGGGATGGGCTGGTAGTGCACGACGAGATCGGCCAGATGCTTCCAGGCTTCGAGCTGGTTGGCGCCACCGCGATCGACGAGCTCGGTGTGTGCTTCGGTGCTGGTCGGATCGTCGACGCAGCGCCCGAGCGCAGGATCGTAGGCTTCACCCACGGCGCAGTCGATCGTGGCCGTGTCGTCCTGCTCGGGGCCGCCGAACCAGCCTAACATCACGCTCAGCTCTTCGACGGGGCTCAGGGTGAGCTGGGCGCCGAACGATTTGCCGAGGTTGTTGTCGACGCTGTTGTTGATGCCGTTGGCAGCGATCGCACGGAACGAGACTTCGGGCAGGACTTCCCAGTTCGCTCGGAGGCCGGTGTGGAACAACGGTTGGCCGAGCCAGTACAAGAGCCCGCGCGTGTAGTTGAGGTTGTCTTGAGACTCGGCGACCTCGGCACCGTAGATGGTATCGAACTTACCGAAATCGAGGCTCAGGCCGCTGCCGGGGCCGCCGGGGCGATACGAGGCGAAGGCCTGCTTCACGAATTGGAGGCCGATATCCGCGTCGCACGGGCTGCGACCCTGGTCGCTCGAGAAGCACGAGCTGGCGTAGGTCTCCGCGGTCGGACCAAACCGCAGGCTCAAGGTAGCGCCGACGGGCGCCGGATCGTACGCGGCGTCGAAGCCTGCCCACGACAGGGCGAAACCATTCGTGGTGTCGTAGGCGCGGTACGCGTTGCGATTGCTCTGAGGCTTCGGCATGTTCAAGTTCGCGGAGCCGTAAGCGTCCACGAACAGGCGCAGGTCCATCGATTCGTACCAGGGCAGCTCGACGGGCGGAGGGGCGTCAGGATAGTACTGAGCGAGGGCGGTCTCGGTGTGCAAGCACACCCCAAGGCTCACCAGCCCCAACACCCCGGACGAGCGGACGAACGCGGAACGCAA
>JAICQQ010000056.1 GCA_025937785.1 Polyangiaceae bacterium
ACACTTCCAATCCCTCATGATCGAGCCTCATGCTCCAGCCATCGGCCCCACCTCGGCATCGGTTGCGCTTCTTCGGGCACGGGCACGTTTACGTTCACGTTCACGGGGCCATCGTCCAATTCAGGGACAGGCCCTAGGAAAGCGCTGTTTGTTTTCGTGGCGAATCAAAGATTCACCACACTAGAATTCGAGCGACGTATCGGCGCTTGCGACCCAGAAGCTCCCGCCGGTCGCCATGCGGTCACCGTTCACCTTCACCTGTTCACGCTCCTCGAGCAGCCCCCACTGGAACGCCAGATCTAGGCGCAGCCCCCCTTGGAGCACCGGATCGAGCCCCTTCACCTTCATGCCCGCACCCGCGCTCAGCACGTGGCGCGTGGAGTCGAGGAACGAGGTGTCGCCGGTTTGCGGGGGTACCGGTGTCGCTTCGTAGACGTAGCCCGCGCGCAGCGGCAGCTCGAAGCGGGCGTCGAGCGACAGCGTGTACTCAGCGCCGATCCGCGGCACGACCCGATCCCGGAAGCGCGGGTCCTCGGGCGGCGGTACCGTCGGGGCCTCCGGCAAGTTGATGATGACGCCCTCCGGCGGGTCGGCGTCGAACTCGGTCGTGGTCGAGCTCACTGGGCTCTGATAGCTCGACCAGTCGTACCAGGTCAGGTCGAGCTCCAGGCGAAAGCGCTGGGGCGTCCATGCCGCGGCGAGGTTCAACTGACGCGGAATGAACATCTTCACCGAGCGCACCAGCACGTCGTAACGCACCGGAATCTCGAGAACGGTACCATCGATCACCGTATCCAACCGCGCCGCCACCACGGTGTCGAGCTTGGCTTCTTCGCGGTAGCTCAGACCGAATTTCAGCGAGTCGAGCGCCAGGCTGGTGGAAACCTGCGGGTAGCGCGTCGAGACCAGCTTTGCGTCGATCTGGTGCTCGAGGTCGGATTCGTACTCGCTGCGCCCGAACTCGGCTGCGACGGTGGTTCCACGCACCTGAAACCCGCCGCGCGTGGTCGCCAAGCTGGCAGTGCCCACGCCGATGGACCAGCCGTCGACGGGCATCACCGCGAGATTCACGCTCGTGTACAAGAGCTGCATGCGCGCTGCGTAGAAGACCCAGTAAAGATCGCTCTCGCGGATGGTTTCGGAGCGGCTCAGGTACCCGACCGGCAATTGTGCCGCCATACCGAACGCAACCGGGATACCCGCGATGCTGCCGGGCGCGACCACCCCGAACATCCAGGCGTCCACGCTGTCGAGCGCGCTGGGCTCGGAGTTGCTCTCCAAATGGAAGCCCGCGTGCGTGTAGCCCATGGAGAGTTCGAGGCGCTCGAACATCGCGAGCTGCGAGGGATTGTAGTAGTTGGCCGAATAGTCCTCCGCAGCAGCCGCCGTCGCGCCGGCCATCGCCTTGGAGCGCGCGCCGAGGCCCAGCGCATCGACCGGCGTCGCGCCGGCCTGCGTGGCCCAACACAACGCTAGTCCGAGCGCCGCGCGCAGCCTGTGAAGCTCTCTGCGGCGAGTCAAAATGCAACCCCTCCTGCGACAGCGAACAGCTGGACCTGGCCGCTGGTCACGACCTTGCTCAACGCCGGTTTCAGCGCCGCGGCCTCTGCCGACTTGGCGTGCGTGCGCTCGCGCAGCCACTGCCGCTGAAAGGCGATCTCGAGCGACAGCGGCACTCCAGCCGCTTCGAAGCGGACAGCATAACCGGCGCTGGCAACCAGACGTGAGTTGTCCCAGGTATTCGTGCTGCCGCGCTGCTCGGGGATCGGGGTCGGCTCGTATGCCATTCCCGAACGCAGCTCAGCCTCGGCCCGCTCCCCCAAGGGCAGGCGAAACGCGAGCGCGGCTTTGGGGCTCCAGGTGTCGGAAAAGCCCGGATCGAGGGGAGCCCGGGCGCCACAGACCGGCTCTTCGGGCGGGCAATCGAAGGTCTTTCCCAAAAATCCGGGGAAGGCCGACCAGCGGCGATAACGCAGCCCGAGCACGAAGCTCCATGCATCGGGAACCCATTGGATCTCGGCGTCGACTTGCTCGGGATCGTACTGTGCCATGCCCGCGATATTCAGCTCGGGGAGCTCCAGCGCCCCCAACTCGGACACGCGGATCTTCACGTCGACTTCGCTCCGGTGCTCGGCGCGCCACACCAGCCCGACGTGAACGTCGTCGATCGGCTCCGCGCTCACGCCTGCGACCGGAGCCAGGCTGGTCACCAATTCGTCGTGCACCACCGTCGTCGTGGTGCCCTCCTCCGATCCGGTAACGTCGACTGAACCCACCAGGCTCGCCAGCCACTGCACGCCCGCCCCGATCCGCAGCCGCGGGTGCACGAGCGCGCCCACACCGGTGGCCAGGTTCAAGCACTGCGCTCGCGGCGTGAGCAGGGGAAACTGCGGAGTATCGGCGTATAGCAGCTCTGCGCGCGTCACGAGTTCACGAGGGCTGTACGCGCTGAAGCCGATCGCCAGTCGGTGGGAGAGCACGCCACCGAAGGGAAGCGGCAGGGTGACACCGAGGGTGGTGCTGTTCACCGCGTCCTGGGCCCGCCCGTGGCTGGTCCCCGAATACTCGGTCTCGAACAAGGCGCTCTGGTAGCCGAGGCTCAGGTGTTGCTCGGTCCGGCCGCCGAGCAACGCCGGGTTGTGCGCGCTTTGGTGGTCGTGCTCACCGTGGGCGACGCCTGTTTGCGCCATGCTCTGGGGCCTCGCCCCGACGCCAAACAGGTCGGCCGGGGAAGCCGCCAGCGGCCCTGCACAGGTCAACGCGGCGCCCGCTAGCCCCCAGAGCCGGGGCTGCATCCCTGCCCGAAGCGTGCCGAAGCGCTGACCCCTCCCACGCCTCACCTGGCCCTCCAACTCGTCAGCGCTCGCCAAGCTCCACAACCTCGACACGGGTCAATCCGGCCCCCAAACAATACACGGCAAGCGCCCCCTTGCAGCCCCCAATGACTCGGTTCTATAGCGAGATCCGGGAATCGCCGTTCCCGGTTGCCGCGTGACGCCTTCGACCCACAGAAAGCCCTGGCGGGCCAGCGCCGGCGCGGGCGCCGCGTTCATCGCGCTCAGCCTGGGCGCCAGCAGTACACCGGCCCGCTCGGAACGCCAGGAGCCTAACGGCAGCTTCGTCGTCACCGCCCAAACCGCCGGTGGCCGCCTCCGCGTCGGCGGGGTCGCTGGAGATCTCGGCCTCAGAAACAGCCGGGTGACGGCCATCGTCCGCAAGCAGGATGGGTACCTGGTGGACTTTTGGACCAACCACCCCACCCTGCCCACAGCGCCTCAGCTGCGGGACACCACCAACGCCGACGGCCTGTGGCAGCTGACGCCGTTCATCAGTGACGGCATCAAGCAGCGCAGCCTGCGCTACGACGACGTGCGCAGCGTCGGAGACGCCGTCGTTGCGACCGCCACCGTGAGCATCGCGGGCGCCCGAGTACGCATCGAAACGAACTACCGGCTCACGGCCAACGAACCCGAGGTGGTGATCACCACGCGCTTTACCCACCTCGAAGGCGGTACGACGAACCTCAAGTTTCAAGAAGGGTTGAAGTGGGGCAACGCGGACTACTACGTCCCCGGCGTCGCTCAACCGCTCAACACGTTCGAAGGGCGCGCGCGCTCGATCGGCCGTCAGGGGCTGTGCGGCGATCTGCAGTGGATTCGCCTCGACGCCGAACCCTTCCATTTCGAGTTCAAACAGACTCATCCGGGCCTCGCGCCGCAGATCCTCACCAGCTACGAGCTGGTGCCCGTCACGCCCAAGACGACGCCCACGCTCACTCGAAAGCTGCGCTATGAACCGCTCGTCACAGCGGCCCCGCGCGCCGTGCCGCTCGGCCTGCTTCAAGCCTCCGTCGTCGACGAGCTCGGCCGCGCCCTGCCCGCCAAGCTCTCATTCGTGGGCTTGGGCGGCACGAAGACCCCCAACTTCGGCAACGACGGCAACGAGAGCGGGGTGGCGCGCTTCGTCTGGAGTGGGTCAGGGCACTTCACGCGCCAGCTGCCCGCGGGAAATTACCGCGTGCTCGCCACCGCCGGGCCGGAGCGGGGCGCCGAGCGCTGGGACGTGTCGATCAGCGCCGGGCAAACCACCGAGGTCAGCGGTAGGCTGCCGCGGCTGATCGAGACCCCCGGTTACATCAGCGCGGATCTGCACCTGCATCAGGTCCCGAGCGTCGACGCAGACGTGGCGCTGTCGAGTCGCCTGATCGCGGTGGCGGCGGAAGGTGTCGAGCTCGCGGTGGCCACCGACCATTACGCCGTCACCGACTTTGCGCCTACCGTCGCCCAAATGATCGCCACGGGCGATCTGGCTCGACCGCTGGCAACCATGGTCGGCAGCGAGGTGAGCACCGTCGGCAAACGCTTCGGGCACTTCAACCTGTTTCCGATGCAGATGGGCGACTGGGTCGACTCCACCGACACGACTCCGAAAGCCATGTTCGCGGAAATGCGCAAGGTAGCGCCTCAGGGCATCCTGCAGGTCAATCACCCGCGCTGGCCCGACCTCGGGTACTTCCAGGTCTACCGGATGGACCCCAAGACCCACCGCGTACCGCTCGCTCTCCGAGACCAGTTCGTCGAGGACTTCGACGCGCTCGAGGTCTTCAATGGGCTCGACGCCTACAGTCACCCGCGCGTGCGCCTCGTGATCCGGGACTGGATCGCGCACTTGGGTCGTGGCTTTCGCTATACCGCGACCGGCAACAGCGATTCGCACAAGCTGGCGTTCGAAGACCCGGGGCTGCCGCGCAACCTGATCTTCCATGGTGCGGCGAGCCACGACGACCAAGACGTGTACGCGAAAGAAGTGGACATCATCGACGGCATCAAACGCGGACGCGTGCTGGTGACCAACGGTCCGTACATCGACGTCAAGGTCGGCGACCAGGGTCCTGGGGACACCGTCAAGAGCGATGGCAAACCCGTCTTGCTGGAGGTTCGCGTGCGCGCGGTTCCCTGGGTCGACGTGAGTCAAGTCGAGGTGTTGGTGGGACCCAAAGCGGACCGGCTGCGAGCGGTGCCGGTCCCGCAGACGGGCGCGCTGGTTCGTTACCAAGAGACGGTCAAAGTTCCGGGCTACGCGAAGACGTTCGTGATAGTGATAGTCAGCGGCAAGCAGCCACTCGAAAACGTCTACGCGACCGGCGTACGGCCGCTGGCGTTCACGAACCCGATCTGGATCGAACCCTAGTGTCCTGTCTCCGTGGTTCGTCCCGAAAATCGCGCGGCCCTGCCTCTACGAGGCCGCGCAAATTTCGGACTCTGGCGTCCCATTGAGACTAGGAAAGCCTTGTTTATTTTCGGGGCGAATCAAAGATTCACCACACCAGCGATTCGGGCCCGAGAATCTCCAGAATTACTCGATGTACGATTGCGGGCCTCCGGCCTAGGAGGTAGCGTTCGAGCGTGTTTGGTATCTCGTTCTCGGAGATCGCTGTCATCGCCGTCATCGCGCTGGTGGTCGTGGGTCCCCAAAAGCTCCCCGGGATGCTGCGGACCATGGGGCTGTGGGTCCGGAAGATCCGGAAAATGACCACCGAGGTGCGGGCGCAGACCGGCATCGACGAGATCCTGCGCGAGGAAGGCATCGACGGTGTGCACGAGCTCCGCAGCCTGCTCCGCGGCGAAATCGCTGCAGCCAAGGGTCGACGCGCGGGTCCCTCCGAGGACCCTTACCTCGAAACGCTCGAGTTCGATCTCAACCGGGAGTACCCCAGCGAGGGTCCTGACGCATACCATGCGGTTCCCGACGACCTGCTGGACGACGACGTCGCGGCCAAGCCAGCCCCGGCGTCCAACGGCGGCGCTGACACTTCACCAGAAGCCGCACCACCCGGTGAGGCTCTGGAGCCGATGAACGACGTGACAGCTGCGAACGCGCCCACTCCGCGGGCATTCACCCCGATCCCGCCGGAAGCGTCCCTTCCCACGACTGGTAAACCCTCGTGACCGACAACACCAAGGCGGCCGTCGAGGACGGCACGATGACCTTCTGGGAGCACCTGGAAGAGCTGCGTTCGCGTGTGATCAAGATGATCCTGGCGTTCGCGGTGGGGGCTGCGGTCGCGTGGTGGTTCAAGGTCGATCTGCTGGAGTGGATCGCGACGCCGTTCATCGAAGGCTGGAACAAACAGGACGGGGTGGCAAAGTTCCACTTCCCCCACCCCGCCGCGTTGTTCATTGCCTATATCAAGCTGGCCGTGCTGGGAGGCTTCGTACTGGCCCTGCCCGTGATCCTCTACCAGGTCTGGGCGTTCATAGCGCCGGGCCTCTACGCTAAGGAAAAGCGCTTCGCGATCCCGTTCGTGGTCTCGTCGTGCGCCCTGTTCGCCGGGGGCGGCTACTTCGGATGGCGCATCGCGTTCCCGATCGCGTTCCAGTACCTCTTGAGCTTCGCTGACCTACCTCCGGGCGGAAAGTTCGACATCGAGCCCACGGTCATGATCGGCGAGTACATCGAATTTCTCATCCGGATGCTGGTCGCGTTCGGCGCCGTGTTCGAAATCCCGGTGGTCGTGTTCTTCTTGTCGATCATCGGCGTGGTGAACCACAAGCAGCTGATCAAGTTCTCACGCTACTTCATCGTGATCGCATTCGTGATTTCGGCCATCATCACGCCGCCCGATCCGATGAGTCAGCTGCTACTCGCGGTCCCGCTGTGCCTGCTGTACGGGCTGTCGATCGGCATTTGCTGGATCTTCGAGAAGCGACGCGCCGATAGCAAAGCGGCGCTCGAGAAGCCGTAGCTAACCCTCGCGCGCGTATGGCTCTCCGCGCTGGATGGTCATGGCGCGATAGAGTTGCTCGAACAGGATCAGACGGACCAGGCGGTGCGGCAAGGTCAGCGACGAGAGGCTCAAGTGGGCGTGCCCGCGACGCGACACGTCACGAGGAATACCCTCGGCACCACCGATCACGAAACAGACACTGCCGTTCTTGCTCGCGCTCCAGGTCTCGAGCTTCGTTGCTAGGGCCTGGCTCGACAAAGCTTCGCCCCACACCTCCAGCATCACCAGAAAGCCGTCGCGGGGGACCTTGCGGGCCAGTCCGCCCGCGTCTTTAGCCTCGATCTCTTCGAGCCCCGACACGTAACGCGTCAGGCGCCCCTTGTAGTCGTCCACGAGTTCCCGCAGGGCACGCTCCTTGAGCTTGCCCTGCGCGAGCACGACCAGTTTCACACCGACTCTGACTGGGATGCACCGAGCGGCACGCGGCGCGCATCCATCCACAGCCCGTCTAGATCGTACAGCGCCCGTGTCTCCTCGTTGAAGACGTGCACCACGACGTCGACGAAGTCGATGAGAACCCAATGGCCCCGCGGCAAACCTTCGATCGAGATCGCGTGGCTGCCGTCGCGGCTCAGCGCCTCGTCCACCGCGCGCGCGATCGTGGCTACGTGACGATCGCTCTGCCCAGTCATGAGCACGAGGTAGTCCGCGTAATCCACCTTACCGGTGACATCGATGATTTCGACGGCGCCGGCCTTCTTGTCCAAGCCGGCTCGGGCTGCTTCGAGAGCGAGTTCTTGAGAATGCCGTGACGGTTCGGCACCGCTCTTCAACAGATCTGCTCTGGCACGTCTCAGTTGATTTCGCTGTGTCGCCTTGAGTTTCAAACGTCTAGACCTTGGTGAGGGATCCACCCCGGGACAGGGGGGCGCTGCCGTGAGCGAAGTGGAGCGGCGTCACGTCAATCTCGAGCTGGCCGGCTCCAGACCTGCCGTGCGATCGACACCCACCGATGTGCGCCTTGATGCGCGTCGGTCCCCCAGGGATTCGGTCGAACCGACCCGGCCTCAAATCCGGTCCCCCTGGCGAGGGAAGTGACGCAGCAACAGAAGCTCGCTCAACTGTCCGTAGAATAGCTCATAGTGCTGCGTGTCGGAAGTCGACGCGCTGACAAATTGTGCAGGGTCCACTGATTCCAGCAGGGCGCGAAATCGGGTCCCGCCGCTTCGCTACGGTTTCGGCACCTGAGCCGGAAGGGGGTCGGGCGGCGGCGTGCCGGGTGCGCCACCTTCACCGGGCCCGTCGCTCACCCACTCTCCACCGGCTTCGATGCCCGCCAACGGATCTGCCGAGGCAACGCCGCCCTCCCAGGGGGCGACCTCGGGGCGCTGATACTCTGGCTCGGGCCCCGGCGGCACCTGAACGGCGCCACAAGCCCCCGCGACGCCCGCAGACAGCGCGCCCCAGACGCTCACGCGGAGTGGCCAACGGCGTAGGCTCAATCTGTCCATCGTTCGACGTCCACTGCTTGCAAGGTTTTTTCGAGGTCGAAGCGCGGGTGGTAGCCGAGCTCGCGCCGCGCCTTCGTGTCGTCCACCATGCATACGTACCGAATGAAGTCGAGCTCGGCCGCCGGAAATGAGCTCATTTTCCAGCGGAATAACCCGCTCAGTCCAACTTTGGCGACCGACGCTGGCAAGGGCACCGAAGTGCGTTTCAAAACTTCGAGCATCTTCGACAGGCGAGCTCCTGGGGGCCCCGCGATGTTGTACACCCCGCGCACGCCGGGGGCCAGGCAGAGCTCCAAGGCGTCGAGCACGTCGTCTTGATGCACCACCTGGAGCATGGGGTCGAACCCGAGTACCGTGGGTACGCGCTTCAAGCGCAGGTAATTGCTTGGGGCGTTCTGCACCACTCCCAGAATGTGCGTCGGGCGCACGATCACGACTTCGGGGCCATCGACGCGCCAGGCGTAGGACTGCGCGCACATGTCGAGCCCCACCAAATCACGCATCTCCACGAAGCGCCCCGCGCCCATCAGGGGTGCTTCCTCACGCAAGAATTGGGGGTTGTCCGGGCGCGGGCCGTACACGTTCGCGCTCGAGAGCAGCACGACTTTCCTGAACCCGAACTGCTGAGCGTACTGCATCAGCTTCTGAAAGCCGGCCACGTTCCAGGTGTGGTGCTCTTCGCTGCCGCGCCGCGGGTTGTGCATGACCCCGAGGTGAACCAGGGCCGCCCGCCCTCGCTGCCGAAACACCTCTTTGACGCGTTGGCGCCGCAGATCGACTTCGTGATGGTCGACGTCCTTGGGCTTGCCCGGGAACGGTCGCCGATCGAGTGCGACGACCTTGGAACGGCGGTGCAACCGGCGCACCAGACGCCGGCCCAAGTTGCCGCACGCACCGGTGATCATCACGCAGTCGAAATCGTCTTCGGTGCGGGCGAGAGCGCTGCTCGGCGGGGCGCTGCTCGGCGGGGCGCTGCTCGGCGGGATCGCTTCACCACTCACGGTCCGGTGCTTAGCTGGCTTTTCGCGCGCGCGCCATGCGAGTTTCCCGGAACGTCTCAGTAAAACAGGTGCTGGCGCGAGGCGAGCGCCTCGTTCAAGAGGGCGCTCACGGTCTGTTTGACGAGCCAAACCTTCTCGCGAACGATAGCGTCGTCCTCTTCGGGATCCCCGGCAAAGCGCAGCGGCTCGCCAAAATGCAGCCGGTACTTCATGGGCAACGGCAATTGGCCTCCCGGGACCAAGAGCTGCGGGATCAGCGGGAAGACCGGTAGGTTCAGGGCCTTGGCGACGCCGCGCAGATTTCCCAGGCTGACGTATTGCTCTTCGGCGCCGACCACGGCCACCGGTACGATCGGTGTGTTGGTGCTGAGCGCGAGACGCATGAATCCGAGACCGAACTCTTGGAGCTGATAGCGCTCCGTGAACGGCTTCGAAATGCCACGCAGGCCTTCGGGGAACGTGAGCAACACCTCGTCCATCTCGAGCAAACGTTTGGCGTTTTCGGGAATCCCGACCACCTGCCCGACCCGACTGTAGAAGGTGGAGACGAAAGGCAAGGTGCCGGTCCAGCGCTCCACCATCGCGCGGGTCACGCGAGGTGGCTCGGCGTCCAGGAAGAGTGCCGTCCCGATGATCGCGGCGTCGATCGGGATCTGCCCGGAGTGGTTCGCGACCAGCAGCACTCGGCCTTCCGGTAGGTGTTCGAGTCCGACGCACGTGGTTCGGAAGTATGCGCGATGAAAAAAGGCGCACACCATCGCAGCCGAGCGCGCGGTCTCCGGATCGAGGCCGAACGGGTCGCCGCCCATCGCTTCGTAGCGAGCGCGCAACCACGCCGCTCGCTCCTCGAAGTCAGCGCCGAGGATCTTCAGGGAGACTTCGTCGACGCGACGCCGCGCCCGCTGCCAGAGCCGTTGGGCCAGGGGCAGGCCGTGAGCGGCGACGTCGCTGAGGCGGGCTAGCGCGCGAGAAGGGTCCATGCAGGGCACCGGGCGACAAGCCGCCTCGGGCCGCAATTCTAGCGTGGGGCCCCACGGTCATGGCCAAGATCTTTGCCCCATCAGCCGAGGGTTCTGCCAGGATGCTGGCGTGCTGCGTCCGCCGCCGCTCCGGCCGGGGTCCTCGATTCGTGTGGTCGCCCCCTCGAGCCCGTTCGATCGCACGCTGGTTCGCGCCGGCATGGCCTGGCTCGGGCACCGCTATCGTGTCCGCTTCGATCCTGGTCTCTTCGAGCGCACTGGTTTCCTCGCTGGGGACGACGGGCGCCGCCGGGACGAACTGAACGCGGCGCTGAACGACCCCGATGCCCACGCGATCGTGGCGGCGCGGGGAGGCTACGGGCTGGGTCGTATCGCTCCCAACCTCCAGCTCGAAGCCCTGGTCGAGCACCCCAAATGGGTCGTGGGCTTCAGCGATCTGACCGCACTGCACCTGGAGGCGACGCGTGTGGGTGTGATGAGTCTGCACGGCCACAACGTCGCAGGCCTCGGGCGCGGCGACGCCCGCGCGCGCGACGCTTGGATCCATGCGCTCGAGCGGCCAGCGCCCGCGCGCTTCGAACGGCTCACGGTGATCCACTCGGGCGAGGCCGCGGGACCGCTCGTGGGCGGGAACCTCACCGTGCTGTTCGCGGCGCACGCGGCGGGCCGGCTGCGGCTCCCGCCGCGGTCGATTCTACTGCTCGAGGACGTCGACGAACCCTCGTACCGGATCGACCGAATGTTGAGCGCGCTGGTGCAGTCTGGCGCCCTCTCGGACGTCAGCGGCGTCGTCCTCGGCGAGTTCACGGACTGTTCCCCCGGACGTTACGCGGTTCCCACCGAATACGTGCTCGCAGAACGCCTGGGGCTGTTGAGGGTACCGGTGCTCGCGGGCCTGCCCGTCGGTCACGGACGCCACAACGCGCCGCTCGTGCTCGGCGCAGCGGCGAGGCTGTCGGCCGAGACCGCCAGCCTCAGCGTGGGCTGAGAGCTCGAGCTACTCCTGCAACTCGTCTTCGTTGACGCTCACGTCGATGTCGTCGGAATCTGCCACACCCGCTTTCGCGGGCACGGGCGGGGGTGGGCGGCGCGAGGATCGCGCTGGCGGCGGGGGCGGCGGACGCCCCGGAATGCTCGACGTCATTCCTGGGGGGCGTCGCGGAGGCGGCGGCGGCGGGGGACGCCCGGAACCCGCTGGCAGCGGCGCCTGAGAGCGACTCGGCGGCGGCGTTGGCGGACGGCTCGGAGGCGGCGGGAGGGGTCGCGACGGCGATGATGCGGTCGGCGCGCTCAGCCCAGCGGCCGACGGCAGCGGCGGAGGCACACTCGACGTGCGCGAAGAGGGCGGAGGCGGAGGAGCAGCCGAGGCGCCTGACGCGGGCAGTGGCGGAGGGCCGGCGGCAGCGAGGGGTTCGTCGTCCGCGTCGTCTTCTACCTCATCCCCCACGTCGTCCTCGACCTCGTCACCGACATCCGGGGGTTCGTCGTCGTCGTCGTTGTCGACGCTGCCGGCGGTATCGGTGCTGTCCGTATCGGTGGTGTCGGCGTCCCCGCCGTCGAGGGGGGCAGGCTCAGGCTCAGGTTCAGGTTCAGGCTCAGCAGCGAACGGCAGCGGCGGCGGAGCGTCCGACTCCAGCGTCTGGTCGGTAACGGGTACCGGGGGAAAATCCGACGCCATCGGGGGCTCGGCCTCAGCCTCGGGCGGGGGCAACGCGTCCTCGGTGTCGTCGGTATCCGGCGGCAGCGGGGAAGCCGCGTCCTCATCGTCTTGCAGGGGCGGCAGCGGCGGGGCTTGGTCCGAGAGGGGCGGCTCGTCGAGCGGACGCTCGGCGTCAGTCAGCGCGCGCAGCGGATCTTCGTCCGCAGCTGGCTCGTCGCTCGCTCCGGGCGCTTCGTCCAGCGGCGGCTCGGAGGCTGCGCCAAGGGAGCTGCCATCGCCCGCGACATCGTCGGGCAGCGTGGGAGCCTCGTCGCTGGCTGGCAGCGGCGCGGAGCTCCGCGTGAATGGACGAGGCCGCTTGGCGTCGGGGCGTCCCTTCTTTTCGGACGCAGACTCCGAACCGGACGACTTCAGCATCAAGCTCTTGGCCCGTTCGAGGCCCTCCTGAGCTTCTGGGTCGCCGCTCTTCATGCGCAGCACGCGGCGCCACGCATCGGCGGCTTCGCGCGGATCCGCCAGCTGGTCTTCCCAGAGCCGCGCGACCTTGCGGGCGAGCTCCGCGCGCGTGGCCGTGTCCTTGCCGCGCAGGATCTGATCCTCGTACAGCTGCACCATCCCTCGATAGTCCTCGAGTTCCGTGTACAGATTGGCGAGCTCGTCCATCACGGCAGTGTCGGACGGCGATAAGTCGTGGAGGCGCTTCAGATCTTCTGCTGCACCGCGCGGGTCGCCGAGCTTTTCTCGCCGCACGCGGGCTCGCCGCGCGAGCAACTTGCGCACGAGCGGCCCGTCGAACACTTCTTCGAGAGCACGGTTGAGCACCGTCGCGGCGCGCTTCGGATCACCCACCTCTTCCGCCAAGCGTTCGAGCTCGTCGAGGCGCGTATCGTCGACGTGGGTGACGAGGGCATCGCCCAACCAGGCGAACGCCTGATCGGTGTCCTCCAGATCCGCGTGCGCAATCTGCGCGGCACGGCCCAAGAGCGCGCTGCGCGTGCGTCCGCCGTCGCGCGACCCCTGCCCACCCGCCGCCAGCGCTTGCGCCAGCGTCTTCGTGAGCACCTTGCCGTCTCGCCCCACATCGGCGAGGCGAGCGATGTCCTCGAGCACCGTGAGGGTCTCTTCCTGGACGCCGCCACCGAGCGAAATATCGAAGAACTGGCGAGCGCGGTCGAGCGCGTCGTGCTCCGCCGCCACCTGTGCCGCGCGAGCGAGCGCCCGCAACCGATCTTGCGGCGACTTGCAGCGCGTCACCTGGCGCTCGTAAAGATCGATCACGTGCCCTGGCGCCTTGGCCAGCGCGGCCAGGCGCGACAGCAGCGACTCCACTTCTTCGGGCGGCACGCTGGTGAGCGCCTGTTCGCCATGCTGAATCGCTTCTTCGGCCTCGACCCCCGCTTCAGCCATGACCTCGGCCTGGCGCACCATTTCTTCGGCGCGCGTGGGCCCGCTCAAGTCCTGCACCTTCAGGTCGTGGGCGATCTCGAGCGCCTCGAGGTCCTTGAGCTTGACGGCGATCGCCTCGAGCTTGTCCGCCAAGTCGACGTCAGCGCCCTTGGTCCGGATCAGCTCCTTCGCGACGTTCGCCGCGTCGCTGTCGCGCCCTACCTCGACGAAGCGTTCGAACGCGCCGCGCAAAGCTTCGTTACGTTCGTCCCCGCCCGGCGCTTCGATGTACCACTCGACGAGCTTGGTGGCGACGATGCCCTTCCAGCCAAGCTTGTCACCGAGCTTGACGTACTCGTTCCGACACGCCTCGTCGCCACCGTCGGCCACCGTCATCAGCGCGGCGAGCGCCTCGTCACCCTTGCCCACGCGCTGGTCCAAGATCTCGGCGAGCCGGCGCGTCATCTTGCTGACCTCGTCGTCGTCGCCTTCGACGTCGATCAGGCCCGCGAGGTACTCCGCCACGCGCGGCCAGTCCTCGAGGCGTTCGCTGAGATCGCAGAGCCGCTGCAGGGCATCGTAGTCTTCGTCGTCGACGTCGCGCACGATCTCCAAGGTGCGCACGGCGTCGTCGAGACTCTCGAGCGGGCCCTCGTAAATGTCCGCGAGCCGGCGCGCCAGCGATAGTTTTTGCGGGTTCTCCGTGCTCGCCTTCAGCAGTCGCTCGAGCGCGTCGACCGTGCCCGCTGGGTTCTTCTCGGCTTCGTGCAGATCGGCGATCGCGATCAGCGCTTCTTCGTTGTTTTCTTCGAAATCCGAGAGGATGCTCTCGTAGCGTTCGATGGCGGTCGGACGATCTTCGAGCCCTTGGGCCACGATGCGCGCCTCGCGCAGCGCGACCTTGATGCGCTCGCTCGGCTCGGTCACGGCCTTGCTGAGCCGCGCCGCGTATTCCGCGGCGGCACTCCACTCGAGGCTGGCCTCCGCGTCGTCGAGGAGCAGGCCCAGCGCTTCGGGATCGTCCGTGTCCTCGAGAACCTGCACCAGGCTGTCGCGGGCGGCGTCGGCGTCCCCGAGTTGTTCCTTCTGAATTTGAGCCGCGCGCTTGCGCAAGCTGGTGCGCAGCGTCTTGTTGGCGAGCTTGTCGGCTCGGCGCAGCAGGTACGCCGCCAGCTCCTTGTGCTTCGCCTCGGCGACGTAACGTTGCTCCAACGCAGCTGCGTAGCTTTCGTGCTCGGGATCGAGATCGGTCGCCTGCTCCAGCCGCTCGAGCGCAGCGGCGGCGTCCCCTGCCCGGCCCAGATAATCGGACTCGAGCGCGTACAGCGCCGCTTGCTCGGTACTCTCGCCCGTGAGCTGGGCGCGCTCGCTCACGGCGGACGCGGCTTGCTCCCACAGCTCGGCCGCGACGAAGCAGCGTTCCGAGGCTTCCCACAAAGATGCCTGCTTCAGCAGCGCTGCCGCCTCGGCAAAGGCCTCGCCAGCGCGCTGGTGCTGCCCGGCCGCTTCGCACAGCACTCCCAAACGCTCCGAGAGCGCGCCCCGGCTTTCTTCGTCGGTCACGCTCGCCATGTTGTCGGCGATGACTTGCGCGGCCAGATCGGGGCGCTCGCCCTTTTCGAAGAAGCGCACCGCGGTGTTGATGGCGTCGTCGTCGTCCGGAACCAACGCTGCGATCCGAGCCCAGGCTTCACCGGTCGCTACCGGATCTTTGCGCCGCTGCTCGTGGATTTTCGCCACCGACTTCTCGATCGAAAGCCGCGCTTCGATGTCGTCGGTCTGCTCGGCCTTCTGTTGCAAGAGCTGGCACAAGTCGTCCCAACGCTTGGCGCGCTCGAGCAAGCGCGTGAGCTGATCCATCGGCCCCTCGTCGCTCGGGTCGAGGTCGATCAATAGTTTCCAGGCGGCGATGGAGCCGTCGAGGTCGCGCAGTTGACTTTCGCAGAGCTCCGCCACTTCTCGGATCCACTTGCCGCGCAGCTCGACGTCCGCATCCTGCGAGCTCGCGGCCGCCAGCAACAAGTCTTTCAGCTCGCTGTACTTGCGGGTTTGACGCAAGTACGCCTCGAGGAACGTGACCGCTTCCTCGTTGGCCGGTTCGATGCTGGTCACCTCCCGGTAGCGATCGGCCGCTTCGCGCTTCTTGGCTTTGCGCGCGAGACCCTTGGCGATGTCGAGCAGCGCCGCCACGCGTTGGGAGGCGTCGGCATCCGGCGGGGGCGCCAGCGCTTCGAGCAGACTTTCGTCTCCGCCGAGCTCCATCATCTTGTTGACCAACTCCCGCGCCTGCGGAGCCAGGGCTCCCTGCGGGTTGGCCTTCAGGTACGCAGCGGCACGCGGCGCGGCTTCGGCTTCTCGTCCGAGCTGTTCGCCATAATACATGGCGAGCTGCACCGCACGGTCGTGCGTGGCTTCGAGATCGAGCGCACACACCGAGTACGAAAAGCCGTGTTCACCGGGGTACTCTTCCGCCAATTCGACGAAGAGCTGGGCGGCTTCCGCCGTTTCCTGTGGGTGCACCTGCTCGCCCGCTTGAACGCGCTCGAGCACGCTCGTTGCGAGCTGCTGCTTCAGCGTCGGGTCCGCGCCGCCCTCGACGCTGCGCGCGGCGCGCAATGTCTGACTCGAGCCTGCCAGGTCGCCAGCGTTGCGGCGCACCTCGGCTTCGTCCTGATACAGCGCCAGCTGGCGCTCGGCGTCGGTCACCATGCGTTGCTCGAGTTCGAACAGCGGGATCGCTTCCAGCCACTGGCCCTGCGACTTGTAGAGCTCGCGCAGTCCATAGATGGCGTACTGGTTCGCGGGGTCGAACTGCACGGCGCGACGATAGTTGTCGACCGCCTTGCGCGGCTGATTCAGCGGCTCTTCTGCCCAGAGCCGCCCGAGCTCCTCGTAGACGGCAGCGGCGTGGGGGGCGATCTCGGGACTCTGCTGCGCGAGCGCCGTCAGCGCCTTACCGCGACGATCGAGCAAGGCCACGAGCGCCTTCATGTCACCCTTCTCGCGGTACAGCTCGGCGAGCCTCTCGGCCGGGGTGGGCTGCGTCGGATCCCGATCGATCGCGATCATCAGCGCCCGCGCCGCACGGTGAGCATCCCCCAAGCTGGTCGACCAAACGTTCGCCGCCTCGGTCAGCCAGTGACTGGCGAAAGCTGGATCCTGCGTCGACTTCCCGACCTGTTCCAGCAACATCGCATAGGAGCGCGGATCACTTTGACCTGCCTGGTGCGCGAATGTGATCGCCTCTTGATCGTGAGGATTTTGGACGAGCCGCTGTACGAGTGACTCCATCTGGCGTGGGTCCATGTCCGGCGCAAGCTAGCATGCGCTAACTGCGAGCCGCAACGCGGGTTTTTGGCTGTGTCTCGCGCCTCCTCGCAGATCAACCAAGCGTCGCGTTAAACGCGGAACTTTTGAGCTTTATCGAAACCGTGCTCAGAAATTCGAAAAAAAAGTGATCACCGAAACCGGCCGTACCGCTCGTCGGGTCGCTTGGGCTCCATCGTCTTACGCGTGACGCTCGCTTCGACGTGCTTTCCCTTGGTGTCGACCGGCTTCGTTATTTGCTGGGTCGCTGGGCCCGCGCTCGGAGGAGCGGGCTGCGAACGCGAGACGCCTTGGCTCGAAGCATTCGAGGAAGGATTCGGCGCAGAGCTGGCAGACGCAGCTGGCTGCGCCGGTGCCGCAGCCGAGTCAGCAGGCCCGATCAAAGATTGTGACATCGTTGCCCTGACGCCACGCGCCAACGGCGTCGAGCGATCGGGGCTGGCCACAGGTACTGGCGACCACAGGGGCACCCACCACGCGCCTGCAACCACCAAAAGCACCGCGGCACCCAGGGCCAGCGCGAGCCAGCGATGACGTGGCGCGCGCTGGGGCGACAGCGAGCGTTCCACCGGGGTGAGTGCAGCCGTCGTGGTCTCGTTCGGTTGCTTGGGCGCCACCTCGGCGTCACGGCTGGCGCGATCGAGATCGGCGATGAACTGCTCGGCGCTCTGGATGCGTGCGCCCGGTGTCTTGGCGAGCGCGCGAGCAACCACCCGTTCGAGCGCCGCGGGGACCCCGGCCTGCGACGCCACGTGAGCCACCAGCGGAGGCTCCTCGCTGATGTGTTTGGCCATGACCACGACCGCGTCATCGGCTACGAACGGCGCTCGACCGCTCAGCATCTGGAACAGGATCACCCCGAGCGAATAGAGGTCGCTGCGCGCGTCGAGCTCGACACCTTGCGCTTGTTCCGGGGACATGTAACGCGGTGTTCCAAACACCGTGCCCGCCTGGGTCTCGAGTTGATCGAGCTTCTGGTCGTCTTGCTGAAGCTTCGCGATGCCGAAGTCGAGCACTTTGCACATCGCACGCGAATCGTCGTCGGACCCCCCGGAACGCCGCAGCAAAAACAGGTTGTCCGGTTTCAGATCGCGGTGAACGATGCCCTTCTGATGCGCCTCTGCCAGGGAAAGCAGTGCCTCGCGTGCGATGCGGACGGCCATGCGCCAGGGCAAAGCGCCCTCGCGCCGCAGGCATTGTCCTAGTGATTCGCCGACCAGCATTTCCATGGCGAGAAACCAGGACCCGTCGTCAGCCTCACCAAAATCGAAGACAGTGACGGTGTGCGGGCTCGTCAAGGCGCTGAGGGCGCGAGCCTCGCGTTCGAAACGTGCCTTGGTCTCGGGATCGTAAGCGCGATCGCGTCGTACTATCTTCAACGCAACGTCGCGACCGAAGGCCTCCTGCCGTGCTCGATAGACGGCCCCCATCGAGCCGGCACCGAGCCGGCCGAGCACGACGAAGCGATCGACCAAAGTCTTGCCCAGGAAAGCGTCTCGCTCGTCACCGAGCAATTCGCTCTCGGCCACGAACACCAAATCGTGAACCGGGCAGCGGCGCAGCGTCGCGCCGTCGATCGGGGGTTCCCCTTCGAGCACTCTCCGACAGCTGGGGCAGACGTAGCGAACGCTGCGTGAGGCGTTCGCCTCGTCGGAAGGGGTCTTGGACATTGGTGGCTTACCGGGCTCGCGGGACACCCGGGCAGTTCACGGCATCCCAACAAACCCTAGCAGTCGTTCGCAAGAAGCATAACAAAAATGGCCGTGAGCCCGCGTGCAAGCGGGGCATGGAACCAACCAGGGCGTGGACGGCGCGGTTAACGTGAAGGCGGAGCGCCCGCCTCGCCCCCGGCGCCCGCCAGGCAGCCGTCGTCGACGACCCCGTCGCAGTCGTTGTCGACCGCGTCGCTGCACGCTTCGTGTTCGGCACAAGCGTCACAGATTCCATCCGCACACACGAAATTGGCGGGACACGCCGGTGCGCCAACGGCGCCGCGCTCCCTACAGTGGATCACCTGTGGGTCCGCGGGCACGATGAGGCTACAGGCCACGCTGGCTGCAGTTGCCGCCGCGCCGAGTGCTCGTAGGGTGCAACTCAGAGGCATGGTCAGAAGGCAAAATCGAGGTCGAGCCCAAGCTTGGCGGAGGCTTGGACAGGCAAGCGGGGGGCTGCAGCGTTCGTGCCAGCAGGCGAGTCGCTCGGGGCGCGTCCGAAATAGAGTAACGTCGCGGTGACGCCGCTGACCGCTGCCACCCCGAAAGCGACGTCGGCGCGAACCGCCGAGCGGTGCGCAGCCTCCGCGTCGCTGCGAACGTCATCGACCGATCGAGATCCCCCCGTCCCATCGTCAGATCCCGGACTCAGGGCAAGCGCGCGCAGGCCGAACACGGCACCGACGACGAGCGCGCACACCGCAACGCCACCGGTGCCCCACACCCATCCGTCGAGCCGCCCCGGAAGCGGTGCCACTGTGGGCGCCGTCGCTGCGGCTGGAGCGCTCTGCGCGGGCTCCGGCGCGCTGCCATAACCTTCGGCGAGCGCACCGTTCAGGCGCGCGATGCTGGCTTCGGTGCGCGCGCGCTCCTCGGGATCCGCTTCCATCTCGAGGTAAAGCCGCAAGTAACCGAGCGCTCGCGGCAGCTCGCCCAGCTTCTCGTGCACCAGCGCGAGGTTGTAGACGAGGTCCTTGCCGCCGGGGTCGAGACTGCGCGCTTGCTCGAGTTCGGCGATTGCGTCCCGATAGCGGCCGCGGCTGTAGCATTCGAGAGCGACATCGAAGTGCCGGCGTGCCGCCTCCAGTGCATCCCCGCTCGGGGCCGGTAGCGCGCTCGACGATGGAACTGCGCCCTGTACGGGGGCTGCGCCCTGTACGGGGGCTGCGCCCTGTACCGGGGCTGCGCCCTGTACCGGGGCGCCCTGTACCGGGGCGGAAGGCGTTGCAGGAGCTGGCGTCGAGGCTTCCGGGTGGGGGGGGTCGGCCGCTGTTACCCCGGAGGCAGTCAGCACGACCGCTGCGACGCTCACGCCGGTCCTCAGCGCCCCTGGAAGTGCACACAGCATCGAGAGTTTCAGCATAGCGTAAGGATTGTCGGCGCTCCGCGTTCTGTTTCCGAAGACTCACTGAAGGAGCCGGTTCTGCTTGCCAGAGCCGAACGCAGGAGAACCCCTGATGCTAGTCAAAGTCGTAAGTTTCGCCAGTTGTCTCTTGTGCGTCTCCGAGGCGCACGCCCAATTCGCTGTGGAGCCTCCGCGGTCCGAGCTGCAGCCCTCGGACCAGACGCCCTGGATCGCCGAACCTCCCTCGCCGATTCATGACAGCGTGCTACGCGCCCACGTCGGCCCGGCACTCCGGGTCGACCGCGACGGAGCTACCGGCGGGCTAGCCACGGCACTGGACTTCGGCCGGTTCTCGGGCTTGCGCGTGGCGGCCGCCTGGACGGCGCTCGGCGCCTCGGCCATGCACTCCCAGTACGGCGGCGATCTGTGGTTGAGCCTAGATCTGCACCCCGACGTGCGCCCCGTGTTCGGCGCCGGCGCCGCCTACGTCCGCGCCGAGCAGGCCGGTGCCGACGACGAAGACACCACCTCGGAAGACGGCCCCCGTCCCAAGGCCGCCGAATTCGGAGTCGCCACGGCACGGGTGGGGCTAGAATACCTGTTTCCCCTATCCACCGCGGACGCGCGGCTAGGCCTCGAAGCGGTGGGCGCTTTGCCGGCCCTCGAGGCCGACGATCGCACCCCTTGGCTGACGCTGTCGGCCACCCTCGCCCTGGGTTTCTAGCTGGCCCGTAATCGGGCCCGTGCCGCGCCCGAACTTCGGCTTTTGAGGGACGCGGCGCGGCCGCCTATACTTTGGGGATGTCGGACTCCGAGCGGACGGCGCCGGGGAGCCTGGCCGTGGCTGGCCTCGTGAGCGCCGTCTTGGGGTTCATCTGCGCTCCCGGTGTGGGGGGCGTGCTCGGGCTCGTGCTGGGGTGGACGGCGCATCGAGAGCTCCGCGCCGCAGCCGAGGTGCGCGGCCGACGTTGGGCGCTCGCTGCGCTCGGCCTCGGAGCAGCCAACGTCGTCTTCGTCGGCGTTGCGCTGAACGTGGGCTTGCCGGTGCTCCTCGGCGAACCCGAGCAGAGTAACCCTGCGCCGTTCAGCGCCCCCGCGCTCGATCATGCGCATTCCCTCCCCGCACACCGCCGCTCCACGACCCCAGCGCTGCACGGGCAACGGATCGGGGAGATCGAGCTGGTCGACGTGGGATCGACCATCGACTCGCTCACGAGCGAGCTCGCGCGGCAAATGCTCGCCGCTCGACGCGATGGGCGCCAACTGTTGCTCTGGGTCTCCGCACCGGAGTGTGCGCCGTGCATGGGGGTTACGAGCGCACTCACGCACCACGAGCTTCAGCGGGCTCTCGCCCGAACGCGTGTCGTGCGCGTGAACCGCGATGACTTCGCCGCTGAGCTCGACGCGATCGGGATTCCATCCCAGGCCATCCCCGGGTTCGCGCTGCTCGACAATGAAATCCGGCCCGTGGACTATCTCGATGGGGGCGAATGGGACGAGGACGTGCCCCACAATATCGCACCTGTTCTTGCTGGATTTATGCGCGGTAACTACAACCCGCGACGCCGTCCGTGGCGCGGCGCAACGCGGCGCAAAATCACCGCCTTATGAGAAGCGGAGAACGTGCCGATCTTTGATACACTTCGCGCTCTTCACTATGACGACTACCCAACCCGTTGGAACCTCAGCACAAACAGCACCGAGCTCGCTGCGCGCGCGTCTTTCCGAGCTGCAGTCGCGGGGACAGCAATCTCTGAATCTGAAGCAGGCGGTCGGCGTCGTCGTTCCCGTCGCCGTCGAGGTCGCCGAGGTGCATCGCGCGGGGCACCAGCTCTTCCTGCATCCGTCGTGCTTGGTCGAGGATGAGTATGGGTTCTACCACGTGGAGCCTAGTCTCTCGCAGACGCCGCCCACGGATCCGCGCGACGCCGCTTGCGTCGCACCCGAGTTACAGCTCTCCACGTTGGGCGGCCCGCGCGCTTCCGTTTATGCGATCGGTGCGATCATCTACGAGCTCTTGACGGGTGAAAGCGTCGGTCGCGGCATGCGACGCCCCTCAGAACTGGTGGCGGGGATTCCGGAACAGCTCGAGATGGTGCTTGCCAAAGCGCTGGTAGCGCACGCCGAGCGGCGCCCCGACGACCTGAACGCTCTGGCACAGGCCCTCTACCAGCTGGCACCCGCGGGCAGCGTCGCCCCGCCGCCCGCCGACACCTCGCACCTCGATCATCATGGGGACTTCGAAGTCGATGTCTCGCTCTCGATGCTGCCGCCGGTGCCACGCCAGGCGGCGGCGCCGAGCCCAGCCGCTCGCGCGCAGGCAGTCCAGGCGCAGGCGGTGCAAGCGCAGTCGCCGTATGATGTCGCGGTGAGGGCGGCCCCGCCCAGCGCGGGCGCCGTGGACCACCAAACCGAGCAGTTAGCTGCCCTCAAACGCCGGCTCGAGGCGGACCGTACCCCACGCTACGTGGTGATCAAAGACGGCATGGACCACGGACCGTTCGCCGGCGTCGAGCTCTTGCAGCAGATCGCCAACCATACCTTCGAGCCGGACGACGTCATCCGCGACACCGTCGCCAACACCGAAATCGCCGTCAAAGACTCCCCCGAGTTTTCGCATTTCGCCAAGCACGCCAAGATCCACCGGGACATCAAGGAAGAGAAAGCTGCGATCGAACGGGTCACGGTCAAGGAGAGCCGCAGCACGCGCAGCAAGGCGCTCTTGGGTATCCTGCTGGTGGGCGCACTGGCAGCCGCAGGGGGGGTGTGGTTCCTCACGCAGCGCGGCGCAAAGAGCGACGAGATCGAGGTGCAGGGCGAGGTGGCGGCCAACGTCGAGAGCGACACCAGCCTCGAGGTGAAGAAGGGCGCGCGCGCTGGCGGGGGCGCTGTCGTCGGCACAAAAGGTGGTTTTCCGATGCTGGGCGGCGGCATGAGCTGCGAGGCCGCTCGCGCTGCGTACACGGAGCAGATGACCATGGGCGCGAAAGGCCAAGCCGACATCACCGCCGGCCAGTATGGTAACGTGCTGAATCGCGGTTCGTACTTCGCGCACTGTGGCGTGCCGGATTCGATGAAGCTCAACATCTGCGCCGCGGTACAGAACGGCCGAGCGGTCGGCGTATCAGTCACGACGTCACCCCGGGACAACCGCGTCGCCTCGTGCGTTGCGGGTGGCGTCCGCCGCTTGAGTTTCCCGAGCCATCCTAAGCTCGACGTTACCCGCACCTCATTCTAGAGTCGCGCTCATCTCGCGACTGCTCCTCGAGTCGCGAAACAGCTCGACTCATGCACCTCGGTACCGTCCTTCGGCATTGTGGCCTGGCGCTGGCTGCGTTCGCGACGTTGGGCTGCACCGTACCGATCGCCATGGACCTCGGGGAGCACGAGGCCAACCAAGCGCTCGTGGCGCTCGAGCGCGCGGGCGTCTATGCACACAAACAACCGGACGCGGGGCACGAAGGGCGCTGGCAGCTCGAGGTGGCTCGCAGCGACGCGGCGCTCGCCGTCACCGCGCTCACCGATGAAAGTTTGCCCGCAGCACCCGCGCCCGGGGTGCTGCAAGCGCTGGGACAGGGTTCGCTGGTACCGAGCCGCACCCTGGAACAGGCGCAGTGGTTGGCGGGCACCGCCGGCGACCTCGAGGCAACTCTGCGCGCCGTCGACGGCGTGCTCTCCGCTCGCGTCCACCTCGCCACCCCTGCGCGGGACGTACTCGCGTCCGACAGCGCTGCGCAGAAGCCCAGCGCGTCGGTGCTGATCCGACACCGCGGCGCGACGCTGCCCATCGCGCCCGGCGACGTGCAGCGTCTCGTGGCCGGGGCGGTCCCGGGGCTGGTGCCCGACGCGGTGGGCGTGATCAGCGCCAGTGTTCCTCCGAGGCGCCAACCGGACCGGCTGCTAGCACAACTCGGGCCGATCACGGTGACACAGACCTCGCTCTTACCTCTGAAACTGGTACTCGCGGCAGCCAGCGTCATGAACCTGTGTCTGCTGGGTCTGCTCGGTTGGTTTTGGACGCGACATCGCCGCGCTCGCGCTCGGCTCGCAGAACTCGAGCGGGCCGACGGGATCGCGGGCGAGTCTTGATCCGCCTGAAGTCGGTGTACAAAGCCTTCGATCGCCCGGTGCTTCGCGGAGTCGATCTCGAAGTACCCCAGGGCTGCTTGTACGGGCTCATCGGGCCGGGCGCATCGGGCAAGAGCCTGACGCTGAAGGTCATTACCGGACTGATTCGACCGGACGCCGGACGTGTCTCCGTCGACGGCGAGAATGTTCTGGCGCTGGCCGGGGCCGAGCTACAGCGCCTGCAGAGCCGAATCGGCATGTTGTTCCAAAACAATGCGTTGTTCGACTTCATGAGCGTCGCCGAAAACATCGCATTCCCGCTGCGACGTCTCTTCGACCTGCCCGAAGCGGAGATCAGCGAGCGCGTCCGCGAACGGCTCGAGCGCGTCTCGCTCCGCGGCTTCGAAGAGCGCGTCCCGGCGGGGCTGAGCGGCGGCCAGAAGAAGCGGGTCGGCGTCGCGCGGGCCACCATCACACGGGCCAACGTGATCCTGTACGACGAGCCCGCCGCCGGGCTCGATCCCGTGACGAGCCAGCGCATTTTCGAGCTACTCAAGCACGAGCAGCGAGCGAGCGGCGCCACCGTGGTGATGGTCTCGAGTGACCTCGAACGGCTATTGACCGTGACGGATCGAGTGGGCGTGATGCTGAAAGGTCGCTTGATCTTCGACGGGACGACCGAGCAAGCCTTTGCCTCTGACAATCCGTACGTGCATCAGTTCGTGCACGGCCTCGCGGAGGGTCCGCTGTGAGCGATGCGCGCGCCAGCGTCGAGAACAACTTGGGTCGAGTGGGGGCCACGTTCCTGGACACGGCTTCGGTGGTCGGCGGCCTGGCGGTGCTCTTCGGGGGGGTGCTTGCCCGGCTCGTACGCTTCGACTTCGATCGGCGCGAACTGTTCCTGAATTTGCACAAAATGGGCGTAAAGTCGCTGCCTATCGTGGTGACGACTGCGCTCTTCGTCGGCGGCATCATGGTGATCCAGGCGGCCCCGATCGTCGAACAGTTCGGGGCCTTTGGGCTGCTCGGCTGGGGCGCCGGTTTCGGTATCTTGCGCGAAGTAGGCCCGCTCCTGACCGCGCTGATGATTTCGGGTCGCGTCGGCGCGAACAACACCGCCGAGCTCGGCACCATGGTCGTCACCGAGCAGGTCGATGCCCTGCGCGCCCTCGCCATCAATCCCACGAGTTACCTGGTGGCGCCGCGCTTCGTCGCCATCGTGACGACGCTGGTGTTGTCCACGGTGTTCGCCGACTTCCTGGCGCTCCTGGGAGCCGCATACGCAGGCTGGGGCTTGCTCGGCGTCGAACCGATGTCGTTTTACAATGGCGTGACGAGCGGACTGCTCGGGCTCGGCGACGTGTTTCACGGCTTGTTCAAGAGCTTCTTGTTCGGAGTCATCATCGCGCTCTCGAGCTGCCACTTTGGTCTGAGCACCAGCGGCGGGGCGCCCGGCGTAGGTCGGGCGGTGAACGCGGCCGTCGTGGTGAGCGCGGCCGGCATCTTTTTGTTCGACTACCTGTTGTCCTTTGCGCTGGGGTGAACGTGGACCTTACGCCGAGCACCGATGTGGGGACCCTCGACGACGAGCCGCCGGCGCCGGCAGCGTCGCTCTTCTTGCCCCTGGTGCGAGGCCTCGCCGACACCTACGCGCTGTTCGGACAAACGCTGTACTACACCATCCGCGGCCGCTCCGAACCCGGGTCGGTGTTCCGCCAGATGTACGAGATCGGTAACCGTTCGCTGGTATTTCTGTGCATCGTGCTGGGCTTCGTGGGCATGATCTTGACGTACCAGGCCGGTCTGCAGACGCTGCGAGTGGTCCCCGACCTGTCGCGGCTGGGCGCGACCTTCATCGAACTGCTGGTCAAAGATCTGGGCCCGTCCATCTGCGCGCTGATGCTCGCCACGCGCGTGGGCGCCGGGATCGCCGCAGAGATAGGCTCGATGGTAGTGACCGAACAGGTCGACGCGCTGCGCATGTGCGCCGCCGACCCCGTCGACTACCTGGTGAAGCCACGTTTCATCGCCAGTCTGGTGATGACGCTGATTTTGGTCGTGTGCGCCTCCAGCGTCGCCGTGGGCACGGGGATGCTCACCGCGCAGGCATACTTCGACATCACCCCGCGCACCTTCTTCAACCTCGATCGCGTAGGCATTCCCGACATCAGCGTCGGCTTCGCGAAGTGCTTGGCTTACGGCGCGGCGATCCCGGTGATCAGCAGCCAGGCTGGCCTCAGCACCTTCGGCGGCTCGCAGGGGGTGGGTGCCGCCACCACGCGGGCGGTCGTGAACTCGTCCCTGGCCGTCGTGATGATGAACTTCTTCATCAGCGGCGCCGGATACCTAATCTTCGGGGAGTAGCTCCGCTTCGCCCGGTTCAGGAAACAGGAAACAGAAACGGGAATGCCAACCGGGAACGAACGCACGCCCTCTCAGTTTCCCGTTTCCATTTCCATTGCATGTTTCACATTTTGCACGGCGAAGCCGTGCATCAGTAGGAGCCGCCGGGCTGCACCGAGCACCACCCGTAGCAACACTCGTCGAAGCCGAGCCCGCGGCGCGAATTCGTTGCGATCAGATCCAAGGGTGCGGCCGGCGGCACGGAGAACGCCTTGCTCGCAGGCGGCTGGATGGCCACTGGGCAGCGCGGCAATTGGTCGGAGGCAGGCGCCGACGTACCGCTCTCGAGGGTGGCCAGGCAGTACGTCTCGCGGATGGCGAGGGGTTGGGTGCAGCCCGCCTGCGGCAGGACGTCATCGAGGCTCTTCACCGCCACCGGCGCGCACCAGCTGTAGCAACAGTTGTGACCCGGCGGGTGGCGCTTGCGGATGTACCCTGTGTAGCTGGAATCGAAGACCGCCACGGGTGGTACCGGCTCGTGGTTCCCCTCGTGATGCTCGATGCTGCTCGGGCAGTTGTCGTATGGTGCCGGGGCCGGTAACGCCGCCACCAACGGGAGCAATGCGTCACAGAAGTACTCGCGCACCTGGTCGACAGGGCAAACCTTGGGACTGTTCGCGAGGTGATTCGCGCTCGAGGCGGCGGTGACGGGTTCACTCTTCCCACACGACGCAAGTCCGCCACCCAGCAGGCAGAGCCCCACGACGGCTGTAATGACAGGGGTTCTCAAGACGTCCTCATCCCACTCATATTTCTGTCTAGAGCAAACTGGCCCGAAAAAGAAGGGCCTGCCCGCCCGACTCCCAGCTCACCCGCCGAGCATCGAGCGGAAAGGAACGCAGGACCAAGCTCGGTGAGAAAAAACTTCCGGGCGACACGGTAGCGTAGGCGGAGCGGCCGGTGCCGGGATACAATCGAGGCCCGCGACGCGCGCTATCGTGATCTCCTTTCGAAACGTCAACAAGTCGTTCGGTGCCAAACACGTGCTGAAGGGGGTCAGCTTCGACGTGCAGGATGGTGAGGTGTTTTTCATCATCGGGGCTTCGGGCGTCGGCAAAAGCGTGCTCATCAAGCAGCTGGTCGGCCTGTTGGCGCCCGACGCTGGTGAAATCTGGTTGGACGGTGAGGAGGTCAGTCGCTTCAGCGAAACCCAGATGTACGCCGTCCGCAAGAAGTGCGCGATGGTGTTTCAGCACTCGACGCTGTTCGATTCGATCACCTGCCTCGAGAACGTGGCCCTGCCGTTGCGTAAGCACTTCAAGCTACGTCCGCGGGAGGCCGAGCTGCGGGCGCGCGAGCGCCTCGAACAAGTGCAAATGCTCCCGTTCGCGGACCGCTTTCCTTCGGAGCTGGGAGACGGCATGAAGAAGCGGGTCGCGATCGCACGCGCGCTGACGCTCGAGCCGCGCTACGTGCTGTTCGACGAGCCAACGACCAGTCTCGATCCGGTGAGCGCCCGGCGCGTGGACAAGTTGATCCGGCTGTTGAGCGACAGCCTGGGGGTCACCAGCATCGTGGTTTCGCACGATCTGCGCAGCATCTTCTCGATAGCCGATCGGATCGTCATGCTCTACCACGGCGAAGTGCGGGCACTCGGCAAGCCGCACGAGTTTCGAGAGTCGCCCGACGGGATCATTCAACAGTTCATCAACGGCCGAGCCGAAGGGCCCATGGACGCGTGAGTCGAGAAAGCAGCAGGGAAGGAGCCATAGTCGCATGAGTCAGCGTTCGATGGAGGTCAAAGTCGGTGCGCTCATCATCGTGTCGTTGGCCTTACTGGCCGGCTTCGTGATCGTGATGGGAGGCTTGAGCCTCGAACCCACCTATCGGGTCTACGTCGACTTCGACAACCCAGGCGGGCTGCAGAGCGGCGCACCCGTGCGCATCTCGGGGGTCAAGGTCGGGCGCATCACCGCCATTCAGTTCCGCGGAGGCCAGATCAACCCGCAGACCAAAGAACCCGAGCCACCGATCCGCGTAGTCGCGCAGATCGAAGACCAGTACAAGGATGCGATCCGCGAGAATTCACGCTGGTTCGTCACGAGCCAAGGCGTGTTGGGTGAGATGTTCCTGGCGATAGAGCCCGGCGCCTACGACCGCCCCGTGCTCCCCGACGGCGCCGTGGTCCACGGGATCAGCCCGCCCCGGCTCGATCTGTTGCTGAGCGAAAGCTACGAGCTGTTGCACAAGGCGTACCTGGGCATCTCCGGGAACGAGAAGAAGATCGGCGAGATCTTCGATGGACTGCACAAGACGTTGAACGGGACCGGACGCTTCTTCGAACACAATCAAGACAAGCTGAACAACATCGTAGGCAACGTCGAGACGCTGTCCAAAGAAGCCGGCGAAACGCTGACCGCCGCGCGTGATCGCTACGTCGACGGACCGCAGGCAACGCGCATCATGAACAACGTCGAGCGCGTCAGCAATACGCTCAACGAGCAGCTGCCCCCGCTTCTCGAAGACACCCGCGCGCTCGCCAAGGACGGCAAGACGCTCACGGCCGCGCTAGCGTCGGACGATCAGGTGGCGCGTTACCGCCGCATCACCAGCGACGCCCAGGACACCATGGCCATGGCCAAGCTCACAGCCACCGAAGCGCAGGGTCTGATCGCGCACGTGCGCCGCGGTGAAGGCACGGTCGGTGCGTTGATGATGGACGAAGCGATCTACGACGACCTCCAGGAAATGCTGCGTGACCTCAAGCACAACCCCTGGAAGTTCTTCTGGCGCCAGTAGCGAACTGCTCGACTACGGGTCGGCAGGAGCGCCGGCATTGCCGGAAACGCCGGTAGTTTCGCTAGCTGTAGCGGTTGCCACCGACGCGCCGCCCGCACCCGTCGCCCCCGATCCCGTGGTAGTCCCGGCGCTGCTGGTAGCGTCGCTCGTGTTGCCGCCCGTGGCACCGGCCCCGGTGGTGCTCACGCCCATCGCGCCGCCGGCGCCCATGGCACCACTGCCACCGGCGCCCATCATGCCAGCGGTGGTGGTGCTGGTCGCATTGGCGCCGGCGGTTGCCGTGACGCCGCCAGCGCCTACCGCCGCCGTCATCGTCCCCGGTCCCTCGACGACGGAGACCAGCGAGTCGACGTCACTCGAGCATGCACCCTCGACACACACGAGGCCTTCTTTGCAGTCAGCGTCGCGGAAACACTCCCCGCCACTTCCCTCGCCTTTTTGCGGGCCGCCGCAGCCTGCTGCCAGCGCGGTGACGAGACACGCGGGAACGAGCCGAAGCGCAAGGAATTGGTGAAAGCGATGGCTGCGTGATTGGCGCAAGCAGAACCTGTCTGGATTATGCCGCCCAACTCCGCTCAACACCACAGCACACTGCGCGGCTGGCCTCAGGTAGCGAGCCGGATCAGCACGTCGCCTTCTTCCACCGTCTGCCCCTCTTGGACCACAATCTCCTCCACGACCCCAGCTTCGGGCGCTTCGACGGGCATCTCCATCTTCATCGATTCGAGGATCACGAGCTGCTGTTCCTCCGCGACCGACTCACCCGGCCTCACGATGATCTTCCAAACAGTTCCCGTGATGTGTGCGCACACGTCCAATGCCATAGCGGCGACTTTCGACCGCACTCGTGAGCCAGGCAAGCTTTTGTCGGTGCAGCGCAGATCTGACCACCGGCTCGCAGCGCGTGATCCTCACAGAACGGAACCACCTACATATACCTACATTCATGGGAAGCTGGATGGCACCCACAGCCAAGCCGGAAGCCTCCAGCGGTGTCGCAACCAAAAGCATGTGGCTGGCGCAGCTGAACTGTTTGTTCTGCGGAATCGCGCGACTGAGTCGTCGATCGCACTCGCTCCGCATTTCTGCCGCGATCGCCGCGAGCCCCAGCGCCGGACTTGCCCACCACCTCGTGTATACTCTCTGGGCCGGCGGCCGTATCACTGGATTAACTTTTTCGCCCCGCGCGCTGGACCAGCGATGAAGCTTGACGAGTTCCAGCCGCGATTGCTATTCGCATTGCACCGGAATTTCTGCTGAGTCGTTTACGAGGAAACCCAACAAAGATGGCCGAACAAAAAGAAAGCTCGGTTCTTTTCTCGCTCAAAGAGCTGATGAACCTTGAGGAAGACCGGATCAAGGAAGAAGAAGCCGAGAAAGAAGCCAAAGCCCGCGCGGAGCGGGAGGCCCGAGAGTCCGCCGAACGCGCTGCACGTGCAGCCGAAGAGCGCCGGCTGAGAGAAGAAGAAGAAGCTCGTCGCAGCGAAGAGCAGCGCCGCCGGGAAGAAGCCGCCCGGCTCGAAGCCATCCGACACGCAGAAATCGAGAAGGCCAAGGCCGAAGCCGAGCATCACGCGCGCCTCCAAGCGATGACTGCGCAGCAGCAGCACGAAGCCCAAATCGCGGCCGTCCGCAGCGATCAGGGCAAGAAGCAGCTGAAAATTGCGGTCGGCGTCGTCGCGGGATTTCTGGTGGTTGGTGGCGTAGTCGCCGCCATGCTCTTCTCGAGCGCGCAAGCCGAAGCCGAGAAAAAGCAGGCAGCGCTCGAGGCGCAGCAAGCAGCGGCCGCTCAAGAGCTCGACCGGATGAAGCGAGAATTCGAAGAAGCTCGCAAAAAAGAGGAAGAGCTCCGGCGATCGCTCGAAGGCGCCAAGGATGAAGCCGAACGCGCGCGCATCGAAGCCAAGCTGGCGGCTGCCGAAAAAGAGAAAGAGGCAGCTGGCAAAGCTTACAGCGGTGGCGGCGGCGGCGTGCGTGCGAAGCCCGCGGCCAAGTCGGGAAGCGCTCCCTGCAACTGCCCGCCCGGCGACCCGTTGTGCTCTTGCCTGTAGTCCCGACCCTGCTCAGTCACCTACCGGGGCAGAGCTTGGCATGAGCTCGGCCGCGCCTGCGGAGACTCCGAGCGGTCGTGCGCGTTTGGTGTTTCCCCTCGACTACGCCTCACTCAGCGAAGCGCGGGCCGGCGCGGAGCGTGTCTGCGCCGGCGTCGGCGTACTGAAGGTCGGGCTCGAGCTATTCGTGCGCGAGGGCCCACCAGCCGCAAAATTCGCCGCTGAGCTCGGCTGCAGGGTCTTTCTGGACCTGAAGCTCCACGACATCCCCGAGACGGTGAGCCGCGCCGTGGCCAGCGCCTGCCAGCTCGGCGTCGACTACCTCACCGTGCACGCCAGTGGCGGTCCCGGCATGTTGGAAGCCGCGGTGCGCAGCGCGGCGCGCGAGAACACGGGCCTCAAGCTGCTTGCGGTGACGGTGCTGACGTCGTCGGACCAGGGCGACCTCTTGGCAACCGGCGTAGCGGACGCGCCCGCGGCACAGGTGCTGCGCCTCGCCCATCTCGCCCATCGAGCGGGCGTGCCGGGGCTGGTGTGTTCAGCGCTCGAACTCAGCGTCCTGCGCGCGCAGTTCGGGCGTGACCTGGTGTTGGTGACGCCGGGCATCCGGCCTGCGGGGGCCGACGCTGGCGACCAAAAGCGCGTCGCTACCCCGGCCGACGCCGTGCGTGCCGGTGCGGATCTTTTGGTCATCGGGCGCCCGATCCGCGATAGTCCCGATCCCCTCGCCGCCGCGCTGGCGATCGTGCGAGCCATCGAAAGCGTCCCATGAGCGTGCCCGGCTCCGTTCCCCCCTCTCTTTTAGAGGGCGCTCCTTGTTAGAGAGCGCTCCGTGTTCAGAGAGCGCTCCGTGTTCAGAGAGCGCTCGGTGACGTCCCGCGAACCGACGGGGCGACTCGTCATCGGCTTACAGCCGGTGCGCGAGGCCGTGCGCCGACACGGTGCCGCGCTCACGCGCCTGATCGTGCAGAGCGGGAGTCAACCCCGCCTCGAAGCGTTGGCACGTTTCGCACAGGACCACGGCGTGGCCGTGGAGCGCGCGGGCCGGCCGCTGCTCGATCGGCTCAGTCAGGGCGGGACGCATCAAGGCGCGATGACGTGGGCCCCGGAGCTTGAGCTCACCCCGTTCACCCAGCTGATCGGCCAAGAGCAGCTGCTCGCAATCGCGCTGGACGGAATCCAAGATCCCCAGAACTTCGGGGCGGTCGTGCGGAGCGCCGTAGCGCTCGGCCACGCTGCGGTGATCTGGGGTGAGCACGCCTCGGCACCGCTCACCCCCGCGACGTTCCGCGCATCGGCGGGTGCCGTGGAGCACGCGACCCTGTGCCGCGTCCCTTCGCTTCACGGCGCGCTCACCGAAGCGGCGACCGCTGGAGTGCAGGTCGTGGGGCTGGACGCTCGCGCGCCCGCCCAGCTTCGCAGCGTGGATCTGACAGGACCAACATTGCTCGTGATCGGGAATGAGCACGAGGGCATGAAACGGGCGGTCCGGCGGGCATGCACGATCACGGCGCACCTGGTACCGCCCGGCCCCGTCGAGTCCTTGAACGCTTCGGTGGCAGCCGCGGTTTCCCTGTACGAAGCCAGGATTCAACGATTGAATTCGAATAGTTAAGCACAAAGCTTAATCTGTTACCTCATGCGAGTTGAAAACGCTGAACGTCCGTGACGCGTCCCGCGGGCCCGATTCCATTGAATGGAAGCGGTGCACCGCGGGTGGGCATGGAAAGAAACGATCTTGTTTCGGGGGCTTAGCGAGCGTGAGCAAAGGTGCTCCCGAAGACGTTATCGAAGAGATCAAGCACTGGGTGAGAATTACTCGAGCCGCGGCGGACCCAGCACCGCTTCGAGCACCCAGAGAGCCGTTTCGATATCCTGCGGCGTGGTGTCTACCCCTAAACTGATGCGCACTGCTCGCGCCGCCCGCTCGGGGTCGAGCATGCTGCTGATCACGGGCGACGGCTCGATGGTGCCTGCACTGCAGGCACTCCCCGCCGAAACGCAGAGGCCGCGCAGATCGAGCGCCGCCACCAGCTCGTCGGAACGCCAGCCGTCGATCGACACATTGCTTACATGCGACACGCGGGCGTCGACCGCGCCGTTCACCCGTCCGTAGCGCAGGAGCCACTGTTCGAGCCGGTCGCGCAGCGGAGCGAGCCGAGCGTGCCGCGCGAGGTCGATGCCGGCGAGCGCCGCACCAAAGCCCGCGGCGAGCATGGCGTCTTGGCTACCCGGCCTGAAGCCGCGCTCTTGGGCGCCACCCCGCGCGAGGGGTTCCGGCGTGGAACCTCGCCGCCACGCGAGCGCGCCGATGCCCTTCGGTCCCCGGATCTTGTGGGCGCACACGGTCAGCGCGTCCGCCCCCGCCAGGTAGGCCAGATCCAGCTTGCCCAGGGCTTGCACGGCGTCCACGTGAAGGCGACCGCCGAACCCGTGGACGACTTCGGCCAGCTCGGCCACCGGCTGGATCACGCCGGTCTCGTGGTTGACCGCGGCGACCGACACCCAGACGTTGCGGGGGACCGTCTCTGCTGCGAGCTCGCGCAGGACCACTGCCAGGTCGGCCGGGACGATGCGCCCGTCACTGCGAACCGGTAGCCAATGGGTCTTGCCCAGCAGCTCGCCCGCTTCGGCCACCTTGACGACCGAGGGGTGCTCCAGGCGGCTCGTGACGAGCTGGGAGGCGGCGTGCAACGCCAAGTTGTTCGCTTCCGTCCCCCCCGAGGTGAACACCACGTCCCGCGGATGCACGCTGAGGGCTGCCGCCAGCTGCTCGCGGGTCGTCTCGACGACGGCACGCGCTGCTCGACCGACCGCATGCACGCTCGCCGGGTTGCCCCACGCCGCGCTCGCCTCTCGCATGGCCGCCAGGACCCCCGGACTCGGCGGGGTCGTCGCGTTCCAGTCGAGGTAGATGGGAGCGCGCTCGAGCGGGGCGAGGCTCATCGCTTCAGCTGTTCGCCGAGATCGGAGCGTTCTCGGCCAGCATCAGGTAGAAGGCAGCTCCGGCGAAGTTCACCCCGACGATCTGCTCCTCAGCCGGCGAGACCGCGCGGGCATCCCCGCCGTGGCCCAACGCCACGCCTCGCACAATCGCGAGTCCGACACCCGTGCCGCCGTGCGCGCGAGTGGGCGAACCGTCGACCTGAAAGAAGGGATCGAAGAGTCGCTCGCGCGCCAACCGATCGTCGCCGATGCCGGGACCAGTGTCCGCGACGCACACCTCGAAGTGACCCGACGCCAGGCGCCGCGCCCGGATACCGACCGACCCACCCGGTGGTGTAAATTTTGCTGCGTTATCGAGCAGTTGATCGATCGCTCGACCGATCCGCTCGGAGTCCCCCCGGCCGCGCAATGCGCCGCGCCGGGGTAGGTCTGTTACCAGATGAATGCGGCGCTCATCGAAGACCGGGCCCGCGTGCGCGATGCTGGCGCGCGCCACCTCACCCAGATCGTAGTCCCGATGCGCAAACCGCATACGCCCCGTCTCGATGCCGGTGACGTCGAGCAAATTGTCGATGATGCCGCGCAGGCGTTGTACGCAGTCATCCATCGCCCGCAATGCCTTGATCTGCGGCGTGGCGAGCTCGCCCAACTCTTGATCGATGAGTAGCTTGATGTAACCCACGATGGGGGTCATGGGCGTCGAAAGTTCGTGCGAGATGTTCCTGTAGAACTCCTTGCGAGCTTGATCGAGCTCGAGCAGCCGCCGGTTCGCTTCACTGAGCTCCGCGACTTTTTCCTCCAGATGCGTGACGATTCTCTGGCTCTGCAGGCGCAGGTGCTTCCCGGTCAGGTCGTCGTCCATCGCCTCGCGCTGACCATCGAGGTAGCTCTGCACGGTGAGTGCGAAGGAGCGCGCGTCGATGGGCTTCTGCAGGAACCCGTCGCACCCGACGGCGATACTCGTGTCGCGGTTGCCTTCGGCCGTGATGGCCACGATCGGCACGCCCTTCAGCTCCGGCGTGGCACGCAAGCGCAACGTCACCTCGTAGCCGTCGAGCCCAGGGATCGAGATATCGACCAGGACCAAGTCCGGGCGCTCTTTCATCGCCCGCCGGATCCCCTCGAGCCCGTCCGCAGCATCGACCACCTCGAACCCGGCGGGTGTCAGCAGTTTCCGCACCAACAGTCGGTTGGCCGGGTCGTCTTCGATGTGCAGCACCTTTGGCATAGTCGTTCAGTCCCATATTCCCAGCGAACCCGCCACAGGGCAACAACAAGGCCTTCGGCAACTGCTCTCGGCGCTTGAACTGAAGTCGACTTGGGCTTAGGTAGCTGAGCCATGTCACGCCTTAGCCCCTGGCTTGCCCTCCTCTCGCTGTCGCTCGGATGTGCGGACCTCACCGTCCCGAGCAGCGACGAGGTGCGAGTCCGATCCGCCGTGCCAGCCCCCGCTCCCACGCCCGCGCTCGCCGCCGAGAAAGCGGACGACGCCGCGCCCAAACCGCGCAAAGCGCGCCGAGTGGAAGCGAAACAAGAGCGGATTTCGGCGTCTCACGTGCTGGTGGCCTACAAAGGCTCGCAGCGGGCCAAGGCCACGGTGACGCGAACCAAGGAAGAAGCTCAGAAACGCGCCCAAGAAGTCCGCGCCAAGGCGGCGAAGGGCGCCGATTTCGCCGAGCTCGCCAGCGAGTATTCCGATGATTCGAGCGCGAGCAAAGGGGGCGATCTGGGCAGCTTCGGTAAGACTTCGATGGTCAAGCCCTTCGCCGACGCAGCTTTCGCGTTGAAGGTGGGGGACGTGAGCGAGGTCGTGGAAAGCGAGTTCGGCTTCCACGTGATCCAGCGCACCAAGTAGGCGGCGCCCGGCCCGCCCGAGAGCCGCCAGAAAGCCCGAGACCCCTGACCCCCGTGCCCGCAACAGAAGCCGCTTCGCCCTCGCGGGCGACCTCGGTGCCACCGCCGCCCGGGTCGCTTGCGCCTCCGCCCGGGTCGCTCGCGCCTCCGCCCGAAACGTCGCGCTTCCCGCTCCCCGCGTGGGCCGCCTACCCCGCGGCGTTCGCGACCGGTGTCCTCTATTTCTTGGCGTTCCCCGGCATGGACGTCTGGCCCGTCAGTTTCGTGGCGCTGGTGCCGCTCATCATCGCTCTGCGCGGCCAGCGACCACGGCGTGGCCTCGCCCTGGGCTGGGTCGCCGGGTTCGGCATGACGATGCTGGGGTTTTATTGGCTCGTGGGCATGCTCGAGACGTTCAGCGGCTTCCCCACGGCGCTGTGCGTCTTGTTTGCGGGCCTGCTGGCGGCGTACCAGGGCGGGCGTATCGCGCTGTTGGGCTGGCTGGCGTCGCGGGCCGAGCTGAAGGGTTGGCCCACCTGGCTGGCCTTCGCGGTCGCCTTCCCCGCGAGCGAGCTGGTGTTCCCTCTGCTTTTCCCCTGGTACTACGCGGCCAGCGTGCACCAGTTGCCCGCGCTGCTGCAGAGCGCAGAGCTTGGCGGACCGCTGCTCGCCGGCGTGCCGCTAGTATTTGCCAACCTCGCATTGGCGGAGCTGTGTGTGGCGCTGATCGAGCGGAGCGCCGCGGCACCGGGCGCAGCCGCGTGGACCCAGCGCGTCCGGTGGCGGCGCATCGCCGTCTTCGCCGCCGTGCCGGTGCTCGCCGCAGGGTATGGGCTGGTCCGCATTCCGATGGTCGAGGCCAGCATCGAAAAGGCGCCGAAGCTGCGGGTGGCCTTGGTTCAAGCCAACATGAGCTTGCTGGGCAAGCGCCTGAACCCCGAGGAATCGCTGGAGCGCCACCTCTCACTCACGCGCGGTGCGATGGAGGTGAAGCCGGTCGATCTCGTCGTGTGGAGCGAGACCTCGATCGGTGGGGCCGTCGACGAGCGCACCGCCAACGCCTACTACCGGCAGCGCGTCGGGCTCGAGCTCCCCGTCCCCACGATTTTCGGGGCGGTGCTGCGCACGCCGGTCGACGACGCACGGAAGTACACGCTCAGCAATTCCGCGCTCGTCACCAATGACGAAGGTAGCGTGGTGGGACGCTACGACAAGCAGTTCCTGCTCGGGTTCGGCGAGTACCTACCGTTCGGCGACACGTTCCCGATCTTGTACGAATGGTCCCCGAACTCGGGACGTTTCACGCCGGGAAAGAGCTTCGAACCGCTGCCCGTGGGCGAACGCACGGTGGCTACGTTCATTTGCTACGAAGACATCATCCCCAGCTTCGTGAACCGCATCATGAGCAACGGTTCGCCCGGGCTTTTGGTGAACCTGACCAACGACGCTTGGTTCGGTGATACGACCCAGCCCTGGATCCACCTGGCACTCGCGAAGCTGCGCGCCATCGAGCAACGGCGCTTCTTCGTACGGTCCACCAACAGCGGCGTCAGCGCCTTCATCGATCCGATCGGTCGAATCATCGACTCGACGCCCACGTTCAGTGAGGTTGCCATCGCCGAAGATTTGCGCTGGCTCGACGGGTCGACCCTGTTTCGTGTGCTGGGCGACACGCCATGGTGGCTGCTCACGATGGGGGCGTTCGCGATGGCGTTCCTACAGCGCCCGAATCGACTTCTCGGCCGATCGCGCGCCAGCCTCCCTACCCCGCCCCTGCGCGCGTCCATTGCGCCGACGGCGCAAACAGCGGCGTCCAAGCCGCCGGCCGCTCCTCCAGAAGCATCGCCCGCGCTCGGGTCTCTCTCACCCGATCCGGTACTCCCCGCCCCACCGGCCATGGCACCTGCGCCTCAACCTGCGGGCACTCACGGCGCAGAGGTGGTCGGCACGCAGACTCCGCCGCAAGCACCGGCGCCCAACCCGAACGAGTTCGGCGCCTTCCCGAAACCTGGCGAAAAACCTCGTTCCTGACGCGGCAGTCCAGCGCGTGGGTAGATGTGGTGAAGCGTGCCCCGCGACAGAGAGATCACAGCGCGTCGCGAGAATATCGCCACGTGTCCCTCGTCTATTTCACACGGTGGTGCGGCGCTGGTTGCCTTACCCCTCACTTGACGGCGGAACTTCATTGGGCTTACAGCCGAAGGCGGGGCTTGCCTCCTGGATAAACGACAGCCCGAATCACAGGGTGTTTGTTCCCGCGGCACAGGCAATGCAACAATCGGCCTGGTTAGGCACAGGTTAGGAGAGTTCATGACAATGACTTCTTGGCAAAAGCTTTTTGGGTTTGGTGCGTGCGCGGCTCTGTTCGGCGCAGCTTGCACCGTCAGCTCCGGTAGCACCGACGACGACGATCAGGTGACCAGTGGCATCGGCGGCACCGGCGGCAGCGGCGGGACTGCCAGCGACGGCGGCAGCGGCGGCAGCGGCGGCAGCGGCGGCACCAGCCCGACCACCAGCACCAACACCGCCACGGTGACCAGCACGGCCACTGTGACCAGCACCACCACCGGTGGAGGTGGCAGCGGTGGCTCCGGAGGCGAACAGGTCGATTGTCTCGACGACGCCAGCGGCGACATCCCGGGCGAGGTCGCGACCTGCGAGACCGAGGTCGACAACTGCTGCTCCCGCTGCATGGCCGTCAACTGCTGCGAAGAGTATTCCGAGTGTTTCGCCTTCGACCCCTACAACATCTGCGGCGGCGCAGATGCGGAGACGAGCGAGATCGACGCGTTCATCACTTGCATGCAGGCGATCGGCGTCGACGAAGGTGGCTCGACTCCGGGCACCGACGAAGGCTCCGACTTCGAGACCTGCATGGCTGAAGCCACCGCCGACGTGTCCGATCCCATCTGCAACAACAGCACGATCTCGGGCCCGACGAACGACCTCGGCGTCTGCCTCCATGGCGACGAGGACGGCCTCGACGGTTGCTTCAACGAGTGCCTCAACTCGGACTTCGACGAAGACGAGTGCATCTACTGACCTGGCGAACTGCCTCCTGAGCCAATTCGGGACGGAGCCAGAGCAGGATCCGACGATCGCCCCGTCAACGACGGCTGATGTGGGCGATCGTCTTTTTGTGCATCTTTTCTTGCTGGCGGCCTAGCCTGCCCCGGCTCTTGTGTTAGGGTTGGCCGCCATGATCACCGTGGGTTGCGCTGGTTTCGCGGTTCCCGCCACCCGTTACTTCAAAGAGTATTTGTTCGTCGAGGTGCAAGAGACTCATTTGGCGGTCCCTGGGCCGGGCACCGTGCGCCGCTGGCGCCGTGAAGCGCCGGACGGCTTCCAATTCGCCCTCTTGGGCCCCCGCCAGATCGGCCAAGAAGGCTTCCGCGCCGGCAAAGTCATCGAAAGCGCACTCGACACGCTCAAGAGCGTGGGAGAAGAGCTGAGCGCCACCACGGCCGTGTTCGTCGCACCGCCGGATTTCAACAGCAACCGCCCCAACAAGGGCGCCTTGAAAGAGTTCTTGCGCGAGGTGCGCAAGCAATTCGACACGGTGGTGTTCGAGTTGGGGCCTGGATGGAAGCCGAGCGAGGGTGACTCCATCGCCGAGGACACCGACACGCTCGCCTCCCGAGACCCGCTCCAGCATGGGCTGTCCAAGCGCGAGCGGGCCTATTACCGGCTCCCCGGGCCCGCGGGCCGCAAGTCGCGCTACGAAGACCCAGCGATCGAGCGACTTGCTGAGATCGCCAAAGAAAATCCAAAGCAGGACGCGACGTACGTGTTCGCGAACGTCGACATGTTTGCCGACGCCAAGCGCTTCAAAAAGTCGATGGGGCGCTAGTGTGGTGAATCTTTGATTCGCCACGAAAATAAACAACGCTTTCCTAGTCTCAACTAGGGCCTGTCCCTGAATTGGTCTGGCCCGTGAACGTGAACGGTGCGTGCCCGTGCCCGAGAAGTCGAGGAAAGAGCTATCCATGGCGGTGGAAGTGTGTTCCATGGGTAGGCCAGCATGGTTAGACAGCAGCTGGACGAGCGGCAGTGGCAGAAGGTTCGCGCGGTGCTTTGCGCCAAGCGCGGAGCAGGGC
>JAICQQ010000316.1 GCA_025937785.1 Polyangiaceae bacterium
ATCAGCTCGCCGCAGCCGTGGCAGCCAGCGCCGCCGCCGGTGTTTTCGGCCGACTCGCTGCCCACCGCGTTTTCGCCGCAGTATCCGGGAGACACGCCGCCCGGCAACCGGCCCCACGTCCCCAGCCCACCCGGCGGTCATCTCCCCGTCGCTTCCCTGCCCAATCTGCCTGGCCCCCACGTGCCGCTCGCCAACCTGCCCACCCTCGCCTCCGACAGCACGCTCGGTAGCCAGCCGCCGACGCCAGGCTGGAGCGGACGTGGTGCGATGGAACTGCCGACCCACTTCGCGCCCGCGGGTTCGATCGCGTTACCCCCGGAGCCTGCCCCCACTGCTATTGCACCCACGGACGACGGTGCGCCGCTACCGCTGGGACCGCCCTTCGCAGCGCTACCCTTGCCCATGCCTCCGAAAGCGGAGGGCGAGCCCTTCTCGACCGTCGCGGCGGACGCCGACGCGATCCGCAACTTTGCGGTGCACCTTCCACCCAGTCCGCCGGATCCCCCGCCACCGCCGCTCGACGGCCCGTACCCCCCTCAGTACATGCACAGCCACTCCTCGCTCCCGCCCCCCGACGCCGGGTACGCTTCGCAATACATGCACAGCCACTCCTCGCTTCCACCCCCGGACGCTGGCTACTCACCGACGTATCTGGAGAGCCAGACTCCCCCACCCTACGCGCCTCAAGCCCGTTTCAGCCACAACCCGCGCGTGAAACAGTCGCAGGGGTCGAAGTGGGTGCTCATCGTCGTCATCCCGCTCCTGTTCGCGGTCCTGCTCGTGGCGCTCGCCTGGTTCCTCATCGCCCGCTAACAGAACGCTGCGCCTCACACAGCGCCCTACGAGCCCAAGAGTCGGCTGATCAAAGGTTCCACCGAGTCACTGAGCAGCTGGTAGCCCTCGCCGGTCGGGTGCAGAAAGTCTCGCATCACGGTCTTTTGGATCTTGCCCTCAGGATCGAGAAAAGCCGCGCCCACGTCTCTGAACTCGGTAGCACCGGACCAACCCGCCGCCGCCAGCAAGCGGTTCGCCTCGGCGATCTTCGAGCGCAGCCCCTCGCTGGGGCTGTGCCGCGCCGGCAGGATCCCCAGCAGCAGAATCCGAGAACGCGGCAGACGCTCCTGCACCGCCGACACCACGGCCTGCACGCCGCTGACCGTCGCTTGAGGCGTGAATCCGCCACCGAGGTTGTTGACCCCGATCATCACGACGACCACTCGTGGCGAGATGCCATCGAGCGCGCCTTGCTGGATCCGCCACAACACGTTCTGCGTGTGATCGCCGGCCACGCCCAAATTCAAGGGTGCGTACTTCGCGAACGCTGCGCGGTAGGCCGGAGCGCTTCTCCAGCCGGCGGTGATCGAGTCACCCAGAAACACGACTTTGGCCTCGGCGCGCCGGGGCGCTTGCAGCTGGCGTTCGTGTTGGCCCAGCCACTCTTCTGAAATCTGCCAGGGCTCCGTCCCCACTCTGGGCACCGGCTTGTCCGCAACGTTCTGTGGAAACGCACGCAGCGCGCTCGTGCGCCCGACGAGCGGCACCTCGGACGCCGCAGCTTCGCCGTTGGACTCGGCGTCCACCAGGGGCAACGCCTGCGCTCGCGAGCCTGGCAGGTGAGGGATCGGAACCTCCTTGCCCCGGGCGGTGGATGCGCCAAGGGGGGCGCCACGCAGCGGCGGCCGCAAGAGCCACCGCACGTCGCGCTCCTCCAGCTCGCTGGCGGCCTCGGCCGACGCCACGCCATCGGCGCCGGAGGCCTTCGACAGGGACGCCGCGCCCGGCGCGGAGGCAGCCGGCGCGCGCACACCGTTCGCGGCCCCCACATCCGACGCCGCGGCTTCGTCGGAACGATCGCAACCCGCGGCCCACACGACCGTGAGTGCCACCGCCCAACGAAACGCGCTTGCCCTGCTATTCATGAGCTCATCGCCCGGCATGCGAGCCCCGAGCGAGATGCGAGCGTAGCAGCCAGGCCTGCTACAGCAACGCAAACCCGCGCGGTGGTTAACGAAGCTTAACCGTAGGCCGCATGAGCGCTGCTCGCCTGAGCCAAGCTTGGAGCACACTCGTACCAGCGTTGCCGCCGGGAGCTACTCGCAGGCGATGGGCTCGTAGCCAATCGCGAGATCGTCGTAGTACACGGTGTTGGCCATCGCACCGTAGAGCGCCCAACCGAAACCGATCTGCGTCGGATTCGTCGGGAAGGTCCCGGATCCAGAGTGCCAGCCGTCGGCAGCCGAGTCGACCGCGAGGTCTTCTCCCACGTAGAGCTCCGCGGCGTTGTTGGCGAAGTCCAGCTTTCCGCGCAGACACTTCCACTCGTTCGCAACGGGCGCCAGGCAGCGCGGACATTCTGGGGACTCGTAGGGATTGGGACTCAGCCCGTCGCTGTCAGCGGCCAGGTTCGCGTGGTAGGCGTTGGCCTGTCCCCCAAAGCGCACCTCCTGGGACTCTTCTCCGGGCCCGGACGCAACGAAAGCATTGTGATTGGACCAGTCGGCGTCGGTGAAGCGCATCCACACGCGGAAGTGAACGACGCCGCTCGGTAGTGGGAATACGTTCTCGGTGAAGAACAGCGTCGATCCGCCGTTCCCGACCACTTTCACGGATTGCGATCCGCTGTGCGCCTCGTCCGCGCTCACTTCGATCGAGCTCGTCCCTCCCGAAGGCAGGCGCAGCTGCCACACCGCCGCGTCCGGTGGGCTCCCCGCGGCGACGGACTCGAAGTCGTCGCTGACGACCGCATTGGCAGGACCGCCGGTCGTGTTCGTGGCGCCATCCGTCGTGCTCGAGCTGGTGCTCGTGTCGCCACCGGCACCGGTGGTCGAAGTCGTGCTGCTGGTGACACTGCCGGTCACCGTCGCAGTGGTCGCACCGGTCGAGTTGGCACCGGTCGAGGAAGAAGCGCCGGACGCGCTAGTAGCGGTAACGCTCGACGCCGCTGCGTTCGTGGTCATGCTCCCTCCGACAGTCGCAGCGGTCGTTGCCGTCGCAGTTGCCCCGTTCGTGCCAGCGGTGGCCGTCGGAGTACTCGCTCCGTTCGTTCCGCTCGTGGCATCCGATGACTCGCTGCCCGAGCACGCGGTGATCTGGACAACGAGCAAGGCACCGGCAAATCCGAGGCGCCGCACACTGGCAAACGACATGAAAGCTCCTTTAAGCGGGGGTGACTACAGTCTAGTGGGACGCAGCCGAGGATCGAGCCGATCGACGCGAGAACGCTGCCGCGCCGGCGCGTGATGCGAACTGCAAAAATCCGCCGCGAGCCCGACGTTCGGCCACGCGGCCACGTCGCGGCCCGGTCGTGATCCGAAAACCCCCGTTCTGCTAGAATGCGGACCCATGTGGGGACGTCGGGCAGGGATCGTTCCACTCGTACTTCTGGCGTCCGCCTCGGCGGCTTGCGGCGAAACCACTCGATACCGCAGCTAGCGGCAAGGCCAAGCGAGTTCGGTCAGTAACGCGGCGGCCGCACTCACCCTGCAAGTCGCTGATGGCGCCAGTGCCAAACCAGCCCATCGTGGCGACGGAAGCGCCGAGCAGAGCTTCGAGCTCGTTCCCACCCGCAACCGCCGCGGTCAGCAGCGCGAGCGTCCCGTCTACCAAGTTCAAGCGAGGTTCGGTCATCGTAGCTCTGACGTCGAGGAGGTCCGCAACGTAGCAGGTTCCGACAGCGCCCGTCGCTGCTTGAGTGCCGCATGATTGATGAGCGATCGTGAGGCGGGTACCCTGATCTGCCAGATCCGTGCATCCGGGACCGCCCGTGACCTGGTCTTTCTCCGTCGCCACCCCTGGCCGGCGGCGGCTCCCTCCCGCATAGTGTGTGCGGTATGGCTTTCTTATCGGGTGCCCGCGCCAGGCGCGAGGCGACGGCGACCATCTGGCTCATGCTGGTCGGGGCGGGCCTCCTCGCCACCTCCCCTCCAGAGGATGGGGGCGATCCCTTTCCCCCCGTGTGGTCCGGTCCCGGCCCCGGGATGACCCTGAACGACACCACGCTCGTTCGAGCTTTCGCGGTCACGGTGCTCGTGCCGAAGCTCGAAGCAGACGTTTGGCGCGAGCCGGCGTCCGCGCAGCTCTCGTTGAGCGTCACCGCCACCCACAGCGAGTCGAACGGCGCACCAGGATCCGCAGGTGAGACCGGCGCTTCCCCGCTCCCCGGTAGTGAAACCCCGTGGGTCAGCGCAACACTGAGCGACGCGTCTGGGACGACCTTGCTCGAGTCCACGGCATTCCTGAGTACGTGGGGTAATACCACGGATCTCACGTTTTCGGGAGACTGCGAAGCGCCGGACCCTGCGGGCAGCGATCCCTGCCGGTTGTCGTTCAGCATCTTGTTCGAGCGCAGCCCGGTAGACGGCTCCACGGAGACCGAGCTGCGCTGGAGCATGAGCGTGTCTGCGGACAGCGGCACCCAGCCCGGCGCACCCTGGGCGACGGAGATCGAGCCGCTATGAAGCCCGTAAGGTTTTGGCGGGCGGGCTGCGCTGCCGGCGTGCTCGCGCTGGCGGCAGGCTGCTCCGCCCCGGACGCCACCTGTTCCAGCGAGGACGTGTACGGCCCCGACGCCGGAACCACGCTCGTCAAGGGTCCCGACGTGAGCGGCGAGGTGGTGTTATCCGCCGAGGAGACCAGCTTCAGCACTGCGTTCGCAGCCGTGCTCGACCAACTTCCCCAGGTCTGGGTCGGCGACGAGCCCCTGCGGCAGCCGACGCTCGCCGTCAAGTTCGAGCTCGAGTACCCGGACTCACAGCCCTCGGGAGCCGAGCTCCCACAAGTCACGGCCAAGCTCGACACGGGGCGCCCGATGACCTCGGCGTGGGGGACGGACGCTGCGCACGCGACCATCACGCTCGGGGGGCAGCACGGCGCCACGGGCATGTCCGGCGTGGCTCCCTTCGTGGTGTGTTCGTCGAGTTCGATAGAAGAGTGTTGCCCCTACGGCGCATCCAGCTGTTCGGGTGGCGCAACACTGCAGCTCTCGCGCGACGCTGACGTCTTTCCACGCGTACGCGTGCGTTATACAGCGACGCCGAGTACGCATCTGTACTCGTGCGTCGATGACGATCGGGATGCGAGTTGGACACTCGAGGAGACCGGCCAATGAGTGCCCCCGCCTGGCCGCGCTGGTACGCGCCGCTCACGCATCCGATCACGGTTGGGTGTTTTGTCCTGCTCGTGCTGAACGATCACTGGTTGAAGCCGGTGCATCCTGGATGGCTCAGCGGCAAGCTGTCGGACGTCGCGTTCATGGTGCTAGCGCCGCTGTGGCTGTTCGCGGTGTGGTCACGGCTCGTGTTCCGTCGAAACCAGGAGCCATCCGACAGCTCGCGGCAGCGAGCGTTGTGGGCGTGCCTGCTCTTGATTGGGGTGACCCTGGTGCTGATGGAAACCACCGCCTGGGGCGATTGGCTGTACCGCTATGGTCTGGGCGCGTTGCAGTTCCCCTTTCGAGCCGCCGCGGACTGGGCGCTCCAGGCCGAGTGGGGGGAGTTCCGACCCGTGCAAGCCACCCCCGACTTGACGGACCTGTTCTGCTTGCCGTTTCTGGCCGTAGCGTACTGGATCGGGGACTCGGAGCTGCGTCGTGCGACTTGAACTCTGGCTGATCGCAGGCGTGGTGTCGCTAGCTACCACACACGTCGCCAGCGCAGCAGCGCCGCCGCCCACTTCGGGAACGGAGGGGCCCGAACGACAGGGCTTCTTCATGCGATTCGCGCCCAAGTTCAGCACACTGTTCCTGTCGTCCAACGCCAACGTGCTTTCGGGCTTTCGACAAGAGATCCCGAGCAGCGCGTACGCTCCAGGCTACGGCTTCGAGTATCAGATCGGTCGAGAAGTGTGGGGGCGGGTCTCGCTGGCGGTGGCTCTGGACCTGGAGACGTACCGCTCGGTGCGGGCGCGCGTGGCCGGCCAAACGGTGGCGATGGATCAGTTTCAGCTCGAGCTGTTTGCTTTCGGGCTCGTGGCGACAGCGTTCCCGTTCGAAGATCTGGGGTGGCACACTGCGCTCAAGATCTCTGCCTGCAGCATCGAGACGGCTGCGAACGATGCCACGTTCATGGGATCGCCCTTCTTGGGGCCACAGCTGCGGGGGCCCTGTCTCTCCGCGATGGGTGGGTACGAATGGCAAATGAGCCGGGCGTGGTGGCTGGGGGTCGGCGCGCGCGCGACCTACGGCTGGAACACCAGCGACGACGGCAGTCAGAAGCTGAACCTCTTCAGCCCTGGTCTGGTGGCGACGGCTACCTACTATTGAGTGGCGACGCCGCTCTTGATTGACCGGCTACACCGCCTTGCGGCGCGGCAAGTTCTTGGGACGTGGATTGCCGGCTGCGCCGCGGGCTGGCTTGTTCTGCCGAGCCGTCGGGCGATCGGCGCTGCTCGCTGCTTCTTTCTTGGTCGCAGCAGGCTCTGCGGCCTCGGTCGCTGCTGCGGCGGCTTCAGCCACTGCCTTGGCCGCTTTCGAAGCCGCATGCAGTGCAGCTTCGTCAGCTTCCAGGTGACATTTCTTGTACTTGCGCCCCGACCCGCAAGGACAGGGATCGTTGCGCTGGGTGTGCTTCAGGCGGTCCGAGTAGCTGTCGTCGGTCACTCGTTCACAGTACCCGAAGCCAGGCATTCTGCAACCGAACCAGGCCCGGGGCGCATGGCCCCGTGTGGGTTCGTCCCGCGGACCGGACGGGTCCGATGCGCACGTCGACCTCGATGCTGAGCGCCTCGCGCTCTTGCGAGAGTCGCGAGTCAGGAAACGCGACGCTGGAGCAGCCAGATCACCGCGAGTGGTCGCCCCACGCGAAGGTGCGAGCCACCACGCACACGTCGAGGTCGTAGCCTTCCTCCGAGGCGGCGTGAACACGAGGGTTGGGTTGGGGTGCCAGTCGCGCGCCGGGCGGCTAGGACATACTGCCGGGGGCACGCGGCACGGTTTGGCACATGAGTGAGCCGCGCGTGCGCCAAGCACGCCGGCATGCCTCGAGCCACGATCAGCACTGAAACACCAGATTCGACCCCAATTGGTCGCCCGGAGTCTCGATCTCAGACTGGCGCATCTATGGCACAGTGCAGGCGGACTTTGGCCCACCGTTTGCTATAGGTAGCGCCATGAAGACTTTCAGCCTGCTCGATCCATCAGTTGTCCGCTTCTTGCTCACCGGGGCCATTGCCCTCGGCGTCGTCACCACCAGTCGTTCCGCGAGCGCAGCTTGTGAGAAGGACGAAGACTGTGGGTTTGGTTTCGAGTGCGTTCACTCGACCCAATATACGGACACGGGCACGGTCGGGGGCACCAGTGGCAGCACCGACGGTAGCGGCGGTACCTCGTCGAGCGCGTGCGACAACGGCTCGTGCGAGTGGGACGAGACCTTCGAAACCTGCCCCGAAGATTGCAAAGAGGTGACCGCTTGCGAACCGGCGGAGTGCGATGCGGACGAGGACTGCGCAGAGGGTTATGAGTGCGAGTACGCAGGTTCGGTCGCCGTCACCAGCACCAGCGGCGGCGAGATCATCGAGCACCAGTACCAATGCCGGCTCATACCCGAGACCTGCGTCTCGGACGACGACTGCGGGGACGGACAGATCTGCTACGTTCCGCAGAGCGGCACCACCGGTAGCAGCCCCACGGCGTTCACCGCGGTGAGCAGCGGCAGCAGCGACACGACGGACGGCTCGACCTCCGCGGGCGACGGTGGCAGCGGCGGCTCAATGAGTGGCAGCGATGGCAGTGACGGAGAAAGCGACGACACCACTGGCGGCGGGGGCGACGACGGCATCGGCGACGAGGGTACCGACGAGGGGTACTGCGTGTCAGAAGGCGACGGAGGCAGCGGAGGTGCCAACGGCGGCAGTACCGATGCGGGAACCGGTCCGACGGACAGCGCGACCTCCGCGGGTCCGACCGGAACCGTGGGTGGCACCTCGAATGGTTCTGGCGATACGGGGGGTGATAACGGCGACACAGGTGGCGGGGAGGAAGACAGCTCCGCGTCAGGTGACACCGGCACCGGCAACACCGGGGCCGGTAACAACAGCGGCGGCAGCGGCGGCAGTGCTAGCTCAGCGGATGGGGGCCCTGGTGCGGACGGCGAGGACGATGGCAAG
>JAICQQ010000486.1 GCA_025937785.1 Polyangiaceae bacterium
ACCTTGCGCGCGCACATGATGCGGGACGGTGCCGAACATGCGCTTGCCGCCGCGACTCTGGCACTCGATCGGCTCCCACCGGGAAGTTGGTGGATCCCCGGCTCGTTCCGTATGCGGGGTCTGGCGCATGGGATGCTCGGCGCCGCCGATCGTGAGACTGAAGACCTAAACGCATCTATCACTGAGGCGCAGGCCCTCGGCGCCCCGGGCGACGACGTGGCCCTGGCCATGGCACTGCTCGCGCTCAGAGCGGCTAAGCAGGGGGCCTGGGGCGAGGCAGCCGAACGCGCACGGACGGCACAAGCTATCGTCGACGAGAAGGGCCTCGGTGACTACTCGACCAGCGCACTCGTGCACGCTGCGACGGCACGGGTCGCACTTCACGAGGGAGGACGTGAGGAGGCGCGCGCGGCGCTCGCCCGCGCCCACCGTTTGCGACCCGTGCTCGACCACGGCCTTCCCTGGCTGTCCGTCGAAGTCGGGCTCGAACTCACACGCGCGCATCTCGCGCTCGGCGAAGCGAGCGCCGCCCGCACCGTTTTCAGCGAGGCCGAGCGCGTGCTCGAGCTCCGCCCGGACCTGGGCTCTCTCGTCGAGGAGGCCCGCGAGCTTCGCGAGCGCCTGGCTGCGACCTCCGGGCCGGCCGGTGCCTGGGCGATGAGCCTGACCGGCGCAGAGCTCCGGCTGCTTCCCTACCTCGCTACCCATCTCACAGTCCCTGAGATAGCGATCAGGCTGTTCATCTCGCGCAACACCGTCAAGACCGAAGCGGTCTCGATCTATCGCAAGTTGGGCGCTTCCTCGCGCAGCGAGGCGATCGAGCGAGCCGTCGAGGTCGGGCTCCTGGAGAGCTCGCTCTACCCGCCGCGGGCAAATCTCACCCCGGAGGTATGACGCGCGAGCAGCCTGCACGAGGTCGAATCCGTGCAGCCAAGATGGACGACTACAAGGAGCACCTTCGCCGGCTCGCCGTGCACGACGACGCGCTCCTCGAGATGATCGCCGCGGCAGGCAGCTCGTTCGTAACCTCGGTCATGGACCAGCGGACCGAGGCACTCCTGCGCATCGCCGCTGCGATCGCCGTAGATGCGGCGCCTTCCTCGTTTCAGCACGCCGTCGCGCACGCCCTCGCAGCCGGGGCTACGAGCGACGAGATCGTCGCCACCCTCGACGCGGTGACGCCGGTGACAGGCGCTGCGCGAGTCGTCCAATGCGTCCCGAAGGTCGCCCTCGCGCTCGGCTACGACGTCGAGGAGGCACTCGAGCTGCTCGACCCGTGACGAGTTGCAAGTTCATGCAATCGGTATGAGGAAGGCCGGAGCAGCGGCGCCCATAGTCCTGGAACGAAGCGGAAACCAGAAACGGAGGTCGCGATGCTTGGCTGGTGGCTTGGATCGATCGCTTTCATCATCATCTGGGTGGCGATCGCCTTTTGGCCCGCCCGAGTTGCTGCCCGCAAGGGCCACAGCTGGTTCGGCTACTTCCTCCTCAGCCTTGTCTTCTTCCCAGCAGCGCTGATCGTCGCCTACCTGGTGGCCGACAAGACGGCACCTGCACCCGCGTAGTCGCCTACGCAGTAAGGAGGCCTTCATGACCGACGTCACAACCGAAGCCGCACAACAGAACACCGATCTCGACGCACTGGGTCCTGTCGACTACGTCATCGTCGAGTTCCCGGCCGGCGCGAGCAACTTCACGGGCGAGATGGCGAAGGAGCTGCTCGCCCTGGTCGACGCCGGAACCATTCGCGTCATCGACGTGCTCATCCTGAGCAAGGGCGTGGACGGCGTCGTCGAGGCGATGGAGCTCTCCGACATCGAAGAGCTTGGGCCGCTTCAGGCGGTCGAGGCTCAGCTGGCGGAGCTCCTGGCGGCGGAGGACGTGGAGCACCTCGCCGCCGCGATGGACCCTGGCAGCACGGCTGGGGTACTCATCTGGGAGAACCTGTGGGCCGCGCCGTTTGCGTCGGCTGCACGCCGTTCGGGTGGCCAGCTGATCGCCACGGGAAGGATTCCCATTCAAGCGATCATCGCCTCCATCGAGGCCGATGAAGCGCGCGCAACGGAAGGAGACTGA
>JAICQQ010000436.1 GCA_025937785.1 Polyangiaceae bacterium
AAGGCCCCTTGGCGGAATGGCAGACGCAGGGGATTTAAAATCCCTCGATCGCAAGATCATCCCGGTTCGAGTCCGGGAGGGGCTACCAGTTCGACGGTTCGCCAAACCGTCGGCGAGCGGCTGCTCCGACCGCAAGCGTGCCCGGTCCCCGAAGACCGATGCCGGCCGACGCACGCCTCGACACACTCGGTCTGCGATTGTGATTCGGTGTATGCGCGGATCGGTGATGTAAGCATTTGTCGGGAGCGCACCGGGTGTCGAATGCCGGCAAGAAGATCGCGATCGCGAACGGTTATGCCTCCGCGGAAACCCGGCGGTGTGTCATAGTTCTCGAGTGAGCAGGGCTATCCCGTTGAGTTCTCCAACGAGTTCTCGATCCAAGCAACGTCAGTGCGAGGTTCTCGGAGAGTTGTTCAGTGGACCCACGGGCGTGGCCAGCGTGGGCCGCATGCTGCGCGGCACTGAACTGGGGCGCTTGGTATTTTTGCGCGCCGTTCCCGAAGCCAGCGTCACCATCGTCAAGTCGTACGTCGACGATGCGCGCTGCGTCGCGCACCCGAGTTTGTTGAAGGTGATAGGTCGGGTCGAGACCCCTGACACCATCTACGTCGCGAGCGAATACATTTCGGGCGTATCGTTGATGGAGCTGGTCGACAACGCCATCTCGCGCGAGCAGCGGATTCAAACCGCGGTGGCGATCCGGATCATTCGTGACGCCTTGCAAGCGGCGTGGAAAGCGAAGCAGCTGTTCGCCGAGAACACCGGCACCCAGGTGCGTCGCAGTATTTTTCCGGATACGGTTTGGATCGCCGAGTTCGGTGAGATCATCTTGACCGAGGTCGGGGTCGCTTCGATACTCGGTGACGCGCAAGGGGACGCGGACGAGGCTCCGCCCGACTACGACGAAGACGTGACGGCGGCGGGCTCGGAGCTCTTGAAGTTGCTCACGAACCAGCCGCTGGAAGAGGCGGAGATGACGCTGCCGCTCGCAGGCGACCTGGCGTCGATCGTGGCGCGCGCCGTGAACCCGAGCGCGGCTCATCGCTACAAGTCGGCGCGTGAAATGGCCGAAGCCCTGTCGCAGTTGCCGCGGGACATGATCGCCGACGAAGCCACGGTGGGCGACCAGGTCCGCAAACTGATGGCCTCGGTGCTCGCGGTGCGACACCCGCGGCGACTGATGTCGGTGGCTGCTCCTACGCGTCCGGGTGGGGGCGACGCGACCTGCGTGTTCCGAGATTCGGCCGAGTACTCGTCTTCTCTGGCCTCCCCGTCCTCGAGCGACCCGGGCCTGCCGCATGCAGGTTTGCCGAAGCTGCCCTCGAGCAGGCCCCCAGTCGCTGCGCCGGCGCCACAGCCTGTCTCTGGCGAGATCGATCCGTCGCACCCTGCCTACGCATTCCTCGTCAAGCACGGCTTGCTCGAACACGCCACCGGGCTCATGCAACACGTCGCGCACGAGGGCGACGACAAGACCATGATCGCGCCGCCAGCGAAGGCGGTGAGCACCGTGCCGCCGCCGGACGACGAGGTCGACGACCCGACGCAGCTCATGAGCACGCGGCGCTCCCATCCCGCCTCGGCGCACGCGCGTGCCGGGCAGAGCCATCCGCGGTTCAGCCCCCCGCCGGTGGAAGCGCCTCCCGACTACGACTACAAGACCGAAGATCTGGATCCCGAGTTTTTGACCGAGCTTCGCAACAAGCAGAAAATCCAGCGTCAGGTGCTGACCACCAGCGTCGTGCTGCTGGTGCTGGTGCTGGTAGCCCTGCAGCTTTTCAGATGAAGCGTGCCCGCTGACATGCGGCGGCGCCGGTCCGTTACGCGGCAGCCCGCGGTGTGCGCCCGTATTGCCGCGGCCGTGATCGGAGCGACCGCGCTCGGGGGCTGCATCGTCGAAACCGGGTCGCCGTACTACAGCGAGCGGCAAACGCAGAACGCTCGGCACGACGAACTGGCGCGTACCTGGGCGCCGCGCTTCTATCAGGACATCGACGACAGCTACGCGCTGGGAGACTACCTCACGAAGTTCAACTACGATGGGGACTACAACGGCAAGAACAACTGGGAGAACCTGAGCCGCGTCGCCACGGTCCCCGCTTACGTCTACTACGCCGTGAGTGAGACCGAGACTCACTACTTCATCCACTACGCCGTGTTCCATCCACGCGACTGGCACGAGTGGATCGGCGCCGAACGGCATGAGAACGACCTGGAAGGGCTTTCCCTCGCCATTCGCAAGAACGGCGGCTCCGGCACGCTGGTCGCCATGGAAACCATGGCCCACGACCAGTTTTATCAGTACCGAGCACAGGCCGACGTGAGCCCCGGCAGCGAGACCATCGACGGCGAGGTGAGCCTCTACGACGGCACGCATCCGCGCGTTTTCATCCAGGCGAAGGGGCACGGCATGCTCGGGTGCGACGCTCGTTGCGACGCGGGGCCCGGCGGTAACGGCATCGTGTACGCCTACGCAGGGCAAGCGCAAAGTCCGCAGGGTGCCGCGGGCAATTTCGATCAGGTCTACTCGTATGCGCTGATCGCTTTCGACGCCGACGGTCGCCTCGGCGGCGATCAGGGGTTCTGGCATCGCAGGCACGACATTTGCGACACCTGCACCTTCGGCTCTTGGGGGAGGCTGCGCGGGGACAACTATGGAAGCGACCGCGCAAAGTTGGCCTGGGCGTGGGACGACCCCGATGACGGCGCCGTCTTCGCGGGAGCGATGTTGTGCGATCCGGCACACTTCTTCAGCGCACACCTGGGAGGCCGCGCGTTCGAGGACCGCTTTTCGCAGCGCTACGTGACACATGAGTACCAGACACACCGGTTCGAGCTGCTCGCGGTGCAGTCCAGTCGCGCTTACGATCCATGGGACGGCTACGCCGATACCTACGTACAGATCGCCGCGCCCGACAGTCCCGCGGGGCCGAGCGAAGTATTCGACAGGGCCAGCTGGAGCATGGACGAGGCGCTCACCGGTGTCTGGTACGACGTAGAACGCTCGCACGCGCTGCCTTTCGGGCCGCGCCACTTCTGTCGCCAGCGCCAGAGCCCGACGCTGTTCGCCGTGTACGACTTCGACAGCACGACGGACGACCTCTTGGGAAGCGTCACACTGACGGACACCGTGGACCACCTCGACGGCGTCGCGCTCGGCGACGCGGAGCTTCGATTCTCTTACGAGATGCTCTGAGTTTTCGCCGTTCTCTGGACAGAACGCTCGACATTAAATAGCCTAGGTGTCTCACGGGCCATCGTCTCACGCTGGCGCGAAACGCGACGCAGGGACCCGCTTGAACACCGACCGAAAACCCCCCGACGAAGGATCGAGCGCGGATCGAGAGCCAGCAGGTTCCGACGTGAGCACCGAGGCCACGGGAGAGACTCGCCCGAGCATGGCCGAACTCGAGCGCGAGCTCGCCGAGTTGCTCGATGAAGCGCCGCTTTTGCCTGAAGATGACGATGAGGGCTCCGGAGTCGACTTCGTTCCTCCGCCCCGCCTCGCTTCGCACCCTGCAAGCGTGCCGCCTCC
>JAICQQ010000140.1 GCA_025937785.1 Polyangiaceae bacterium
GTCAAAAGCCCGCCGACGCACCCGGAGCTCCCAGCGAGCAAAGGCGCGAGCTCAGAACCGAGCGCGATCCCGAGCCCGAGCCGGAGGTCGATGACGCTGCCGAGGCTCTGATGACCGAAGCCACCCGCGAGCAAGAACCCTTGCTGGGCCTGGGCATCGGCGTGCCCGAAATCGGCGCACCGCCCGGGCGCTTGCGTCCGTCGTTCGGTCAGGCGTCCGTCAGCCGCGGCGACTGGCAATTCGACTTCCACGGCTACCTCAATGTGCCGATGCGTCTGGGCATCGACACGCGCGAGGAGCCCTCATCGACCCAGTACGAGACGGTCTATCACGCGCCGCCGCTCGTGCCGGACGACCGCGATCGCTTCGAGCACACCGGCGTGATGCCGCAGCCCTGGGCCCAGCTGAACTTCTCGTACGGCAACTCGAAGGCCGTGGCGACCATCATCATCGCCTCGAAGACCGTCGGCAACGCGGCGGGCTACTTCAACCCGCCCGACCACATCGGCATCAACGACGCGTTCGTCACCTTCAAGCCGGGGCTCGGCATGGGGCTCGAGGTTGACGTGGGTGGTTTCGCCAATCGCTATGGGGGCATGGGCGAATACGATCTCGGGCGCTACGACACGCCGATCATCGCACGCGTCGGCGGCGTGGGGGAAACCGCGCGCGTGCGCGTGCCGCTCGGCGGTGAGCTCGCCTTTCTCGCCGAACAGGGCATGATGGGGCAATTCGAGCGTGCCCAGCTCGGCGTCGAGTCCGCGGGCTGGAACGACTTGGCCGATCCGAACGTGGGCACCACCTTCGCGCACCACGGCCACCTGGGCTTGGCGCAAGCCCAGCTCGGACAGCTCGGCGTGCACTACGTGCAAGCCTTTTCCCGTAACGACCGTGTGGCGCCAGCGCTCGCGGATGGCAGCATCAACGTACTGGCCGCGGACGTGTCCGGTGAGTTTCAACGCTTCGGCCACCTGTATCTGGCGCTCGCTTACACGCAGGCCGACGACGCGGGCACGGTGTCACCCATGATCCGGGTGCTGAACGCGCCCGGCGGCCCTGGTCTGATGAGCGCGTACTTCGGGCCGAATTCGGGCGGCAACGGCAGCCTGACGACGGTGGGCGGCCAGTACGACGTCAGCATCGGAGAAATCGTGCGCCACCCGCAGCCGTTCTCTGGCTACGGCCCCGACCTGATCGTCAGCGCCTTCGGCATCTTCACCCAAGTCGCGAGTGACGACGCCGCCTTCGATGGGGTGGCCAAGCTGAAGTACGGCACGGAGGTCAGCTACAGTGCTTGCTCGTGGCTCGGCTTCTCCGGGCGCTACGACCGAGTGATCGACGACTTCGACGACGACACCAAAACCTTCGCGGTGATTTCACCACGCGTCATCTTGCGCACCGACTACGACAGCCAGGATCAGGTGACCCTGCAGTACTCTCGCTGGATCTACGGCTCCGGCGTGAAGGTGCCCGCGGGCTACCCAGAGGAGGAAGACGCTTCGATCCGCCCCGACGAACATACGCTTTCGCTCAACGTGAACATGTGGTGGTGAGCACGCGCGCGAGTCTTCCGGGTCTCGTCCTGTTTTCGCTCGCGAGGGGTGGTCGGTGGTTACCCGCCAGCGGGGGCGGGTTGGTTGCGCATGAAGTCGGCGGTTCTGAAGAAGGCAGCCTCGAGCTGCGCGCGGAGGGCGGCGTCTGGGACGACTTCGGCGAGGGCGGTGCGCATGCACAGCATCCAGGCGTCGCGCTCGCGAGCGCCGATGGGGAAGGGCAGGTGTCGCCGGCGCAGGCGAGGGTGACCGCGCTCGCTGGAGTAGAGTGGCGGGCCTCCCAGCCACTCGACGAGGAACCGCGCGAACAGCTCTTGGATGGGGCCGAGATCGGGCGGGTGCAGGGCGCGAATGCCCCGGGCCTCCTCCAAGGTGTCCATGTGATGGTAGAAGCGCTCGGCGAGCTGAGCGACCGCGGGTTGGCCGCCGATGGCCAAGAAATGGGGGTTCGCTGGCGTCACGCGCCGACGCATAGCAAACGGCGTGCCCGCCGGCAAACCGCGCGACGGGTCAGTTTGATCCAGCTGGCGTCCAAGCCGCCGCGCGCTAGCGTGTCCAAGTCGCATGCGGATGAGAATCGATTGGGGTGCCGCGCGGGCGGTCTTGTTGGGGCTTTGGGTGGTCGGCTGCGCCTCGCAGCAGGTAGAGCCGAAGCCGGTAGAGAGCGGGCAGAGCTTCGAAGCGGCGATGACGCTCGTGTGCAACGTGGACCAGCACGTCCAGGTCGCCGAAGCCAATTTGCTGGAACGGGAACAGCTGCGTAACGACTACCTGCAAGACCACGTCAAGAACCCCGACGTCATCTATCACCGCACGTTGTGGCGTGTGCAAGCGACGAAAGAGCGCGCCAAGACCATTCGCGAGCTGGCGGGGCAGTGCTCGCTCGCCAAGTGCGCCTACGCCGATACCATCGAATCCGAAGACCTGTGAACGGAAGGGGCTGGCCGAACCTCGCCTCCCGTGGCAGGTTCAGGCGGCTTGAAGCTGGATCCGCGCCTCGTCACGACGCCCGCCTACGTGCTCGATCTCGAGGCGCTGCAGCGCAACGTCGCCGTGCTCGAGAGTGTGCAGCGCCGCTCCGGTTGTCGCATCGTCCTGGCGCTGAAGGGCTTCGCCACGTGGGGCGTCTTCGAACACATTCGCGGCAAGCTGGCCGGCACCGCGGCGAGCTCAGCGCACGAGGCCGAGCTCGGCACCCGCGAGTTCGGGGGCGAGGTTCACGTCTATGCGCCGGCCTACTCGGACGACGACATGCGGCGGCTGGTCGAGCACGCGCACCACATCGTCTTCAACTCCGAGTCGCAGTGGCTACGGCACCGCGCGACGGTGCAAGGGGCGCGGCGCGAGATCCGCGCCGGCTACCGCATCAATCCCGAGCATTCCGAGGTGAAGCGCGAGAACAACGATCCGTGCGCGCGCGGCTCGCGCTTGGGCATGACCGAGCGCGCGCTCGCGACCGCCGACTTCGGTGGCATCAGCGGGCTGCATTTTCATTCATTGAGCCAGGGGGGGGCCGACGCGCTGGGGCGCACGCTCCGGGCGGTGGAGGCAAAGTTCGGGCGCCACCTCGATCGCGTCCAGTGGATGAACTTCGGCGGCGGGCACCAGATCACGCGGCCCGGCTACGATCTCGACACGCTGGTGCGGCTGATCCGAGAAGTTCGCGAGCGCTATGGGCTCGACGTCTACCTCGAACCCGGCGAGGCGGTGGCCTCGCAGGCCGGTGTGCTGGTGACTTCGGTACTGGACGTGATCAGGAACGACATCGACATCGCGATCGTCGACACTTCCGCCTCGACGCACATGCCGGATGTGCTCGAGATGAGCTATCGCCCGGCCATCGTCGGCGCGGCGGCCCCCGGAGAAAAGCCTTACACCTATCGCCTCGGTGGCCTGACCTGTCTCGCGGGCGACGTGATCGGGGACTACTCTTTCGATCGACCGCTGGCCGTCGGTGACCGGCTCGTGATCGGCGACATGGCGCACTACACCATGGTGAAGAACACCACCTTCAACGGCGTGCGGCTGCCCGATATCGTCACGTTCGAACCGACGACGGGGCAGCTTCGAGTGCTGCGACGTTTTGGTTACGAGGACTATCGGGGCCGGCTCTCTTAGCCAGCGGCCTGTGCCAGCTCACCGTCGACGGACGCGCGCCGGCCTCGTCCCAGGCGGCCATGTGCTCGGTCTCTCGGTTCATTTCTTGGCTCAGCTTGCGGTGCATCGCCTTGAGCTCGGTGTAGTCCCAAGCGAAAGACGCGATGGCGTCGGTGACGTCGAGCAAGGGCTGGCACAGCGCGTCGCGCTCGCTCTGGTAGCGTCGAAGCTCGGTCGGGTCTCGTAGCAACGCGCGCACGAGGATTTCGGCGTCGCGCAGCGCGTCACTGATGCCGTGGGCGGTGCCGGGATCTTTGAAGTAGCTCGCGTCGCCGACCAGCGCCCAGCCGGGCCCGGTGCTCTTGCGGATGAAACCGCCGTGGCCGCCGAAGGCGCGGTAGGGCTCGACGCGCCGCGCGTGGCGCACGCGTCGCCACAGGTCGGGCGCCGAGCGCGCCAGCGCTTGCTCGAACCCTTGGTCGAGGTTCCTGCTGGCGTGGCCATAGAAATCAGCGGGCGTGAGCCCCACGAAGACGCAAGCGGCGTTGCCGTTGGTGGGGATCGCGCCAGCCGTGGCGCCGTCGGCGAAATGCCAGTGGTAGCCCTGGAGGCCCAGGCTCTCGAAGTACCCGTAGATGGTGCAACCCGCGTGGTGCGTCGTGCGCACGAGGGGGGCTTGCACCAAGCGCGCGACCTTGGAGCTGGTGCCGTCGGCGCCCACGACCAGCGCACTCCGCACCTCGTGCACAGTACCGTCGTCGGCGCGCAGCCTGGCACCGAGCACGCGCCCGTCGGGAGCGCGCAGCAAGCCGACCAGCGACACGCGGTGTCTCACATGGGCGCCGGCCGTACGCGCGGCGCGCACCAGCAGCGCGTCGAGATCGCGCCGTCGTGGCGCGTAGAGCGCAGCCACGCCGTGCTTGGGTTTCAGCGAGACCTCGACGGCCTCGGCGCCGTAGTAGAAGGTCGAACTGGTGATCGGCGGCGCCTCGAGGCTTTCCAGCGCAGCGCCCAGGCCCCAGCGGTTCAGCTGCATCACACCGGCCCGCATGATGGCATGGGTCGAGAGCGTGTCGGTGCCCGGAGCGCTGCGGTCGATGTTCAGTACGTGCAAGCCAGCCCGCGCCAAAAGCAGAGCCGTCGCTGCGCCGGCGCAGCGTGCGCCGACGACGATCGCGTCATAATAAGGTCGAGTCGAGGTGTGCATGCTTTCTCCTGTCGTCCTGTCGTCTAGACTTGCGCCGGGGCGGCCGTGCGCTGCTGGCCCAGGCGACGGGCGATGAGCTCACTCAGCTGGCGGGCATCGTCGCCCACGCCGTCGATGTAGCTCGAGCTCCGCCGCCGTTGAAAGTTGAGCCCGAGCACGTACGCGCCTGGGAACGGCGTGACCCCGTTCGCGTGGGCGATCTCGCCGTCGCTCGTCAAGATGGGCAGCTTCAGCCAGGGGTAACTGCGGCGGTAGCCCGTGGCCCACAGCACCGAGCGGATCCCGAGCGCCGCGAGATCGAGCGCTGCGTCGCCTGCGGGCACGCGAACGCGGGGTAGCCGTCGGCTAGGCTCGACGCTGCTGCCGAGTCCAGCCGCTGCGATGTGGTCGTCGATGCGCTGGAGCACGCGGGCGAGCTTTGCTTCGGACGCCGACACGGCGCGACCGAGGTCCCGGTCGCACTCGATGCGTGAGCCTGAGCCGCCGAGCGCGCGGCCACACAGGCGCACGCCGAGGTCCTGCAAGGTCCCGAGATCCAGGTTGCGGTGGTCGTCGGAGCCCACGAGTTGCAACGAGGGCGCCCTGCGCGACGCGCGAATGTCGCGCACCTGGTCGAGGCGTTCGTGCAAGATCCCGGTGCTATCGAGCCACTCCATGATGTCGCGGCCGCGATAGCTCCGGGGCATCCGGCAATGCCGTCCCACGGCGAGCGTCACCGCATGTCCCGCCAGCTGGAGCTCGTGGCTGAGCTGCACGCCGGTGGCCGAGGCGCCGACCACCAGGACACCCCCCGGCGGCAGCCCGGCGGGACTCTTGTAGTCGCTGGTCGTCACCTGGACCAGGCGCGGATCGAGCTGGCTCGCCCACGCGGGCAGCGACGGGTGCATGCAATGCCCCGTGGCGATCACGACGTGGCGCGCCGCGAAGGCTCCAACGCTGGTGTGCACCCAAAAGCCGCTCTGCGCGTCGGCGCTGACCGAGGCCACCTCGGCCCCCTCGCACACAGGCGCGGCGAAGCTCGCCCGGTACTGCTCGAAGAAATCGATGATTTCGCTGCGGTGCAGGAATCCGTCGCGGCTCGGCCCCCGGTAGCTGAAATGCGGCAGACGCGTTTGCCAGTTGGGAGTGAGCAGGCGCAGCGAATCCCAACGGTCACGCCAGGCCTGCGCCACGCGCCCCCGTTCGAGCACGACGTGCGAGATGCCGCGTTCGGTCAGGCATCGGCTCATGGCCAGGCCCGCCTGTCCCGCCCCGATGATGACTGTGTCCAGCGTTCTCACGTGTCGCTCCTGTGCTGTGCGTCGCTCTGTCGTCCGTCGTTCGTGCTGCCTGTGGAAGTATTGGTGTCCCGACCCGCGTGCGGGCCGGGACCCGGTCGCTCACGCTTCGACGCTGAGATCGATGGGGATCCCGTTCGTGAGCACGTCGAACACGGCGGAGCGGTTGCGCGACTGCTGCACGATCTCGCGCAGCTTTTCTGCGGGCGCATCGCCCTTGATGTCGAACTTGATGCGCATGCTCTGGAAGCCGTTGCGCACCGCATCGGAGAGGCCCAAAAGGCCGAGCAGATCGATGTCGCCTTCGACGGAAGCGGTGACGGATTCGAGCTTCACGCCACGCGCGGCGGCGATGTTGCCGATGCCCGCCATGATGCACGCAGCGAGCGCATGCATCAGAAACTCCACGGGCGCCGGCGCTTTCCCCTGGCCGCACAGCACGGGGTGATGGTCGCCGTCGTATTGGAAGACCTGCGAGTGCGAATGTTCGCCGCCCGCGCCGCTGAACATGCCTATCGTCGACCGGCTGTGCGTCCCCGCGAGCCACTGGTTGGTGGCGCGAAAGCGAAACTTCGCGAGCTCTGGGGATTGCCCAACGGCGTTGATGGTCGCGAACAGCATCGGTGTGTCGACACCGTTCAGCGGCTTGACCTCGCGCTTGGGTTTGTTCGACGACGCCTGCTCGGTGGTAACTTGTGTCATGAGATCTCCTTGATTCGAGGTCGGACGGTGCGTGCGCCCCAAGAGCTGCCCCGGTCACGCTGGCGCGCTGTCCTTGGAGCTCACTTTGGAGGGGCTCCGCCAAAGCCCTCGCCCGCGCCCCGCCAAAGAAACGTCAAAGCGGAGGGCGTGGTGCTTTTTCGCCAGCGCGTGCGGGCACGAGGTGCGGCTGAACACGCGCGCCGCGAGCAGAACTCGGGCAAGGCCGTCCAACTCGGGCGCTGGAGGAACCGGGGCAGCAGCTCCGTGGCTCAGGGAGCTTTGCGACACAGGATCGATGGGCGTACCAAGCCCTGTACAGGAACCAGCCCGGACGGCGGAAGCACGGGGGTCGCGAGCTCAGCGCGCGCGACGACACCACGAGCGGGTCAGGCGGTGAGCTCGGTCGCGTCCGGGCCGGGTTCGTCGGTCACCGACTCGAGCGCCTGGAAAACTGCGGTGCGCAGCAGCCCTTGGCGGCGTTGGCTCAAGGGCTCGCCGTCAGGCGACGACACCCAGAGGCGCTCGGAGCGCACGCCATGGCTCAGCTTGGACTCGATCTGGTGTACCTCGAGCTTCAGGTCGCTGAGGCCGCGCACCAACGGGGCGATGACACCTCCGGGGTGCGAGGTTTCGCAAGCGACGAGGACGCCGCTTTTCGCCTCGTCGTCGGGAAAGTGCACGTCGTCGTGGAATTGCACGCGCGTTTGCGAATGCGAGCGAGCGCGCGGGAACGTGCCGGAGAGACCGGGCCCCGCTGAAGTGACAGTGGATCGGTCGGAGATGTGGGTGCTTAGGCGATGCGAGGGTGAGGTCATGGGACTCGGGAAGACTGGCTAATTACGGTGGCCCCGCTCCGTTCTTTAGGCGCCAACGCGCGGTAACTGCTGATCATTCCCGGTTGAGTGGCCGGAAGTGGCTTTTTTTGCGGGGAGTTGCCTAGTGGCTGGATTCGTTATGGAAGTCGCGCGTGACAGCGTGGCGACGGTCTGGGAGCTTCGGGGTACAAAATAGGAGAAGGGTGCAAGGCAAGCGCCCTGCACCCTTCGTGGGGAGCGGAGGATGAGTGGGGGAGAGGCCTAGAGAGGCCGCGTGTCAGGACGAGGCGGAGGGTTGCTCGTCCTCCTTCTTGGTGAAGAGTTTCTTGGCTTTCTCGGCGAGCCCCCCGACGTTGACCTTGACCTTACGCGGCAAGGCGGTGACGGGCTTCGGGACGCGCAGGGTCAGCGTTCCGTTGTCGACGTTCGCTTCGATCGCTTCTGCGTTCACCCCTTCGGGCAAAGAGAACGACCGTTGGAAGCGGCCGTAGTGGCGCTCGACGCGACGATACCCCTGGTGCTTGCCCTGGGTCTCGTACTTGCGTTCGCCACGAATCGTGAGGACATTGTTCTCGACTTGGATGTCGATCTCTTCCGGCTTCATGCCCGGGACGTCCGCGGTGACGAGGTAGCTCTTCTCGTCTTCGGTGATGTCCACGGAGGGCACGAAACTCCGTTGGGGGGCCGAGGGGCGCGCAAAAAACTCGTCGTTGAACATGTCGTTGAACGCATTCCATACAGTGAGCATAGTTGTCTCCTTCCTGAAGCAGCGCTTCTGGTTACGCATGGTGGGCCCCCGCGCGGCGTTAGCCGCAATGCATGCGGGAGCTGAACTGGGCTGAACATTGCGCCTCGTTGGACCGCGCTTTACGTGCTGGCCCGGGCGTTCTGTCCGGTTCGAGGAGCAAGATAACCACCGCGATCAGTGCGTCAACCCTGGCCCAGCCCTGTCCGGTGCAGCGCGAGATCCCCCGTTTTTTCCAGCAACTGGCTTGCGGGCACTGCCGATGTGCGAGGGTGCAGCCTGACCAGCCTCGGCAGCTTCAGCGACGTGAGTGGCCCCGGCGTTTGCTCGATCTGCCGGACCCTCCGCGCGCACTCTATCTTTCGGGCGCCCTGCCCGGGCCGCCCTACGTTGCCGTAGTAGGGACGCGGCGGCCCACGGGCGAGGGGGCCGCATTCGCGGAGGCGCTGGCGGGGGAATTGGCCCGCGTTGGGGTCGGGGTGTTGTCGGGGGGCGCCGTTGGCATCGACGCGGCCGTGCACCGCGGGGTGCTCGGCGCGAATGGCTGCACCCTGGTGGTCGCCCCCGCCGGCTGGAACAAGCCGTTTCCTCCGGAGCACACCGAGCTGTTTCGTGAGGTCGTGGCCCGGGGTGGGGGCTACCTGTCGCTGTGCGCGCCCGACGAAGTCGCGACGCGCCCCCGCTTCTTCTCACGCAACGCCTGCCTGGTGGCGCTGGCGCACGCGGTGGTCGTCGTCGAGGCGGGCTACCGCAGCGGCGCCCGCAACGCCGCAAAGCACGCGCGCGTGCTCGGCCGCAAGCTGTTCGCGGTACCCGCGGCGCCCTGGGTGCCTTCGGGGCGTGGCTGCATCGCCGAGCTCAAGGCTGGGGCCACCCCGCTCGAGTCCGCCAAAGACGTGCTCGCGTACCTGTCCGAGCAGCACCTGCACCTCCTCGGTCCCCAGTTGGGGTTGCCGCTCGCGCACGACGAGCACGAGCTGGCAGAGCCCACGGCGCCGGCGGAGCCGCCCGTGGCGCCCGCGCCCGCGGCCGGCTCGATCACAGAAGGGGTGTTTCGGGCGATCCGGTCAGGGGCGTGCACGTACGACGCGATCTGCGCCGCGACGGGCCACTCGCTCCGCGACGTCCAGCACGCAGTGTTCGACCTTCGCGTCTCGAAAAGAGTGCAGCAAGATCCGATGGGCTTCCTGGGCCCAGGCCGAGTTTGACGGCCTCGGCCGCTTGCGCTTGACCGCGCGCGAGGGTGCGATAGAGCCCACGGCGTGTCCTACGACGTCACCATCATCGGCGCGGGCCTCGCCGGAACCGAGGCAGCGCTGCAGCTGGCGCATGCCGGGTTTTCCGTGCGGCTGCTCGAACAGAAACCCGTGCGCCGGACCCCCGCGCAGTCGAGCGACTCGCTGTGTGAGCTCGTGTGCTCGAATTCGTTTCGGGGCGCCGCGCTGAGCAACGCGGTCGGCCTGCTCAAGGAAGAGATGCGCCGGCTGGGGTCATTCGTGATGGCGACCGCCGAAGCGGTGCGCGTGCCTGCGGGGGGCGCGCTGGCCGTAGATCGCGAGCTCTTCTCCGAACGCATGACCGCGCTCTTGCGTGAGCATCCGAACGTCCACATCGAAGCGGGCGAGGTCACCGAGCTCCCCAGCGAGCGCCCGCTGATAGTGGCGACGGGCCCCCTGACGGGCGACGCGCTGGCGAGCCAGATCGCCGACCGCGTCGGGCGCGACAGCCTCGCCTACTACGACGCGATCGCGCCCATCGTCGCCGCAGATTCCATCGACCGCGACAAGGTGTTCGAAGCCTCGCGCTGGGACAAGGGCGAGAGCGATGAGGACAAGAGCGCCTACTTGAACTGCCCCTTCGACAAGGAGCCCTACCTGGCGTTCGTGCGCGCCATCGCCCTTGCGCAGAAGGTCGAGGCCAAGCCCTTCGAAGACGTGCGTTACTTCGAGGGCTGCCTGCCAGTGGAGGTCATGGCCGAACGCGGCGAGAAGACGCTCGCCTTCGGTCCCATGAAGCCCGTGGGGCTCGTCGACCCGAGGAGCGGGCGCCGGCCGTACGCGGTCGTGCAGCTCCGCAAGGAGGACGCGGCGGGTACGGCGTACAACCTGGTCGGGTTCCAGTCGCGCATGACCTGGTCCGAACAGGCCCGCATTTTTCGCACCATTCCGGGCCTCGAGCAGGCCGAGTTTCTGCGTTACGGGGCGGTGCACCGCAACACCTTCATCAACGCGCCGCGCGTGCTCGACGCCACGTTCCAGCTGCGATCGGACCCGGGTCTGTATTTTGCCGGTCAGATCACCGGCACCGAGGGTTACGTAGAGAGCGCGGCGGGCGGCTGGTTGGTGGCGCAGTTCGTGATGCAGCGCCTGCGCGGCCTCGAGCCGGTGGCGCCGCCGGCCACGACCGCTCACGGCGGCCTCATTACGCAGATCACCCGCGCCAACGACGACTACCAGCCCTCGAACATCACCTTCGCGCTGATCCCTCCGTGGACCGAAGGGCGGCTGCAGAAACGCGCTCGCTACGAGAAGATCGCCGAGCGGGCGCTGAGCGAGCTCGAGACCTGGCTACAAGAGCGAAGCGATGGTGTCGTCGGCCAGCAACCATTGGCTGGGGGGAATCGTTAGGGTCGTCCCCACCTCGAGCAAGCGCCCTCGAGCGATCAGGCGGTCGGCGGCGCGGCGCCGCTCGCGCGGCCAGGCGTCGACCCCGAGCTCGGCCGCCATGGCGCCGATATCGACGCCTCGACCGAGTCTGAGCCCCAGCAACAGGCGCTCGCGGAGCGCGGTTTCTGCGTCGATCGGCTCGAGCTGTTGCACGAGACCGCGCTCATGATCGGTGGCGAGCGGGCCGAAAGCGACGCTGGTGTCGAGGTAGCGCTCCGGTGACGGCGTGTTGCGGTAGCGCACGCGCCCCTGCGCGGTGACGAGCGTGCCCCACGCGCCCGCGCCGAGCCCGAGATACTCGTCCCCCTGCCAGTAGCCGATGTTGTGGGCCGCGTAGTGCCCGCCCCGCGCGAAGTTACTGATCTCGTAGTGCTCGAAGCCTTCGTCAGCGAGTGCCGCGTGCACTTCCAGAAAACTCTCGGCCACCGTATCGTCGGGGAGCAGCGGTAGGGTCCCCTTCTGGGCGCGGGCACCGAATTGGGTGCCCTTTTCGATGGTGAGCGTGTACGCGCTCAGATGCGTCACGCCCGTGCGGGCGACGCGGACGGCTTCGGCCACCGCCGCAGCCGGGGTTTGCCCGTGCACGCCGTAGATCAGGTCGGCCGAGACGCGGGCGATCTCGCTGTCGAGCGCCGCCCGCACCGCGGCCAGGCCCTCGTCGGGGCTGTGCCAGCGGCCCAAGAACCCCAGGCGTTCGGAGTCCAAGGACTGCACCCCGATGCTCACGCGGTTGACGCCGGCTTTCGCGAGCGCCTGCGCGCGTGCCGCGTCGAAGCTCGAGGGGTTGCATTCCGCCGTGATTTCAAGCTCTGGATCGCTGGGAAATCGCCGGACGATCGCCTCGAGCAGTCTGCCGATGGCGGCCGGGTCCCAGAGTGACGGCGTGCCGCCGCCGATGAACACGCTGCGAAGTCTTCGTTCGCCGATGACTTCGTCGCTGCGAGCGTCGAGCTCGACCAGTACACGCTCGAGATACGCGTCGTGCGGGATGTGCGCGGGATCGATCGCGAGGGACAGGAAATCACAGTATGGGCACTTCCTGACGCACCAAGGGAAGTGCACGTAAATGCCCAAGGGGGCAGAAGCCCCCGTTGTGTGTGCTGACACTGCGTCAGCGCGCCCTGGAATCACGGAGGCGGGAGACGTCGCGCCGGCTTTTGCGAACGGAAACATCGGTGTTAACTTGTATGCTAGCCGGCCGAGCCAAAGGCTGACTAGGATGAACCTAAGTGCTTGCTCTGGAACAACTCGTCGGGCGAGTCCACGACTACCATCCCCGGGCCGATTCTGACCTGATTCGGCGCGCTTACTACTACTCCGAGTGGGCGCACCGCGAACAAACCCGGAAGAGCGGCGACCCCTACTTCATCCACCCCGCCAGCGTTGCGGAAATCATTACGGATCTGAAGCTGGACACCGCCAGCATCTGCGCCGGGCTCTTGCACGACGTCGTCGAAGACACCCTGGCGACGGTCGAGGACATCAAGGGAGACTTCGGAGAAGAAATCGCCACCTTGGTCGACGGCGTCACCAAGCTGAGCAAAATCAACTTCATCTCGCGGGAAGACCGTCAGGCCGAGAGTTTTCGGAAGATGGTGGTCGCGATGGCGAAGGACATCCGTGTCCTTCTGATCAAGCTGTGCGATCGCGTCGACAACATGCGCACGCTCGAGCACATGAAGCCCGACGCGCAGGAGCGCATCGCGCGCGAGACGATGGAGATCTACGCGCCGCTCGCGAACCGGCTCGGCATTCATCGCATCAAGAGCGAACTCGAAGACTTGAGCTTTCACTACCTCGAGCCCGAGCTGTACCGCGAGATCAAGAGCAAGCTCAGCAAGTCTCAGAAAGAACGCGACAAGTACATCCAGGAAGTGAACAAGACGCTCTTGGCCCGGCTCGCCGAGCACGGGTTCGCTTCCGAGGTCACCGGGCGCGCCAAGAACATCTATTCGATCTATCGCAAGATGAAGCAGAACCAATGCGAGTTCGAACAAGTGTTCGATATCATCGCGTTCCGCATCTGCGTCGAGTCGGTCTCCGACTGTTATGCCGCCCTGGGTGCGGTGCATTCGCGCTGGACCCCGATCCCCGGCCGTTTCAAGGACTACATCGCGCTGCCGAAGCCGAACATGTACCAGTCGCTGCACACCGCCGTGGTGGGGCCGGGGCAGCAGCGCATCGAGGTGCAGATCCGCACGCACGAAATGCATCGGGTCGCCGAGCACGGCGTAGCCGCGCACTGGAAGTACAAAGAGCGCGTCTCCGGGGGCGTCGATCCGCGCGACGCCGAGAAGTTCGTGTGGCTGCGCGAGCTCGCTGACTTTCAACAAAACCTGAAAGATCCCGCTGAGTTCCTCGAGAGCGTCAAGATCGATCTCTTCCCCGACGAGATCTACGTCTTCACCCCGAAGGGCGAGGTCAGGGTGCTGCCCCGCGGGTCCACGCCGATCGATTTCGCCTATGCGATTCATTCCGAGGTCGGCAACCGCTGTTCGGGCGCACGCGCGAACGGGCAAATCGTACCGCTGCGCTACAAATTGAAGAGCGGCGACGTGATGGAGATCATGACGTCGCCCTCGCACAAGCCGAACAAAGACTGGCTCGACTTCTGCTCGACCAGTCGCGCGCGCACGCGCATCCGCAGCTACCTGCGCGCCGAGAAGCGACAGAAGAGCGTCAACTTGGGGCGCGAGTTGCTCGAGTCCGAAATGCGCGCGGGCGGTATGAGCTTGCCCAAGCTGCTCAAGAACAAGGCGGAGCTCGAGCGCGTGTGCAAGTCGCACCACGTGGGCGGAGTGGACGAGCTGTTCTTGGCGATCGGCTACGGCAAGCTGGCGACGGAAGACGTGGTCGAAGCCTTGCGCGGCGACGAGCGCGCTCCCGAAAGCGCGCCGGCTTCGCAGTTCAAGACGGGAGCCATCGAGAGCATCGTCAACCGCGTGCGTGGCCGCGAGGGCAGCGGCATCACGGTGGCAGGCATCGACGACGTGCTGGTGCGCTACGCCAAGTGCTGTAACCCGCTGCCGGGTGACAACATCATCGGCTTCATCACGCGCGGTCGCGGCGTCACCATCCACCGCCGCGAGTGCATCAAGGCCTTCGACACCGATCCCGAACGCCGCATCGAAGTCACCTGGGACACCAAGGCCAAGATCGATCGTCCCGTGCAGCTGAGCGTGACCACCAACAACAAGCCGGGCATTCTGGCGACGGTGAGCCAAACCTTCAGCGAGCAGCACATCAACATCACCGAGGCCAACTGTCGCACCGCCGACGATGGGCGCGCTCACAATGTCTTCACCTTCCATTGCAGCACCCTCACCCAGCTGAAATCGGTGATGAAGGCGCTCAGCAAGGTGAACGGCGTCGTGCAAGTCGCGCGCGTCTGAAGCATCGCAGGTCTTGCTTGGGCGCGCGGCGGCGTCTTTTGTCCGCGTGTGCCGTGCAAACGTTTCCGCCGGGTTGGGGCAGCAGCACCACGTGTCGCATCGGTCTCGTTTCGAAGCACCGACTATGCACTATTTGTCGCTGGCGAAAACCGTGCTTCTCGAGGTATCAGACCGACCATTCTTACCAGTGGGAGAGGTACTCATGAAGCAACCCATCAAGATGCATTCTTCGGCGTTGGCCCTTGGTCTCGCGGCGGTCGCACTCGGGGCGTGCACCAGCGAACCCATCAGCGAGAGCCCCGAGATCGGCAGCGTCGATCGCGCGGTGGAAGTGCCGACGACTGCGACGCTCGCCGCCGCGGCCAAGTACGCCGGACGTCACGCGGGCTCAGCGGTCCAGGAGAATCCGCTGCAGAACGAGGCCGTGTATGCGAGCACACTCGCCGCCCAGTTCGACGTGGTCACGCCCGAGAACGCGATGAAGTGGGGCGTGCTTCAGCCCAACGACAAGAGCACCTGGAACTTCGCCGCTGCTGACGCCATCGTCAACGCCGCACGCGCGAACGGCCAGAAGATCAAGGGTCACACGCTCGTGTGGCACCAGCAGCTGCCCCCCTGGGTCACCGAGAGCATGACCGCCAAGGAGCTGCGCAAGACGGCCGCAGGGAACATCAAGGCGCTGGTCAAGCGCTACAAGAAGAAGGTGGCTGCTTGGGATGTGGTGAACGAAGCAGTGGCCGATGACGGCAGCGGACTGCGCGACACCATCTTCTTGCGCAAGCTCGGTCCGGACTACATCGGCGAAGCCTTCGTCAGCGCGCGCGAGTTCGACGCCAACGCCAAGCTTTACTACAACGACTACGGCATCGAGACCATCAACCCGAAGTCGGACGTCGTGTACGAGCTGGTGCAAGAGTTGCTCGCGGACCAGGTTCCGATCGACGGTGTCGGCATGCAGGCGCACATTTCAGCGCAGAGCGCCCCGAGCGTCGAGGCGCTCAAGGCGAACTTCCAGCGCTTCGTCGACCTTGGGCTCACGGTGCACCTGAGCGAGCTCGACGTGCGCGTCAGCGACGTGCCGGGCGATCGCAACCGCCGCCTTGCCGTGCAAAAGCAGGTCTACCACCGCGTAGTCAGCGCTTGCGCCCAGGTCGAGGGATGCATCGGCGTGCAGACGTGGGGCTTCACCGACAAGTACTCTTGGATCGACAGCTTCTACGGCCCCGACGATCCACTCCAGTTCGACGAAAGCTACCAGAAGAAGCCCGCCTTCTACGCCATCATCGACGGCTTCGTCGGCGTGCTGGCGGACGCCATCGAAGCCGCCCCCAACTACATCCCGAACTCGTCGTTCGAGTCCGGCACGGATGGCTGGACCAGCTGGGGCGGCAGCTTGACCGCGTCGGCCGCCGAAGCGCACAGCGGGCTCCGCAGCGTGCGCCTGAGCGACCGCACCGGCAACTACCTGGGCCCGGTGATCGACCTGAAGAACCTGGTCCGCCCGGGCGGCTTCGACGTGTCTGCCTATGCGCGCGTCTCCGGCTCCGCGAGCGAACCCGCCAAGATCACCGCGCAGGTGATCTGCTCGGGAGAAGACCCGGCCTACGAGACCGTCGCCGAAGGCACGGCCACCGACAGCGGCTGGTTGAACCTCGCCGGCGAGATCGAAGTGCCCGATTGCGCGCTCGATGCGCTCAACCTGTACGTCGAAGGCCCGGCGGCGGGCGTCGATCTCTACGTCGACGACGTCGCGGTGCGCGAGCAAGACTCTGGCCTCGGGCCAGAGCTGCTCCAGAACACCGGCTTCGAGAACAACCTCGACTGGTGGTTCCCCTGGGGCGCCGCCACGGTGGCGCAGAGCACCGACGCGGCGCACAGTGGCCTCGGAAGCGGCTACGTCACGGCCCGCGCAAACAATTTCGACGGGTTGGCCACCAACCTGCAGGGCAGCGTGGAGCCCGGCGTCACCTATCAGGCGAGCGGCTGGGTGCTGCTCGATGGGGCCGAAACCGCGGAGGCTGTTTTGACCGCGGCCTACGAATGCAACGGTGAAGGCTTGCAGTTCGCGCGCATCGGGCAAGCTGCGGCGTCCGACAGTGCCTGGACCCTCGTCAAAGGCTCTATCGAAGTCCCTGACTGCCCGCTGACGGCGTTCTTCTTCTACGCCGAGGGCCCCGCTCCCGGGATCAGCTTCTACTTCGACGATCCCTCGTTCCGGGCCACGATCTCGAACGAAGGTCCCAATGTCCTCCGCAACTCCAGCTTCGATTCGGCGGCGGGTGGCACGGCCTGGTGGTTCGGTTGGGGACCCACGGTCGTCGGCGTCTCGACGGAAGCCCACAGCGGCGACCAGAGCGCCATCGGCACCGGCCGTACCGACAGCTGGAACGGCATCGCTTACGACATCATGAACAACACCTCCGAACCCCTCGTGCCGGGCGGCAGCTACGCGCTCGACGCCTGGGTTCGCATCAACGGCGCCGCGACCGGCAACGTCAACTTCACCACGCAACACGCCTGCGCCGAAGGTGGCGGTGACCAGTACACCGGGATCGGTGCCACGGCAGCGACCGACACGGGCTGGGCACAGATCACCGGCGGGCTCACCGTCCCCCCCGCAACCTGCACCCTCACCAAGTACTTCCTGTACGCGGAAGGTGCTGCCGCCGGCGTCGACATCCTGATCGACGACGTCACCCTGACGCAGCAGCTCTAGTTCGGAGCTTCCAGCAAGCGCGACCGGCTCACCAAAGCCGGCCGCGCCCAGCCGCCCCAGCATCGGGGCGGCTTTTTTTGTGCGCGCAGTATCGCGAGGTCAATAGGTGCGACCGGTGTCGGACCTCCAGAGGATACTCTGACCCTTGCGCACGTCGAACCGATTGACGGTCGTCACAAGTTTGGCGCCGCTGTTGTCGCGAGTGGGCGTGGAGTTGGTTCGCGTCGTCCACTTCGCGACGTTCGCAGGCTGGGCGGAGTAAACGAGGTTGCCGTCGGCTTGCATGTACAAGCGGTTGGCACCGCTCTTGGGCCCCGTGCTCCAGATCGCGGTCGTGTAGCCTCCGGTCGCGCTCTCGTACTTGCTGTAAACGAGGTTGCCGTCGGCTTGCGGGTACAACCGATACGTTTCCGAGCACGAGTAGATCGGATTGTCAGCGAAGATGTACTCGTCTGGATGCAGTTGGCCGCAGCGATTGGCCACGATCGTGTTCGAAGGAGGACTGGTGACGCTTGGATCTGCCACGTCGGAGGCGACGACCCAGTACTCGAGCCGACTCCCCCCTGCGATACGCAGGGGCGCGGAGAGCTGCGGGTCCTCCGACGGCAGTGGCTGAACACGATCGGCTACCACCGTGGTCTGCCCGTTCGCCCGAAGATAAACCGTATACTGGCAGTCTCCAGACGGGCACGGGTTTGCGGCGCCTCCACCTGTCGTGCTGGTGCTCGAGCTGCTGACAACGGTCGCGCTCGAGCTGAGTTCCAAGTTCGTCCATCTCAGACAAACGTCGTCGTCGGGAGCCAGGTACATCGAAACCCGCGACGAGTAGTTCGCCCCGCCGCAGACGAACAATCTGGGAGTAGGTAGGCTGACTAGCGCCGCGGACGCCGACCCGACCGCCTCGCCCTCCTCCATCGCGGTTCCGCATCCCGCCACGGCTCCGCTCAGTCCCACGAGCATGCCAAGTTTCAATACGTTTTGACGAAATAGGTGTCGCATATCCATCCTCTCTTTCTGCGGAGTTCGCACGTGCGCTACCCCGCACCCATCACTCAGGACACGAGGATAGACTGCTTGTCGCTCGCGATCTAGCGGTGCCGGCCGCGGTCGATCAATGTCCTAGTGCGGCGCGCAGGTCGGTATGGCGACCGGCGGTAATCTCTGAACAACGCCCGACAGCGCGGCAGGCACGTGCCCGTTAATGGGCGGTCGATGAGTCGTGGTGCCTCACCGAGCGCGGCGAGACCGTCACGTTGTGTCAGGTTAGCCCTGCGCCAGCAGGGATTCTCTAGTCATGCTGCAAACAGCGTAGGCATGGCGCTTGCTGCACTCGATTGGATTCACGACGACTCAACCAATCAAGGAGAAACCACCATGAACCACGCAGTGCTTCAGGCACGGATCCCACGCTGGGTCGGCTGCGGGTCTGTTGTCCTTTTGTTAGGCGCGTGCTCCGGCGAGCGCGTACCCCCTCGAAGTGTCTCCGCCCCCGAGGACCGCACGACCGTCACGGTCTCCCCTCCGTCGACGGTGAGCCAGGCAAACGTCGATCCCAAAAATGACGCCACGGACGTGAAAGTCTCGGAGGAACTTCGGCGCGAATGCCAGCTGCCAGACGCCCCTACCGAGGTTCCCAAGTTCGACTACGACGAAGCGGCGCTGAGGCCGCGCGGGCGCGACATTCTGCAGGACGTGGCACGATGTCTCGCCGAGGGTCCCATGCAAGGGCGTGCCGTCACCATCATCGGTCGCACCGACCCGCGAGGCACCGAGGAGTACAACCAGGAACTGTCCATGAACCGGGCGCAAGCAGCGCGTGACTATTTGGTCGCGCAGGGCGTCCCCGACGCCCAGATCCAGTTGGTCGCACGCGGCGAGGGAGGAGCTCAGGGCACCAATGAGGAGAGTTGGGCTCTCGATCGACGCGTCGACATCGAAGTGGCTCGCAGTGAACCGACGCGTAGCGAACCGGTGAGCACGCGCACCGACAATGACCGCACCCAGCCCCAAAATCCGTTCGCTGAAGCGCGGCGCATCCAGGCCGCTGATCCGGATCGGGAGCACGAAAGCAGCGAGAGCAGCAAGGCCCGCGTGTATGCCGACCAAGCCGAAGGCGGTGAGGTGATTGCTACGCAGCGCTAAACACGAGCGCTCAAGACGTGACGGATAACGTTGGTCGACGGCCCCGCTGCAGGCATCTCTGGCGTCTGCGGCGTTCCGGTGCCGTCGGCCCCGAGGATCATTCCGCGGGACGGTCCGTGGTCTCGGAGGGGGCAGGCTCTGGGCTCACCGGACCACCTTTTGCGGCGTTCGTCTCCACCTCGGGCGATGGCTCGACAGGCGCCGTCACGGGTTCACCACGCACCAGGTAACGTTCGAAGAACTCCGCGAGCGTGTAGGAGAATGCGTCTCGGTTGCGGCGCTTCTTGAAGCTGTGGCCCTCGCCCCGTGCCACGAAGAACCAGGCATCGAGCCCGGCACCGCGCACTGCTCGAACGACGGCCTCTGCTTCAGCGAGCGGCACGCGGGGATCACTCTCGCCGTGCGCCACCAGGAGCGCGCTTTTGATCTCGGCGGCGCTGTGCAGTGGTGAAATCGAGCTGAGGAAAGTGCGCAGTTCGGGGTCGCGCTCGTCACCGTACTCGGCCCGCCGCAGGTCGCGGCGGTACTCGCTCGTCTGTTCGAGAAAGGTGACCAGGTTCGACATACCGACCATGCTGGCACCCGCGACCAAGCGCTCGCGGTACTCCGTGAGCGTCGCGAGCACCATGAAACCCCCATAACTGGCGCCGTAGATGCCCACGCGCGCTGCATTCAGTTCCTGGCGTTTGCCGATCCAGTCGAGCAGCGCCCCGACGTCGCGGAGAGCGTCTCGGCGTTTGAATCCATCATCCAAGTTCATGTAGCGGACGCCGTAACCACTCGAGCCCCGCACGTTCGGAGCCAAGACGGCGATGCCGCGGGTCGCGACGTAGTACTGGAGGATTGGATCGAACTGGGGCCTGAATTGTCCCTCTGGGCCGCCGTGCATCCAGATCAGGACTGGAAACGGACCCTTGCCGCGCGGACGAAAGTAGAAGGCTGGCACCTGGAGCCCATCGAAGCTCCGGACGCGCACGACGGTCGGCGCGATGAAACGGTCATGCGGCACGCCTCCCACCTCGCTTTCGGTCCAGCGGGTCGTGCGAGCGGTCGTCAAATCGTAGACGTACGCATCGGCCGCGTCGGTCGGCGTGGCCAGAGTGAAGGAGATGCGCGGGCTGGGGCCCACGAAGCGCAACCCCGAGATCACCCCCTTGGGTAACCCGAAGAGCCGGCGCGGCTTGCCGCCGGCAAGTGGCAGCGCAAATAGCGCCGAGTACCCGTCCTCGTTCACGCTGTAGACGAGTGTCTTGCCGTCGCTGGTTTGGGTGAGCTCTTCTACGTCCCAGCCGAGGTTCGGGGTGAGCGCCTTCCACGTACGCGTCGCGAGATCGACTTGGTACACCGCGCTCGTATCGCGCCCCCGGGTGGAAACCGTCAGCACGTGCTGGCCGTCGATGGCGAAGATTCCAGATTTCGTGCTGACACCAGCTTCCATCGGAGCCAGCGGGTACGACTTCCCGCTCTGCGCATCCATCACGTGGAGCATCGACTTGTCGACGGCGAAGAACTCTTGCAGCAAGAGGCGCCGGCCGTCGCGCGCCCAGCCCAGCACGAGCCACTGACCCTCGAGTTCCGCGACTCTGCGCGCCGGTTGACCCGGGCGGTCCACCACGTACACGTCCATGTCGCGACCGCTGCGAGCATTGTTGGTGAACGCGAGGCTGCCGCTCGACGACCAGCGGAAAGGGCCGTGGCGGCTGCCCACTTCGCTCAGCCGATGGGTCGCGCGCGACGCTAGGTCGAGCTGGAAGATTTGGTAGTCTTCGGTACCCCCCACATCGCTGCGGTAGGTCAGCCTGCGCGTGTTGCCGGGAATGAAGCTGGCTTGCTCGACAGGCTCCGGTCCAAACGTGAGCTGGCGGCGCATCCCAAGCGGCGCCGCGATCTGGTGGACCTGCGTGGTTTCGGCGAGTCGGGTCAGGACTAGCATTTCGCGCCCATCGGCGGTGATGGCCGCAAGCTTCGCTCGCCGCGTCTCCAGATAGGGCTGCAAGGCGCGCGCTACGCCCCGCGAAACTCCCGGAACCCCCTCGAGCAATGGCTCGGCCCAGACATCGGCCGGCTCGACGTCGTATTCGAACGACGTGTCGTCACGCGGCGCTCCGGCGATACCGGTTTCGTCCTCGCGCAGGGGCAGCGGGGGTGGCGGCTTTGGGGGAGCCGTCGGCGCCGGCGGGGCCGGACTTGCGCTCGCCGTTGGGCTGGGGCCCGGCCGCGGCGGCGCGGCCGAACAAGCGGCAAC
>JAICQQ010000290.1 GCA_025937785.1 Polyangiaceae bacterium
GCGTGGGGACCGCACCCTAAGTGTGCGTCCGTGTGAGGCGGCACGGGTATCGTCGCAGTCGACGGTGCCCGCGCTTTTTGGTACGAATGCGCAACGGGAAGCGTGCGCAAGCGTCGAGTGTTCGCGTAGGTCATTCGGACGACTAGCCAGGCGCCCCAGTTGTGTGGGACATTTAAGCTTGTACTTTAGCCCCCCGCGGCGCTCGGGCGGCTCGATGTGCACTCCACGGCTCGGCAATGTCGCACCACCCCAACAACTTCGTCCCGCGGGCAAGGTCAGCATGACTCGAACGAGTCGTGCTGGGGGAGCTGCGGGCGTTCCGCGCGCCGGTCCGCCCGTGATCGGCTTCTTGGTCGATCGGATCGATGACAGTTATCAACACAAGCTGTTGGCAGCATTGGTGGCTGCAACCGCCGAACTCGGTGCATCGCTGATCTGCTTTTGCGCTGGCCCCGCGGGACAGCGCCGCGCTGGTGCGGAGCCCCATCACGCGTTTCACCTGGCCTCACCGGACAACATCGATGCGCTGGTGCTGTCGACGCCCACCTTGACGAGCGCCATGGGACACGCGGCTCTGATGACTCAGATCGCCCGATTTCCGGGCATCCCCGTGGTCAGCATGGGTGCGGAGGTGGAGGGCATCGCGTCCATCGTGCTCGACAATGGCGACGCCATGCGCCAGGTCACGCGACACCTTGTCGAGCACGACTGCCGGCGCATCGCCTGCATTCGCGGTCCGGCCGGCAACATCGAAGCAGAAGAGCGCTATCAGGGCTATCTGAGGGCGCTCGCAGACGCCGGCTTGGACCCGGAGCCTCAACTAGTCGTCGAGGGGGACTTTCACGCCGAGTCCGGCGTGGAGGCAATTCGCGTGCTTCTCGACGAGCGTGGGGTGCGCTTCGATGGCCTGGTCGCGGGCAATGACGAGATGGCAGCGGCCGCGATTCGAGAGTTGCAGCAGCGCGGCGTTCGCGTCCCGGCCGAGGTCAAGGTCACGGGATTCGACGACGACGTCGCTGCGGAGTACGAGTTGCCCTCGCTCACCACCATGCGACAGCGCGTGGCGGTGCTGGCGTGGGAGGCCGTGAAGCTGGCGCTGACGGGCATCGACATCGACGTTTCCAAGCGCCGCCATCAGCTCCGCACGGAGCTCGTGGTGCGGAGGTCGTGCGGCTGTCCGTTGGAGCGCGAGCAATTCAGCGTCGCAGCTCCCAAGCGCCCGGATCACGTCGAGCATGAGCCCCCGCTGATCCAAAAGCGTCCCGAGCTGTGCTTGCAAATGATGGCGGCCGCTCCGGCTCTGCTCTCGGAAGAGCACGCGAACCAGCTGCTCGATGGTTTCTTCGCTGGACTCATGAACCGGTCGGTCACTGCGTTCGTCGAAAGCTGGGATGCGGTGCTGCGGGAGGCCCTCAGGCGCGACCTCGACCCGCGACAGTACCAACCCGTGACGACGGCGCTGCGTCGGGGGGCAGTGCCCCCGTTGATCCAGTTCCCCGGCATGCTGTTGCGTGCCGAAACCATGCTGCACGAGGCGCGCGTGCTGCTGGCCAATGTAGTGCACCAGCGCGCTACACAGCTTCAGCTGCAGGAGCGACGACTCCTGGGCAAGCTGTGTGAGGTCGCGCAGTCCCTCATCGTGGCCGAAGACGACTTTCAGCTCGGTAGTCTGCTAGTGCCGCACCTGCGCGAGCTTGGCATCCCGGGGTGTTGCCTCGCGGTGTACGACCCGCGTCACGCCGCAGGGGCTCGCAATCGAGTGCGGGTCGTCCTGCAGTACCGTGAAAGCAAGAGCGCGGCGAGCGACGCAAGTCACCGATTCTGCTACGAGTCCGAGCTCGTGTCGGCGCGCTTTCTGAGCTTCGAGCCCGGCAGCGCCACCATCGCACTGCCGCTGTTCTTCGGTGACCGAAAGTTGGGCTTGGTGGTGTTCGATGTAGGCACGCCCGACGGCACCGTGTACGAGGCGGTGCGCGCGCAGATCAGCGCGGCGCTTCAAGCGACATCGGTCAACGCCGAAGCGCGGGCGTTCAACCGCGACCGGGAACTCCTGATCGAGAGGCTCGGTCTGCAGCTCGAACGCTTGCAGCTGGCGCTCCGTGCGGCAGGGCCGTTGCAGTCAGAATCCCCGCAGCCGGGAGCCACCCCAACCGCAGCCACAGAGCGCAGCCTGGAGAGCGGTGACACCTGGGAAAGAGCCGCGTCCGAAGCGACTCTGCGCTTGGCGGATCTGGAAGACACGGTGCGGGCCCTCGCGGATGCCAGCGCGGAACCGAGTACGCTTCGCGCACCGTCGGACGCACAGCGCTCAGGCGTGGGCGTCGCCTCGAAGGCCAGAAAAACCGGCGCTTAGGCGACGCTTCGAGCAGCTCTGCTGCAAGGTACGAGCGCGTCGTAGGGCGGGCAAGCGTCGTAGTGCGGACTAGCGTCGTAGTGCGGACTAGCGTCGTAGTGCGGGCTGGCGTCGTAGTGCGGACTAGCGTCAGCGTCCACACCGCCGAGGGCGTAGAGCGCCTGCCGCCGTAGTGCGGACTGGCGTCGTAGTGCAAACTAGCGTCGTAGTGCGGACTGGGCGGCGTCGCGTGCGCTATCGACTGACAGTGCATGTCACGCACACGTGAATCGACATGACCTGCCTTGGGTGAGCGCTGAGTCGCGTGCGTTTCGTCGCGCACGTGCTAGTGTTCTGATCGGAGTAATTTGTGACACCCGCTCGATCGTTCGCGCGGCTCTGGCTATTGTTCACTCTGCTGACTCTGGCTTACGCCGCCTGTGACCTAGCACTGAACCCCTGGCTTCGGTTCGAAGGTGGCTTTTCCATGAAGCCCGACTTCACGCGGCTGCCCGATCTGATGCACTGGGGTGGTCGCCTGTACATCAACGGCGCCTGGTGGCTGCTCGTCTGCAACGCGGTGTTGCTGGGCGGCATGGGGGCGCTCGTCGCACTCGCGGTCTGGGCCGTGTACCGCTCGCTACGACCTCGCAGCTCTGCCAGCGAGCGCCCGTCGGTTCGGATCTCTCAAAGCGCCTGAGTCGGCCGCGGCCAGGGCTCTTCCGAGGCCGGCGCCTGCTGCGGCGAGGTGCGACTTTCCCCGCGCGCCGTAGCGAGCCTGGACTCTCGAGCCTTGGACCCCTAACATCGCCCGAACGCCAGCGCTGGCGTTCGGTACCCCTAGATGTATAGGACCTTGCTCGGGATTGTCGGCTGCCTCATGGGCGCCTTGTTCCTGGTCGGCATGACCTTCTCGGCGTCGGTGGAGGAGGAAGCGGACTTCCGCTTCGTCAACGGCACCGAGCCCAGGAACCTGGACCCACATCTGGCTACGGGCGAACCGGAAGGACGCGTCTTGCTCAACATCTTCGAGGGGCTGATGCGGCTGGACGCCAAGACGCTGCGTCCTATCGGCGGCGTGGCCAAGAATCACGAACTGTCCGAGGATGAAACCCGCTACACGTTTCACCTCCGCGACAACGCGCGCTGGAGCGACGGTCGCCCGGTGACCGCGCACGACTTCGTCTATTCCTGGAAGCGTATTCTCGACCCGAAGATAGGCGGTCAGTACGCCTACATTCTTCATGGAATCGTCGACGCCCGTGCCTTCAATACGTTCGGGGGATACGTCAAGGCGCTACGCGGCGAGATCCGAGAGGCCTTGACCCAGTTGATCGCCAAGTCGCCTGACGGAGCCAGCGCACGCGACTGGCAGAAGTTGTTGGCAGACACGCACGCACACAGCGCGCTCGAGCAAACCAAGGACAGCGTGATCGCGAAACGCTTGGCGCAGCGCGAGGGGCGGCTCTCGCGAGCGGAGCTCGAGGATGCGCTGCGCCGCTTTTTGGAGCAAGCGAAGGAGCTGGAGCGCAGACATCAGGCGGCCCTCCGCCACTTCGGCAAGGATCGCGGCATCTACGCCCCGGATGACCACACCTTCGTCGTCGAGCTCGAGGCGCCTCTGCCGTACTTCCTGGAGATCACCACGTTCTATCCGACATTGCCGGTTCCGCGCTGGGTGGTCGAAGCGCCCGGGAACGCCAACGACTGGTTTCTGCCGCGCAAGATCGTGACGAACGGCGCCTTCACCTTCAAGAGCTGGAAGGTGAACGATCGAATCCGTCTGGAGAAGAGCCAGAGCTATTGGGCGCGCGACGAGACCCGGTCGAACGTGATCGACTTGTTCCCCAGCGACAGCGTGACGACCGCGCTGAACCTGTACTTGACCGGTCAAGTGGATTGGCTGCCCAAAGAATATCCAGAAGATCTGGCGCCGCGCTTGAAGCAGCGTTCGGACTTCTACGCCGTGCCGGGCATGGTCGTTTACTTTTACCGGCTGAACTGCTCGCGACCCCCCTTCAACGACAAGCGCGTGCGTGAGGCGATCAACCTCGCCATCGATCGCACGGTCATCACTCGCAGCGTTCTCGGTCGCGGAGAACTGCCCGCATACCATCTGGTGCCACCCGGTATGCCAGGGTACCAACCGCCCAAGTCCGGCATTCGCTTCGACGTCGAGCGTGCCAGAAGGCTGTTGGCCGAAGCGGGACACGCTGACGGGAAGGGGTTGCCCGAGATCGGGATTCTCTACAATACGTTCGAGGCCCACAAGAAGATTGCGGAGGTCATTGCCGACCAGCTGAAGCGTCACTTGAACCTGAAGGTCAGCGCCTACAACCAAGAGTGGCAGTCGTACCTCGCCACCGTGCGCGACGGCAACTACGACATGGCGCGTGCGGGCTGGATCGGCGACTACCGCGACCCGAACACGTTCCTCGACATGTGGGTCACCAACGGTGGCAACAACGAGACGGGATTCGCATCGCCGGAGTACGATCTCTTGGTGCGGGCCGCGGGCAACATCCCGGGGTACCTCGAGCGCCGCGAAGCCATTCTCCGGGTGGTGCACGATCGCGAAGCGACCGCCAAGCTCATCGAGGCAGCGAGCGGTGCCGAATCCCCCGCCCGCCGCCAGGCCCGCGCCAAGCTCCGCCTCGCCCTCCTCGGCGAGGCGGAACGCATGCTCGTCAACGAGGAATTTCCGATCGTCCCCATCTATTTCTACGTCAACAGCGGTATGTTGAGCCCCAAGGTCAAGGGGCTGTACCCGATGCTCGAAATGCCGGACGGCAGCAAGGTTCCGAACCTTCAGGCGCACCATCCACTCTACGCGGTGGAGAAGCAGGACTGATGGCCTGGCGTTGGTTCGGGCTGGTGGCCGTCGCAGCGCTGATAGTAGCGGGTCTCTCGCGCTCGATCGGGCTCGTCGAAGCGATCGCCTTGGTGGCGGCTGCAGGCGCGACGGCGGGTACTGCTTGGTTGCCGTTGCGTGTGGTGCGCATCGTCGCTCCGCTCTTGCTCGGTGGCCTGCTGTTCTCGCTGACCCGAAACACACTGACGTTGCTGGGGGCGCTGTGCCTCGCGCTGCTGGCGATCGCGCTCGGCATGGCCAAGGCGTCGGGGGCCGTGCTGCGTCGGATCATGTTCATCATACCGTCGCTCGGGCTCTTGATCTTCGTGACGACGCTCTTGATGTATCACGCGCCCGGCAATCCCTTCGCCGGCGAACGCATCGCGACGCCGCAAGTCGAGGCTGCGTTGCGCGCGCAGTACGGCGTGCCCGAAAGCGCGCTCGAGTTCTTCCAGATCTACGTGCGGCGGCTCCTGCTCGAGGGCAATTTCGGACCTTCGATCAAGGTGCAGGGCCGAAGCGTTGGAGAGCTGCTCGAGCCGGCGTTTCCGGTCAGCATGGCGCTCGGGCTGCTCGCGCTCGTGATAGCGTGCGCCATCGGCCTGGTGCTCGGGATTCGCGCGGGCCTGCGCCCCAACTCCGTGTCGGACTACACCAGCATGGGACTCGCCATGATCGGGCTGTCCCTGCCGAATTTCGTGATCGGCGCTGGGATGATCATCGTCTTCTCGCTCTACCTCGGTTGGTTGCCCGTGGCAGGTTGGGGAGGTTTTCGGCACCTCTTGATGCCCGCGTTCACGCTGGGGCTGCCCTATGCCGCGTACATCGCCCGGCTCGCGCGCAGCGGCACGATCGAAGTCATGCAGCAAGATTTCATCCGGACGGCCCGCGCCAAGGGACTGAGCGAAACGGCGGTCGTGCTGCGCCACGCACTGAAGGGAGCCATCTTGCCAGTGGTCTCGTTTCTGGGACCTGCCGCGGCTGGTATCATGACCGGTTCGTTCGTCGTCGAAACTTTGTTCGGCGTGCCGGGCATGGGGCAATGGTTCGTCAAAGGCGCGATCAACCGTGACTATGCCGTGGTCTTGGGGACGGCCATCATCTACAGCGCGCTCGTGACCACGTTCAACCTGGTCGTCGATCTGGCGTACGCCTGGCTCGAGCCTCGGGCAAGGAGCGAGCTGTGAGTACTGCTGCGGCAAAGGGGGCGGCGCGCGCCGTCGTCCCAGCCCCTGTGGGCAGCAGTGTCGGGAAAGCCGCCTGGCGTCGGTTGAAGAAGAACCGGCTGGCGATGCTCGGCGCCGTGGTGCTCGTGGTCATCAGCTTGGCATGCTTCATCGTGCCGCTGCTCTTGGGGCTCGACCCGGCCAGCACGAACCCGGCGGAACGACACTTGCCGCCGTCCGGGAGCCACTGGCTCGGCACCGACGCGTTGGGGCGGGACTACGCCGCGCGGGTGTTGATAGGGGGCCAGACGTCGCTGTTGGTCGGGCTCAGCGCCACGCTCGCGTCCGTGCTGGTGGGGGTGATGTTCGGCGCTATTTCGGGCTACTTCGGCGGGCGCACCGACGAAGTAATGATGCGCTTCGTCGACTTCTTCTACGGCATCCCTTACATGTTCTTGGTCATCTTGATCATGCTGATGTTCTCGGAGACCGCGCGGGGCGATCCATTACCGGTGTTCCTCGCGCTCGGCCTGGTGCAGTGGCTGACGATGGCGCGGGTGATTCGTGGGCAAGTGCTGGCGCTCAGGCGTCGCGAGTTCGTGTTGGCTGCGCAGGTCTTGGGCGCGTCGCACCTCAGGATCGTGGTCCGCCATATCTTGCCCAACGTGCTGGGGGTGGTGCTGGTCTATGCGACGCTTACCGTACCCACAGTCATCATTCTGGAGTCGTTCTTGTCGTTCTTGGGGTTGGGCGTGAAGCTCTCGTGGGGACAGTTGGTCGCGGAGGGGGTGGGGGTGGTCAACCCGATCGAGTCCTACTGGTGGCTCTTGTTCTGGCCGAGCGCGCTCTTGGCCTTGACCCTGTTCAGTCTGAATTTCTTGGGCGACGGGCTGCGCGACGCCCTCGACCCCAAGACGAGGCACTAGATCATGACCCAGAGCTCCCCGCTGCTTCGTGTCGAAGACTTGCAGAGTCAGTTCTGGAGCGACACCGGCGTGGTCCGCGCGGTCGACCACGTCAGCTTCGACGTCATGAAGGGCGAAGTGCTCGGCCTCGTCGGCGAGTCGGGCTGCGGCAAGAGCGCGACCAGCCTCTCGATTCTGCGGCTGTTACCCGCGCCGTACGGGCGTATCGTGGGCGGCAAAGTCTTGCTCGAGGGCAAGAACTTGCTCGAGCTCAGCGAAGCCGAGATGCGCCACGTGCGCGGCAACCGCATCGCCATGATCTTCCAGGACCCGATGTCGAGCTTGAACCCTTACCTGCGTGTTTCCGAGCAGCTGTGTGAAGCCGCGCAGCTGCACCTCGGGCTCGACCGCCATCAAGCGCTCGCGCGCGCGGTGGAGCTCTTGAAACGCGTGGGCATTCCCGATGCTCCGCGCCGGGTTCATGACTATCCGCATCAGCTGAGCGGCGGCATGCGCCAACGGGTGATGATCGCCATGGCACTTCTGTGCGATCCGGAGCTCTTGATCGCCGACGAACCGACGACGGCGCTGGATGTCACGATTCAGGCGCAGATCTTGGCGCTGATGCTCGAATTGTGCCGCGAGCGCGAGCTTTCGATCATCCTGATCACCCACGATCTGGGCGTGGTCGCGAGCACCTGTGATCGGGTGGTCGTCATGTACGCAGGTCGCGTCGTCGAAACCGCGTCCGCCGCGACCTTGTTCCAGCGCCCGGCCCACCCGTACACACGAGCGCTGCTCCAGAGCGTCCCGCGCGTGGAAGCCCGCGGCGAGCGGCTGTGGAGCATCGAAGGACTCCCGCCGCGGCTCGACCTGGGTCCGTTCGAGGCCTGCACCTTCGCTCCCCGGTGCGCCAACGTGCGGCCCGAATGCAGGCAAGGCGAACCGGAGTTGGTGACGATGGAGCCCGGCCATGCGCGCCGTTGCATCGTGCCGGTCGAGGAGCTCGAATGACGCTGCTGACCGCGGCCGATGTCCGCATCAGCTTCAGTACGCCCCGCGGCACGCTGCGCGCGGTGGATGGCGTCGACCTCGAGCTCGGGGACTCCGAAACGGTGGCGCTGGTGGGCGAGTCCGGCTGTGGCAAATCGACGCTCGCCAAGGGCATCGTGGGCCTCGAACCACTGGCGGGCGGCCGCATTTCGTTTCAGGGGGAGCCGCTCGATCATCAGCGCGAGCGTTTCCGCATCAGTCGGCAGCTGCAGATGGTCTTTCAAGATCCCGACGCCAGCTTGAACCCGCGCTTGACGTTGAACCAGGCGCTGGCCGAGCCGCTGCGCATTCATGGCATCGTGCCGCGCGCGGCCGAAGAGGCTGCCGTATGCGACCTGCTCGAGCGCGTCGGCATCGATCCCGTGCTCAGGAACCGCTACCCGCACGAGCTCTCGGGCGGTCAGAAGCAGCGCGTGTGCATCGCTCGCGCACTTGCGGTCAAGCCCAAGCTATTGATTCTGGACGAGGCGGTTTCTGCGCTCGACGTCTCGGTGCGGGCTCAGATCCTGAACCTGCTGTCGGACTTGAAACGCGATCTCGGGCTCGCCTACTTGTTCATCACCCACGATCTCGGTGTAGTGCGGCAGTTTGCCGATCGCGTGTACGTGATGTACCTGGGGCAAATGGTCGAAGTGGCTCGGGCCGAAGAGCTGTTCAGCACACCCGAGCACCCCTACACCCAGGCGCTCTTGGCCTCCGTGCCCCGCCTCGAAGTCGGCAGCTTCCGGCGCGAGCCCGTGCTGCTCGGTGACGTCCCTTCACCGTTGAGCCC
>JAICQQ010000490.1 GCA_025937785.1 Polyangiaceae bacterium
AGCAGCTGCTCGCCGCCGTCCACGCGAACGAGGTTGGTGGCGTGTTGGTCAGAGTCACCAAGAATGGCGAACCGTCCGTCCTGCGAAAAAACAGCCGGAAAGCTCCGATCGTAGTCCAGGGTGCCAGTGAATGGCTGGCTCCAGCGATGAGCTCCGGTGTGCAGATCGAACTCCGTCGCGCCTTTCGAGTTGCGCCATACGAAGGACGCCCCGTCCGCCGCCGCGCTCAGCGTCATGCTGCGCTCCCAGTACGGGGTCGCGTTCGAGCCATGGGGGTCACGAAAGGTCGCGACCGGTCTCAGCTGGTCGAGCGTCCAGAGTCTGACGTCGTCTGCTCCCACCAAGAGCCGGCGACCGTCCGGCAAGACTGCAAGAGCGCCCACGGGGCCCGAGTCGGACGGGACCGTCTTGATCTGCGTGCCGGTCTTTACATCCCACATCGCGAAGCTGCGGTCTCCGCTGGTCGAAACCAACAAGCGATCGTCCAGCGCGAGCACCGCAGCGCGGATCTCTTCCGAGTGGCCACGTTGCGGAACGAGCGCGACGCTCGTCGCAGGCTGCCGGCTCGAAGCCGCCTCCGGCGGACGCATTCCGCTCCCCTGCTTGGTCGCCGCACAGGCCCAAGCCAGCAGAACCGCGCAGAGGCAGACGCCGAGCCGCCGACGAAACGTAAGCGCGCGAATGTCCAGAATGGTCACGCGGGCGATGATTCCACTAGATCGTGTTCGGCGGCAACCGACGACGCTGTCACGCTGGACGTCCCGACGTTGGGACAATTGCTCGACGGGAGGACACCGATATCCCGCTCGATGGCGCGCAAAAGCTAGCATGCCGCTTGAGTCGCCGGCTGCGCTCGGCCAGCGACGCTTTGAATGCACGCGCCGCCGCGGCAGTCGTACCGATGAGCCCACCACACCATTCGAGGTACCCCATGACCCTTGCTCTTCGCCCGATGATCCAGCGTCGCCGTACGCTGTCAGCCCTACTCTTGGTCAGCACCGGTTTACTCGCGGCCCAAGGCTGCACGACCGACGAAACGCCCTCAGCCGCGAGCGGCGGTAGCGGCGGTAGCGGCGGTAGCGGCGGTAGCGGCGGTAGCGGCGGTAGCGGCGGCAGCGGCGGCAGCGGCGGCAGCGGCGGCAGCGGCGGCTCGCACGCGGGCGCTGCGGGAGAAGCTCCCGGTGGACAGGCTGGCGCAGCCGGGGCCAGCGTCGAAGTGCCGGAGCCGGAGCCTGTACTGGACGGCGACGTCAAGGTCACCTGCACCGTCAGCTGTGGCGATGGCGAGACCTGTGACGAGGCAACGGTCTTCGTCAGCGCCTGCGCCGAGAACAACCCAGGACTGTGCTACGAGGTGACCCCCGTCGATGGCAAGAACAACGACGGCAACACGTACATCGTATCGGTCGACGACGATGGTGACGGCGACGTGCTCGAGAGCGCCGAGTGCACGACCGCAAGCGAGGGCGAGGGCCTGAGCACCGACCTACTGTTCGTGATCGACAGCACCTCCAGCATGGCCAATGCCATCAACGGGGTCTTGACCAGCATCGACTCATTCGTCGACGGACTCGCCGAGCAAAACCTCGACCTGCGCATCGGAGCCATCGCTTTCGGCAACACCGCCCCCCTCGCGGGATGCGTGGTACCGGACGCACCGTTCATCCCGTTCACCGACGAGTTCGGCGAAGGCACCGAGGAAGATCCCGAGAGCTTCAACTACTGGCTCTCGAACCTGTCGATCATTCACTGTGGCGACATTGGCGGCAGCGATATCCCAGAAAACGGGCTCGACGCCCTCGGGTTCGCGCTGGGTCACGACACCAGCCCCGACGATGGCCTCGAGCCAGGGGTCTTCGAGTGGGGCTCTGATTCGCTCCACCTCGTGGTGTTCATCACTGATGCCACCCAGCACCAAGCCCCCGACTCGACCCTCGCGCATTTCTCTCAAGAAGAGCTTTCGGACGAGCTCAGCGGCTTTGCCGTGGTCCACGTGGTCGGCCCCAACTA
>JAICQQ010000226.1 GCA_025937785.1 Polyangiaceae bacterium
ACCCATTCCGCCTCGACGCGATCCGAACCCTGCTCCGCTCGCTCCTGGTCGCTACAGACTCCAAGTCACCATCAACAAGAGCACCCGCGACAAGCTCCGAGAGCTCCAAGACTTGCTCGCTCACCAGATCCCCAACGGCGACCCAGCCTTGATCCTCGAGCGCGCCTTCGACGCGCTTTTGACCCAGGTCCACAAGCGCAAGACGGGCATCACCGCCAAGCCGAGAGCCCCTCGCGTGGGAGCACCGCAAGCTCGAGGTCGAACCGCTGAGTCTACCCCGACGAGTGGGCGGACTCGCCATGTCCCCGTCTCGTCCCGCCGCGAGGTGTGGCCACGCGACGAAGGCCGCTGTGGTTTTGTCGGCGAGGACGGTCACCGCTGCAACGCGACTCGCGGCTTGCAGTTCGCTCACCAGCAGCCCTGGGCCAAAGGTGGTGCGGACACGCCTGAAAACCTCGCCCTCAGGTGCCCAGCGCATAACGCCCTGGAAGCCGATCGCGACTACGGCACAAGCTTCATGGCCAACATTCGGGAGCGGAAGACGCTGAAAGTACGGGAGCCGCTCGCTCGCTACCTGTTGCGAGACGCAAGCTCCATGGACAACGTTCGCGAGCGGAAGACGCTGAAAGTACCGGAGCCGCTCGCTCGCTACCTGTTGCGAGACGCAAGCTCCATGGACAACATTCGCGAGCGGAAGACGCTGAAAGTACCGGAGCCGCTCGCTCGCTACCTGTTGCGAGACGCAAGCTCCATGGACAACATTCGCGAGCGGAAGCGGAAGACGCTGAAAGTACCGGAGCCGCTCGCTCGCTACCTGTTGCGAGACGCCGCATGGGTGGCCTCGCAACAGCGTCGCCGCGAGCAGCACGAAGAGCAGCGCGGCGAGCAGTACGGGGGACCACTGCCTCTACGCGAAGAGCTCGGCGGCGCGCTGCATCTGCGCTGCGATGTCGATGCCGTGGGGACAGGCTCGGCTGGCGCCGTCGAAGTCGACGCCCGCGAACTGTCGCGCTTCTGAGGGCAGTTCTCGAAACACGCGCCGCGCCTTCTCACCATCGCCGTAGCTGTCGTGGTACATCAGGCAGCGCAGCGTCGTGCCGATACGCACCGGCGCAGTCACGTGAGGATTGCACAGGTGCTCGCAGCCCTGACAAGCGTAGGCTCGGGTAAGTCGTGCGTAGCGCTCGACCGCCTCCGTGTCGCGCAGCCCCAGGGGCTTGCCGTCGAGAGCCGCCGCCAGGTTCTCGCGCAGCTGGGTCGTGGTTTCCATGTGCGACACGGCAGCGGTGATGCGCTGGTCCGCCCAGACGGCCTTCAGCACGGCCTGGTGCTTGTTCCACTTGCCGGTCTGCTCGAACTTCGTCCAGGCATCGCGAAAGCCGGACTCAGACCCTTGAGTCTTCATGGCGATCAGCCCCACGCCGGCCTTGTGCGCAGCATCGATGGCACGGTTCAATTCCTTGTCGCCATAGTCGCGAAAGTTGTAGCGGAACATCACGGCGTCGACGAAGGAGCGCTGCGCCGCGGCGTTCAGCAGTTCGACGACGTTGCCGCCGTGACAGGAGAAACCGAAGAAGCGAATCTTCTTCTCACGCTTGAGTTGCTCGGCCGCCTTGATCAGCTCCTTGTCGTCCAACGGGCCCATTTGGTCGAGGCCGTGCAAAAAGTAGAGATCGATGCGATTGGTCTGCAGCGCAGCCAGACTGAACGCGACGTCTTGCTTCAGGCCGGCGGCAGACCACTGCGGGGTCTTCGACGTGATCCAGGTAGCGTCACGCGCCTTCAACTTGGCGAGCGCGGCGCCCGCGTTGCGCTCCGAAGCGCCACCGGCGTACTTGCGAGCCGTGTCGATGTAGTTGGCGCCATGTCGCAGCGCGAGCGTTATACGCGGGTCGACCCCGCCCTTGAACCCCGCCCCACCGCCCACCAGCAGAATGGGGATCGACTGCCCCGTTTTACCCAGCACGCGGCGCGGCACCTGAGCGGGCGCTGCCTGCGACGGCGCTGCCTGCGACGGCGCTGCCTGCGACGGCGCTGCCTGCGACGGCGCTGCCTCGAATCCAAGCGCGGTCGCCAACGTTCCGCTCGCGCCGTACGTGAGCAAGCGGCGTCGACTCAAATCCTTCGAATCACTCATGAGAACACCTCGTCTCGCAGCTGCACGCACACGAGCGTTGCGTGAGCGCTTGCCTTAACGCTCGGTCAGATGATTCGTAACCGGCGCGCGGATCTTTTTTCGATCTTTCGCGATCATCTTCTTGACAGCATCATGGCGGCGGATACAATGACCAGCATCATGACTGCCTTCGGCCATACCTCATTACTCACGAAGCGTTGCGCGCTAGCGCAGATGCTACCGTGCGTCGAAAGGTGCTGCGCCGATAAAGGCTATTGGGGCGCATCCCTCCCCCAAGCCGATAGTATCAATTCGGAGGGTACCACCTAGAGCGGTTGACCGTGATTCGTTCACGATGAGCCGCCCTGGGTCCACCTCGGCGGCTTTTGACGTTTTTAGGGCAAATTAGGCTACTTTAAGCCTGCGTGCGGCGCGTCCGCGGCGCGCGAACAGCCTGTGCGAGGCGTGCCGGCGGCGCGCGAACAGCCTGTGCGAGGCGTGCCGGCGGCGCGCGAACAGGACAGCTCCATCGAGCGCGAGCGGACTTCGTCCGAACGTCAGCTCGGGTGCTGCCCCGCGAGCCGCACACCGGTAGCCGCACACAGGTCCGCCACACACAGGCCAGCCGCACACGGGCAGCCTCACAACGGCTAGCCCACGCCACTGGAAGTGTGTTCGCAAGACCCACCGCTTCGTCACTCATCTATCGCTCATGCTTCATTCAGTCGTGCGCGATCACGCACCCTCTTGGGGGATCGTCCAACGGTCAGGACTGCGGGCTCTGAACCCGCCGATCCAGGTTCGAATCCTGGTCTCCCAACCCCGCCGTCGCTACCAGCGACCCGGCTCTTTGAAAATTCGACGGGACTCGGATGCCGAACAAACGTGCATCCGCGTCCTCACGCGGAGCGACCACCACATCGCTCCGCTATTCCGTCCTAGCACAACGGCAGTGTACTGGCCTGTTACGCCAAGGGATCCAGGTTCGAATCCTGGGGACGGAGCCGCTTCGCCTTCGTGATCCGCGCGGTCCAAGGGCGTCGATCGGGGTTGTCTGACGGGTTCAGGGCACTGCCTTGCAAGCAGTCGCATGGGAGTTCGACTCTCCACAGCTCCACTGGTTCGAACGGGCGCTCACCGCGTGCCCGCTTCTTCGCGAGTGTCGTCCAACGGCAAGACCCCAGTCTTCCAAACTGGTGATGTGGGTTCGATTCCCCCCGCTCGCACTCATGCTTCGCTCAGGTGGTGGAACAGGAATACACACCAGTCTCAGAAACTGGGTCCAGAAGGACATGCCGGTTCGATCCCGGCCCTGAGCACGACTGACACGAACGATCATCGTAACGATGTGGAAGGCGAAGTCGGGGTGGTCCCGACGCTCGACTGCTAACCGAGTAGCGCTAACACCGCTCTGGTTCGACTCCAGCGCCTTCCGCCATCGGAGTCGAGGTGCAAGGTGCGCCGCCTGGCCTGGGACCAGGACACGCTGGGTTCGATTCCCGGGACTCCGACCGTGAGGTAGCTTTGGTAAGCATGGCCGGCTGTGACCCGGGCAGAGGGGTTCGATTCCCCGCCTCACCCCACGCGAGCGTCCACGTTGGGCGCTGGGTGTGCGGACCGGGCATGACGGTCCGGTAGACCTGTTTCGCCTGATAAGCGGAACGGCTGGGTTCGACTCCCCGATGCCCGACGAAGAGCAGCGGCTGGGCCGCCGCGCGGAGTGATACAGCTGGTGAAGTACCTCGCTCGACAAGCGAGTGATGCTGGGTTCGATCCCCAGACTCCGCACCTGACTCTCCTATTCAGTTCCTTTGCGCGCGTACCCCAATTTGGCAGAGGGGCAACGTTGAGAGCGTTGGTAGTGCGAGTTCGAATCTCGCCGCGCGCACCCTTTCCCGACATGCCCGAGTACTCCAACGGCAGAGAGAGCCGCCTCAAAACCGGCACAGTGAGAGTTCGAATCTCTCCTCGGGCACTAACGCATCTTGTCGCAGCTCTTCGAAGGAGAACGCCGACCATGGTGGTCAGCTTGCCTGGAACGCAAGAGGAGTCCTCAGGGACAGCGGTTCGATTCCGTCGTTCTCCGCAACTGGAAGGCACCGTGCATGGGCACAACCGGCTTTGAACACCGGCGGCTGGGACATCCCAGGTCGTTCGATTCGACTGCTTTCCGCTACGGAAGGTGATTCGAGCGTGGAGCTCGAGCCGGCCTCGAAAACCGGTGGCCCTCACGGGCAGCAGTTCGACCCTGCCTCCTTCCGCCGCGACTCCGGTCGACGAACTCGACAGGGGCGCTCCCGGGCTGCTCCTAGGGTTGCAGCCAAGAGATCGTGCAACCCCCGAGCCGCAGCGGCCGCGCGTGGGCGAGGTGCTGGGGTGCCGAGAGGCGGTTGCCAGCGTGATCGAAGAGGCCGCTGCCCGACCCGAGATCGCTGACCACCACCCAGCCAGCCTCCACGTTCAACTGCGCGTGCAAGCGCGCGACCTTCGGATCGTTCACGACGATATCGGCCGCTTCGCGCCCGATCAGGTAGGTGCCGGCGCACAGCAAGCGTTCTTCGACGTGTCCGTCGGGAAAGGCGATCTTCAAGCGTATCACTGCCACGCGAACTCTCGAACACGCATGCTGTCCGTTCGAGGCAGCCCGCGCAACGCTGTCGCGGCGTCCGGCAGCAACTGTCCCAACGTCGGGACGCGCGCCTACGCGCCTACGCGCCAACCACCAGATTCACGGCGTTCCAGCAACGCTCGACAGGAGACGTTCATCATGAAACACAAACACAAACTGATTCTTATTCGACGATAACGGGTCAGTGGCTCAGAGGTGAGTAGCGGGCTTTTAACCCGATAGGTGGCGGTTCGACTCCGCCCTGACCCACCCCACTCCGACTCCCACTCGAGTTTCTGATCCATGGGTTCCTAGCTCCAAGGCGGAGCACTCGGCTCTTAACCGATAGGGCAGGGTTCGATTCCCTGGGGACCCACCACGCCTTCATAGCTCATGGGTCGAGCAGCGCTCTCGTAAAGCGACGGTTCGGGTTCGACTCCCGATGGAGGCTCTGACTGAAGGCTCTGACAGGGCAAGTCGCAGGCCGCGTTCGACTACTGGCTAGGTCGTCACTCTTTCAAGGTGAAGGAGCGGGATCGATACCCGCACGCGGCACACCATGCATCGGAAGCTAACCTGGTGGAAGCGCCGGTCTGAAGTACCGGAGGCGTTGGTTCGACTCCAACCCGATGCACTCCAAAAAGTCTTTCTGGATGGCTCGAAGCTGCGGTCCACTAGAGCGACCTCCGTCGCCGCGGGGGAGCGCGCTTTGACGCAACTTCGAGCCAGTTTGCCTCGTGATGCTGCTGGGTAGGCAAGGAGATTGTCGATCTCCGGTCGACGGGTTCGATTCCCGTACGAGGCGCTGCATACGCCGGAGGGCATGGTGCCCAAACGGACTCCAAATCCGTAGGACGTGGTTCGATTCCACGACGGCGTGCCCCAAACATTTGCGGTCAAAGTGTTGGTGGACGCACACCTGCGTGCCAAGCAGGAAGGGCGGGCTCGACTCCCGCTGACCGCACCACTGAGCTCGTTCGCAGGCGCGGTACGTTGGCTGCAACCCAATGGACGAGGGTTCGAATCCCTCCGAGCTCTCCAGTGTCTGGTCCCCGTCTCACTAGCGGCCCAGGTGGCCTGGTTCTCAACCAGGAGGCGCGAGTTCAAATCTCGCCGGGGACGCTATTTGCCCGCGTGGTCTAACGGAAAGGCGCCTGGCTTCGAACCAGGTCGATGGAGGTTCGATTCCTTCCGCGGGTGCCCTGCTGCGCGAGCCCGATCGGCGAGCGTCGCGCACGTGGAAGAGTCTTCATGGTTCAATGGACAGAACGCCGGCGTGCGAAGCCGGAAATGCAGGTTCGATTCCTGCTGAGGACGCCACTCCCAGTGGTCTAACGGAAAGGCATCGGTCTTCTAAACCGAGCGATGCAGGTTCGAATCCTGCCTGGGGGGCCTGCGGGGATGGAGTAACGAATACTCGCTGGGCTCATACCCCGGTGCCTCGTGCCGACTCGGTTGGATTCCGAGCCCCGCTACCAAACGCTGCGATCCAAGGTGGAGCCGGCCTCTCATAAGGGCTCGGATGCGAAGTTCGATTCTTCCCGTAGCGACTGGGAACTTTAGTTCCCGGGCCGCACTGCATTCTGGTCACTGCCGGAATTCGCCGGCAAGCCAGAGGGACAATGCAGTGCGACTTGGGAGGCGAGCCAGCTGGTGACGGCGTCTGTCTTACAAACAGAACCCGCAGGGTTCGATCCCCTGGCCTCCTACAAGAGAACGTGAACGTGAACGTAAACGTGCCCGTGCCCGCCAATGCCCGTGCCCGTGCCCGAAAGAAAATCCGAAATATGTCGTCGTTGGACAGGTGGTGGGTCCCCTTGGCCGTAAACCAAGTCCGCCTCGTGCGGCTTGCAGGTTCGATTCCTGCCGGCGACACCCTTTCGGCTCACGTAGCCCAACAGCAGAGGCCGCCGCCTTAAACCCGGCTCAGTGAGGGTGCAACTCCTTCCGTGAGCACCGCGCGGGAAGCGCCCTTCAGTGATAAGTGACCGTCATCAGAAAGCTCGGAGCGTTCGTGACGTAGTGTACCCAGCGGGTCCCCTGCGCGTCCTTGCCGAACATCACGCTTGCACCGAAACGGGCGAGCACGCCGAGGCTCCACTGGTCGGTCACCCACGTCTCGTAGCCGAGGCCGATGAGCCCACCGGGGCCAAAGGGGCTGTACTCGCCTTGGTTGAAGGGCTCGCCATCGACGCGGACACCGTATTGGTTCGCCAGGCCGAGCGCCGCCTGAACGTGCAGCCCGAGCGCGGGTACGAAGTACCGGTCGACGAACACGCCGATGATCGAGAGGTCGCGAGATTCGGGCGCGACATCCCTCGAGAGCTCGATCTCCTGATCGTCCCGGTTGGTGGTGACGCTGCTCGTCACGACCGCCACCCCGTAGATGCCGCCCCCTATCACCAAGCCCGGATACGGTGTGCCGCCGACCGCGAGCTCGCGCACCGCGGCAAACCCGCGAGCCTTTATCCTCAACCGACCGTCGAAACGTTCGACGTCTTCGGATCGTGCCAGCTCGTCGTAGACGCCGAAGCCACTCGCAAAGCGCAGGTAGAGGCCATCGTGCGTGCGCACGCCGGACTCGGGCTCGGGCGCAGTCAGAGCCGGGTCGGCGGCAGTGGTGCGACCCCAAGCGCCGACGACCCAAGACGCCGCTAGGGCCGCGACCCAACGCCGGGGGCGGGTCCTGGGCAGGGACGTGGGCAGCCGCATGCTTCGCTTTTCCGAGCGCCGCAGCCGCTAGCGAGCCTGGTCGTGGCCCGTGGTGCCCCCCAAAGGCTCGGCAGCGCCGGGTGGGTGAGCGGACGGCTTCCGGGGTGCACGCCGGGGCCGGTCCGCGGGGCTCTTCGAAGCCTGGTTGGTCGAGGCTGGACTGGGATCGCGGCTGGGCTTCTTGTCGGCCTTCTTCTTCGCGTCCTCCGGCTTGTCTTTGGTTTCCTCACCGGGCGGCGGCGGGCAGGTTTCGCGAGCCAACTGGTTCTTCGAGAGGGGCCCGTAGCCTTTGCCGGGCCAGTTGGCGGTCTGCACCATGTGGTACAGCGTGATGCTCTCGATAGCCTCCGGGCCGGGGTGGTCCTCGTTCCAGTCGAGGCACAGCCAGCGCAAGAAGTAGCCGCGAATCGCCGCATGGCCGCCGGAGAGGATGTTGTCGCCGAACTTGCGCCAGCGTTCGCGCCGGTAGGTGGCGTTCGGCAAAGCAGGCTCGTCGAACGTCACCGGCTGTGCGTCGTTCCACACGTCCATCTCGTTGCCGTTGCGCTGCTTCGCCACCGACACGAACCACCCGCTCGTGTTCGGCGGGTTGGGCGCGAACATGCCCCAGTTCGCGTGGAGCCGCAGCATCAAGAGCGGCTCGAAGCGTTCACCGTTCACCTGGCCGCGATGCTGCATGGCGTAAGCCGCCCCGTAGCCGGCGTAGCTCGCGAGCACGAGCACTACGGCGCTGCCCACGAGCGAAGGCTGAATGCGCGGCAGGCGAAATGGCTCGCCGAGCCAATGCTCATTGCGAATCACGAAGGCTTCGAAGCGCCGGGCCAAGGTGCGCAGTCGCACACGCACGTTGAGCTTCTGCGTGGCAGCCCAGAGCGGGCGATCCCAAAACCAGCTGGGCAACACCACCAGCCAGCACGCCATCGCCACCCACGGGAAATGCCCGAGCTCCATGTTCAGGAACAGCCCGAAGTGGAAGCTGATGAAGAGCGCCGCCTGCACCGTGCGCCACCAGAACGTCCCCCAGGGCACGAAGAACAACAGCGGGCCCAAGAGTTCGAGCCACCAGACCTGCCAGGTCATGCCTTGCAGGATGTGCACCGGGAGCTGGGCCACCAAGCGCCCGATCCGAGTCACGAACGCGTGATGATGCAACGCCAGGTGGATGGCGCTGCCATCCTGGTGCCAGGTCGGGCCCGTCTTCAGCGCTGCCGAGACGAAGTAGACGGTCAACAGCTGCAGCACCAGAACCATCGTCGCCAGGCTGAGCACGCGCTTCGGCAGGCGATGCTCGGGGACGGGTGCGTTCGGGGCGTAGTCGAGCCACTGCTTTTGCCACAGGCGCCGGGCGAGCACGGCGTCCACCGAGAAGCGCGCGCCGATGGGTGTGAAGATCGCCCAGAACAACATCACGCGCAGCATGTCGTCGCCGCCCTGCAGCACGATGTAGTTGCGCCCCTGAACCGAGCACAACAGCACCCACGACACGATCGCGGCGAGGCGCGTGCGATAGCCGACGAAGTACATCACCGCGAAGACCGCCGCGACCGAGAACAGCGCGGCTTGGCTGGTCGTATCGCCGCCGAAGGTGTGCAGCGAGTAGAACAGCTTCTGCCCCCAGCCACCGACCAGACGCTCGCGCGTCAGGATCCCTACGTCCGTGTAGTGCGCCCGCAGATCGAGCGCCCGCGAGAACAGGTCGTAGAGCAGCATGTACCCCGTGGCCAAACGGAACAGGGCGAGGGAGCGCAGATCGAGCCCGTAGCGCGCCTCGAACCAGGCGTACGCCTGCGACAGCCATGACGGGGAGCCTGACGCCGGCTTGGGCTTTGCCTCCGCCGAGGACTTTGCCTCCGAGGACTTTGCCTCGGACGACCGTTCTGCCGGTGCGGAACTTTTGTCCTGGGCAGGCGCCGGCGTCGGGTTGCTGCCTGCCGCTGCGGGTGTCGAGGCGGAGTCAGCCGTGCCCTCGGTCACCTCGTCCTTACGTTCCGCCACGTCACCTTCAGGCACCCCAGATTCGCGTTCGCTCGACAAGTGCGCTCCTGGCCTGGTTCATTAGCACAAGTCGAAAGAAGCGCCCCAAGGATATGTGCCACGAAAACGCCCGTGGATGAGCGGCAGCCGGGCCTTTTCCGGCCGCATTTTGCCCGCTCGCGTCCCCCCAGGCCCGGGTGCAGCACGCGCAGCCGAGCCCGCTTGCGCGAGGCCTGACCGGCACCCCGGCTCGCTGCCTTGCTGTGCTCCGGTCTCAGGCACGGCCGCGCTGCTCGGCCGGGACCCGGCCCCTCGGGGCAATGACACGAGCCACCGCTGCTGTCGACGCGACCGCGTGCAGCCGCTGGGCGGCGCGACGGTCCGTAACGCCACCATCTCACATGTTGCTAACATATCTGCGAAGCACACCGCGCGCTCGACCCTGGAGAGCGAACCGCCCCGCGCACTGGCCCCTCGGCGACCTCGCGCGATTGTTTCAGACTCGCGTCCACGCCGTCAGGTTTCCGAACTGCGACCAGCCTCACGATACAGCGCCGAAACGACACGCTTGTCAGCCAGATTGCTGAGATTGTTGGGAACGAGTGAGTGACGCCCAGCCCGCGCGTGTCGGTTCCATTTCGGTGACGCGCACCCAGCGAACATCCGCCGAATTTCACGCGGCTTCAGGCCAGTGGCACGCGGCCTGCTTATGCACCTCCGACCGACTCCAACCAAGGTTTCGTTAGCGTACGCAAGCACCGAGCTTTCGCGTCTACCCGCTCGCAAGCCCGAACGGCTGCCGCCGGCTCGGGTGCCGCAGGCCAGCTGCGTCCGCAATGTTTCATCGGCATGAACACTTCGCACTCGATTCCAAGGGCTACGTTTCGAAGCCGCGCCCCCAGCCGTCCCCTCGAAGAAACGGGCTCTGCTCGATCCTGCCGGCGAAGCCAGGGTTGCCGTGCCTCGGAGTTGCGTCGGTTCGAGTCATCCCCCAATCCCCACTGAAAGAGAATGATCACGATGTACCGCTCAGGACGACGCCAAGCCCTCAAAGGTCTCACTACCCTCGCGATGGCGACCACGCTTTGGGGGTGCAACAGCAAGCCCAAACCCGAGGGCGACCCCAAGCCTTCCGTGAGCGCTGCCGTCGACGAAGAGAAGCTTGCCGCCCTGACCAAAAGCGCCGACCTCGAGAAGACGGATCTCAAGCTCGGCTTCATCAAGCTGACCGACTGCGCCCCGCTCGTGATCGCGAAGGAGAAGGGCTATTTCGAGGCTGAGGGTCTCAACGTCAGCCTGGAGGCGCAAGCCAACTGGAAGGTGTTGCTCGACCGCGTCATCTCCGGCGAGCTCGACGGCGCGCACATGCTTGCTGGGCAGCCGATCGGCGCGACCGTCGGCTTCGGCACCAAAGCCGACGTCATCACCTCGTTCACCATGGATTTGAACGGAAACGGCATCACCGTCTCGAACGCGCTCTGGAAGAAGATGCAGGATGCCGATCCCAAGCTGAAGTCGCCGACGCCCCCGCATCCGATCTCGGCCGCGCCCCTGCTGCCCGCGGTCAAGGAGGCGAAGGCCAAGGGCGAGCCGCTCAAGATGGGCATGGTGTTTCCGGTATCGACGCATAACTACGAAATTCGCTACTGGCTCGCCGCCGCCGGCATCAGCCCGGGCATGTACACCGCGGACGACACCACCGGCACCAAGGACGCCGACATCCTATTGAGCGTGACGCCCCCGCCGCAGATGCCAGCCACGCTAGAGGCGGGCACCATCAACGGCTACTGCGTGGGCGAGCCGTGGAACCAACAGGCCGTGATCCGTGGCATCGGCGTGCCGGTGGTGACCAACTTCGACATCTTCAAGCACAAGCAAGAAAAGGTGTTCGGTGTGAACGCCGGCTGGGCCGAGAAAAACAAGAAGACCCACGTCGCGCTGGTCAAGGCGCTGATCCGTGCCGGCAAGTGGCTCGACCAGAACCTCGACAACCGCAAAGAAGCCGCGAAGATCCTGTCCAAGAAGGAGTACGTGGGCGCCGACGAGGCCGTGATCGCGAACAGCATGACCGGCACCTTCTTGTTCCAGAAGACCGACAAGCGCGACATGCCGGACTTCAACGTGTTCTTCCGCTACCACGCCACCTACCCCTTCTACAGCGACGCCATCTGGTTTTTGACGCAGATGCGCCGCTGGGGCCAGATCACCGAAGCCAAGCCCGACAGCTGGTACCACGAGGTCGCCAAGAAGGTGTACCAGCCCACGACCTACCTCGAAGCCGCCCAGGCCCTGCTCGCCGAAGGCAAGCTCGAGAAGGCTGAGGTGCCGTGGGATACGGATGGTTACAAGGCGCCGACCAAGGACTTCATCGACGGCGTCGAGTACGACGGCAAGAAACCACTCGAATACCTGAAAGCACACAAGATCGGAAACAAGGAATAACGCCGGTCCGCAGCCAGGGAGCGGTTCGGTGCCGCTCCCCGTTGCCACGCCGCCTCTCCCAACCCTGAGGGTCAAAGCAAAATGTCCGCACGAATCCTACGTATCCTCGACGCGACCGGTCTCGAGTCCCTGGCGCCCATCGTCCGCCTGCTGCGCGGGGACGACAGTAAAGAGCAGCTGCGACGCATCGGCATCAGCTTCGGTGCCCCGCTGGTTGCCTTCCTGCTCTTCCTCGGCGGCTGGTCCGTGGCCTCGGCCAGCATCATGACCAAATACGGCAACCTGCCCTCACCGGCCGACGTCTGGCAGCAGGCGCACGTGCTGGTCACCGCCCATTTCGAGACCGAAGCGGCGAAGGAGGTCTATTACGAGGAGCAGGCGGCGAAAGCAGCCGAGCTGCGCGCCGCGGCCGGCGTCTTGACCCAACGCGGCTCGACCGCAGCCGCGGCCAAGCTGATCGAGCGAGCCAAGGCAGCGGAAGCCGCCAAGTACTCGTCGAGCCCGTCGTACATCGATCAGATCCTGACGTCGCTGAAGACGGTGTTCGCCGGATTCGTGGTGGCGTCGCTGATCGCGATACCGATCGGCGTGCTCTGCGGCACCAGCGATCTGATCAAGACCGCGATCGATCCGCTGATTCAGCTTTTCAAGCCGGTCTCGCCGCTGGCGTGGCTGCCCATCGTGATGATTTGCGTGGGCGCGCTCTACACGACGAAGCCCTCGGAGGCGTGGTTCGAAAAATCATTCATCAGCTCGGCGCTGACGGTCTCGTTGTGTTCGCTGTGGCCCACGCTCGTGAACACGGCGCTCGGCGTCGCCAGCGTCGACAAGGACCACTTGAACGTGGCCAAGGTGCTGAAGCTCGGCACCTGGACCCGCATCCGCAAGATCGTCATCCCCTCCGCCCTGCCCATGATCTTCGCTGGGCTACGCATCTCGCTGGGCGTGGGCTGGATGGTGCTGATCGCAGCGGAAATGCTGGCGCAGAACCCCGGCCTCGGGAAGTTCGTGTGGGACATGTTCCAGAACGGCTCCAGCCAGACGCTGGCCCAGATCATGGTGGCGGTGTTCACCATCGGCATCATCGGCATGTGCTTGGATCGCCTGATGATCATCTTGCAACGCTCCGTCTCGTACGCGCGCGTCAGCTGAACCCGTCACAGGAGCAAGTATGACGATTTTGGAATTGAAGAACGTCTCCAAGGGCTTCGGCACCGGCAGCTCGCACACCGACGTGCTCCGCAGCATCGATTTCAGCTTGGACGAAGGCGAGTTCGTGGCCATCGTGGGCTTCAGCGGCAGCGGCAAGAGCACGTTGATGAACCTGCTCGCCGGGCTCTTGAAGCCCGATCGCGGCGAGGTTCGCTTCAAGGGCAAG
>JAICQQ010000376.1 GCA_025937785.1 Polyangiaceae bacterium
ACGACGGCGTCCGCATCACCGACCTGCACCAGGGCATCGTCTGGGGGACGCAGACCGCAGAGACGACGCTCGATGAACGGCTGATCAACCGTTTCGACTACGATGGAGACTACGGTACCGTATTGAACCGGTTCCTCATGCAGGCTGCCATCAATCACCCTCTGACCGTGCATGGCACTGGGGGGCAAACCAGGGCGTTCATTCACATCCAGGACACCGTCCGCTGTATCGAAATAGCGGCCAACAATCCCCCCAAGAAGGGGGAGCGGGTGAACATTCTGAACCAAATGACGGAGACTCACCGCGTGGTCGATCTGGCCAAATTGGTGGCTAGCTTGACGGGCGGCGATATCGCGTACCTCGAAAATCCGCGCAACGAGGCTGCGGAAAACGAGCTGCATGTCAAAAATGATCGGTTCCTCAACCTTGGGCTCGAGCCCATCACCCTGAGCGAAGGACTCATGAAAGAGGTGGAGGAAATCGCTCGCAAGTACGCTCATCGCTGTGATCGAGCGAAGATCCCCTGCGTGTCCAAGTGGCGCTAGCGCTGTTCATGCGCGACGAGGGGACGATTCAGCGTTGGTCGCCCGTCCTCCAACCGTACAGTTGAGGTTGGCTGTCTATGTTCGAGGTCTTGGTCTGGGCAACTGCTGCGGTGGCTTTCGGCCTAGCCTTTATCGGCTACTGGATGTCGAAAGACGTATTCCATCCCGCACTCTTTCTTGGGCCCATGCTGGCGTACACTTATTGGCTTGTGCCTCTGGTGGTCACGAGGGATGGCGTCGTGTGGCACCTGTTGCCCAGGTCAGAGATGGTTTGGGTGCAGCTATACTACTTAATGGGCGTGGCATGTCTTTGTGGTGGGACGCTGCTCGCGGGAGTGCCGCGGAGGCGCGTCGAGCCATGGCTTCCGTCGCTCGAGGTGCGCCGCCAGTTGCTCAGCGCCGGGGTGTTGCTCGGTGCGATCGGCGTAGCCGCCTTCGCGTACATGGTAACCATCAGCGGCGGCATGGAGGCTGCGTATGGTAGAGCTCACGGCGGAGGAAGAGCGTCGAGTGGCTACGTGCGTGAGGCTTTCTATCTCATCATCCCCGGTCTCATGCTCATCCTGCTCTCGAGTTCGGGGAGGAGGTTGCTGCGGACGGAGCTCATGTGGCTGGCTGCGATTGCGGCCCCTATGGTGTTTCACGGAGCCGTCAGCGCAGCTCGAGGTCCGAGCTTCATGGTCCTCGTGACGCTCACGGCTGGCTACTACGTGGTGCGCAATCGCCGACCACCGTTCGTCCTGGCCTTCGCGGGCATGGGAGCCATGGGTGTACTGCTCCTGCTCTTGGTAACCCATCGCGGGATGATCCACCTGGGTAGCGACCGACTCGAGTTCAGGGGGGTGGATGCCGTGCTGCAGTTCGTGGGGCGACCGACTCCGGGCAACGAATATGTGTTCGGATCCGGCGTGATGATCGATGCGTCCATCAAAGGCGAGTATCAATGGGGCGCCCGCTACTTCATCCAAACCGTCATTCGCGCCATCCCTCACCAGGTGTGGCCGTCGCAGTACGAAGACACCGCCGCGTTTTTCGGCATTGAGGGCGTCCACCTCTCAGTTCTGGGCGACTTGAGTCAGACATTAGGGTGGAGCGCCACTCGGGGTGCCTCGATGAGTTTGCTGGCGGACGTCTGGAAGCAGCTGTGGTGGCTTGGACTAGTGCTGCTCCTGGCGTTGGGCTGGGTCCACGGCTATGTCTGGCGTCGTGCGATCACCAGCGGTCGCATCTGGCAATTAGGGCTCGTACTACTGTTGGCGCTGTCCGTTTTCACGACCCAGCAGACGCTGCAAGCCATGTTGTTTCGTGTGCTGTGGATGGGTGGCGTCGGATGGATCGTCTGGCGCCTCATGGTCCGGAATACCTACCAACGGACCATGGCGGCGGCCGGGAGTACCACCCCGATGGCGGCGAAGAAGTTCATGGACGCAAGGTTGCGTGGAATCGCTCCTCGCTCCCTCGCGCTACGCAATGGCCCGCGATAGAATTGCGGTACTCGTACGGCGACTCGGTCCGTATCACGCGGCTCGCCTGAACGCGCTCGGCGAGCGACTTGGAGCGGGCAACGTGCTCGCGATCGAAGTTTGCCACCGAGATAGCGTTTACGCTTGGAGCGACGTCGAATCGCGCCAGGCGTTCGAACGCACGACGTTGTTCTCGGATGAGTCCGCGGCGGAGCCTGTCGCGACGCTGTGGCGTCGGTTAGAAGGGGTGCTCGACGAGGCCGCGCCCGCGGCAGCGCTCGTGCCCGGCTGGTCGGACCCCGCGTCTCTAGGGATGCTGCGCTACTGCCGGCGCCGCAGCATCCCCAGCGTGATGATGTCTGACAGCACGGAGGGCGACAGCAGGCGCGTGTGGTGGCGGGAAGAGATCAAGCGTAGAGTGGTTTCGCAGGCGGACGCGATGTTGGTTGCGGGTTCGCGCCATGTCGTTTACGCAGAACGGCTGGGCATGCCCCGTTCGCGCATCACGACGGGCTACGACGTCGTCGATAACGAGTTTTTCTGCGCCGGAGCGGAGCGCGCCCGGCAGCAGCCCGCGGTCGCTCGCGCTCGCCTCGGGCTGCCTGACAGGTACCTATTGACCTGCAGCCGCTTCGTCGAAAAAAAGAACCATCTGCGCATGATTTCGGCCTATGCCGACTACCGCCGCACGACGCAGACGCCACCCTTGTCGTTGGTCATGCTCGGCGACGGTCCCCTTCGCGAGCGGTGTGCACGGCTGATCGCGGAGCTCGGCCTTACGGGCCACGTGCATTTGCCCGGGTTTCGACAGTACGAGGAGCTGCCGGGTTACTACGGGCTTGCGGCGGCCTTCGTGCATCCGAGCACGGTCGACCAATGGGGGTTGGTGGTCAACGAAGCCGCTGCGGCAGGGCTGCCACTGATTGTGTCGGAAACCTGTGGCTGTGCCCCGGATCTGGTACGCGAGAGCGAGAACGGTTGGACCTTTGATCCCACCGATTCGGTGGAACTCGCCGGTAAGCTGGCAAAACTCGGGGCGCTGAGCGACGCCGAGCGCCGAAGGATGGGCGAACGGAGTCTCGAGCTGATCCGAGACTGGGCCCCGAATCGGTTCGTGCAGGGTGCGACGGAGGCGATTGGTATAGCGCGTCAGAGCAGCTTACGCCGGCGCAACTACCTCGACCTCGCACTCTTGCGAGCACTGGCCGGGCGTCGAGTAGCCCGTGGCAATTGACTGGAAGAAGCGGAGACGATGACGACGACGAAATGGAAGGACGTATTGGTCACCGGAGGGTGTGGGTTCATTGGTTCGAACCTCGTGCCGACTCTCATCCGAGCGGGCGCCCGCGTGCGAGTCTATGACAACCTGAGCCGTGGTCGCAGCGCGTGGATTGACGGATCGGGAGCCGAGGTCGTGCGTGGAGACGTGCTCGACCGAGGGGCGCTCGCTTCCGCGATGGCAGGAATCGAGGCCGTGGTGCACCTGGCGGCGTACGGTTCAGTCGTCGAGTCCGTGGCCGAGCCGGCAGCAAACTTCGAGAACAACGTCGTGGGAACCTTCAACGTGCTCGACTGCGCGCGCGCCGCTGGCGTCAAGAAGGTCGTGTTTGCATCGACGGGTGGAGCATTGATCGGCAACGCGACCCCACCCGTCAGCGAAGCGTCTTTGCCCAAACCGATTTCGCCGTACGGCGCAAGCAAGCTGTGCGGTGAATCGTACTGCAATGCCTTCGGCGAAGCCTACGGAATGCAGACGGTAGCGCTCAGATTTGCAAACGTTTACGGACCAATCAGCGCTCACAAAAAGGGTGCTGTCACCGTATTCATCAAAGCACTGATGACGAACGCTCCGATCACCATCTACGGAGACGGCTCCGCGTCGCGAGACTTCCTTCACGTGGAAGACCTGTGTCGGGGCATTGCGTTGGCGCTAGGCGCCGATCTGCCTCCAGCAACGGTGATGCACCTGGCAGGCGGCAGCGAGATCACGATCCAAGAGCTCGCCCGAACGATCATGAAGGTCGCTGGCAAGCCCAATCACGAGATCGTGCACCTGCCATCCAGGCCTGGCGAGGTCGATCGCAACTTCGCGCGCTACGACCTGGCCCAGAAGCTGATCGGGTTCGAGCCGTCGCGCTCCTTCGAGACTGGGATGCGTCAGACTTGGGATTGGTTCGTTGCACAGGGCGACGCCGCTCTGAAAGAAAGAACCAGCGATTCGTGACACGCGTTCTGAGTGTCGTTCACGGCAACACCTTTGGCGGCCCTCACAACCGCAACTCGATTGTCGCGCCCATTCTGCAGCGGAAGTATGGGATCCAGACCACCGTGCTGGTTCCCCGAGAGCCGGGCAATGCCGTCGAGCGCTTACGGTCGCATGGCATCGACGTGGTCGAGGTGCCGGTGGCGCGTTTGCGCGCTCGGCTGAACCCGCGCTTACACTGGCAACTCGTACGAGGGTTCCCCGCGACCATCGACGCCATCAAAGGCGTCCTCGTGAAACAGAAGATCGACCTCGTGCAGATCAACGGTGTCTCGAACCCTCACGCAGCGATGGCGGCACGACAACTCGGTGTGCCCATCGTCTGGCAGATCCTCGACACATTCCCACCGATCTGGTTTCGCGCCCTGATGATGCCGTACGTGACGCGAACTGCCGGAGCGGTCATGTCGACGGGGCGCCGCGTCGCTGGCGCGCACCCGGGTGCGCTCGCGCTGTCGGACAAGCTCATCTATTTTCATCCCCCCGTCGATGTCGAGCGCTTCACGTTCAGCGCTGAGCAGCGGGTTCGCGCTCGCCAAGAGCTGGGGTTGGGGCCCGACGACGAGGTCGTCGGCAATGTCTCGAATCTGAACCCGCAAAAGGGCCACCGAACCTTCATTCGCGCCGCGGCTCGCCTGAAGCAGACTCGTCCGAACGTGAAGTTCGTGATCCTGGGGGGGCGCTACGAGACCCACAAAGCTTACATCGAGGGATTGTTCGAAGAAGCGAGGAGCCTTGGGTTCCAGCTCGGTTCAGACCTGATCGTCCGAGATCCCAAATTGAATGTGGCCGAACTTTCGATGGCGTTCGATGTGTTTTGGATGACGCCCGAACCGAACTCCGAGGGGATCCCCACGGCGATCGAAGAGGCCATGTCTCTGGGGCTTCCAGTGGTGGCATCGGACGTTGGGTCGATTGCCGAGATCGTGCACCATGGGGTCACCGGCTTCGTGACGGCTCCCAGGGATACGATCGCTATCGGCGACTTCACGTTGCCGCTGCTCTTGGATGCGGACCAGAGGCGACGCCTGGGAGCTGCTGCGGCGAGCTTTGCGCGCGAGCACTTCCGGATGGAGGTGTGCGCGGAGCGCCATGCCGATGCCTATGCATTGGCGCTCGGGCGCCAGCAGAATTGGCAGGAGCTGTCGCAAGCCGTGTGAGGAGTCCGCCCTGCTCTCGCAGCGTTCA
>JAICQQ010000379.1 GCA_025937785.1 Polyangiaceae bacterium
GGACACCTGATCCAAACGGTAGCCCGCCTCGTCGCTGACGGATCCGCCCACGCTAGACTTCGAGTGAGTGTTTGGTGTGTTCATCCCGGCAGCATACACCCACGATTTTCGAGGCTCCTCGCGCCGCGCTCGCACCGGAACGGCACTGAGAACACCTTCGGATGAGGCGAAGCCTTCGAAAGCGCGTAGATACACCCGCCATGTGCGAACAACAGCGTGTTGGCGTGCAGGCGGCGAGAATCCGAGGCGCCGCTAACAAAAAGCTGTCAATAAAAAAGCAACAAAAAGCACCTCGCACTACTCATTGAGTGCACTCACAAGCGCAGGCACATTGGCCAATTTCCGATGGGGCACGTGCGCGTCGTGTTCTTCGCAGTTCGACCTTGTAGGGCTCCACCATGCGCGAGCACCACTCGTCGTGGAGCGTGAAGTCAGTCTTACCGCGCGTGTTGGCCACAGCGCTCCCCCAGCGCGAAAGATCCATCCACCCCGCGCGCGACGCGAAGTCGTCCGTCAGCGACACGAGTTTCGGTCAAGAACCCTCCGAACAAAGAGCTTAGCCTCGAGCTGAATCTGGTGCGGGTCCTGGAGACAGAGCCGCACCCGGGCTGTGCTCCTGTCGAACGGCGCCTCGCAACAACAGAGCCCTTTGATTTACCCGAACACGTGCTTGCTGTCGTGGATGCCTACCGGGCGCGCTGGCGCATCGAGGAATACTTCAAGGCGCTGAAAACAGCTGCGCTTTGGAGAAGCGCCAGTTGGAGACCCTAGCGCGCTGCTCAATGCGCTCGGCCTATTCATCCCAACCGCGTGGAACTTGTTGCGTCTGCGCATCCTCTCGAGGCACGAGCAGCCCGCTTCGAAGTGCTCAACCCACTCAGCTCAAGGTGCTGCGAGCCTCCTCCAAGAAGGAACTACCTGCCCAGCTGTCTGTTCGCGATGCAATGTTGGCCATTGCAAAAACTGGGAGGGCACCTCAAACGCAACGGTGACCCGGGTTGGATCACTTTGGGTCGCGGTTACGAACGTCTCCTCGACTACGAAAAAGGGTGGAGGCTCGCGAGCCCCGGAGATTCCGGACGGAGATGCGATCAATCATGAGACCGGGATAGCCTCTAAGCCGCGGTAGCCGCGTGTCCCGCGACCCACCGTGGGTCGCAGGGGGCCCAGCGGGCCCCAGGCTCCTCCCCCATTCGTGCGCAGCACGAATTTGGGGGAGGCCGGCGCGCGAAGCGCGACGGGGTGGGGGCATCTGCTGGAATTTTCGCCAATTTCTGCAGGCACTCACAGCGACCCAGGGGGAAACCAGCGCAGATTTCGACCCCTGCCCGTGGTTCATGCTAACTGAAAAGCGATGCGAGGAGCGGCGATCGCGCTGTTGTACGGCCTCAGCACCGGTTGTACGGCCAAAGCCGGAGGGCAACAGGGGAGCGAAGCGCTCGCACCCGCCAGCTCCGCGCCGGCCTCGGCATTCAGCCAGACGCCTCCAAGCGCCAGCCCCGGCAGTGAGCAGACGCGCGCGAAGGTCGAACTCGAGCCGAGCGCCGCGTTCTTGCGCGCCGTGCGGGAGCTGGATTGGAGCGCCGCCGCGACGCGCTTCGACAAACTCTCGAGCGACGAGCAGCAGCAGCCCGAGCTCTGCTTCGCGCGGGCCTACTGCGCCCGCGCGCTCGGCGACCATGCGACCGTGTTGCGCATCACCGACGGACTCGAGGAGCGCCTGCCGTTGCTCGCGCCGGAACTCGTGCGGCTGCGCGCCGAGGCCGCCCTGGGCGCGGGCGAACACGCGCCTGCCGTCGCCTTCTTCTCGAAGCAACAGGATCCGGAAGATTTGCTGCGGGCGGCGCGCGCGCAAGTCGCGGTCAACCAACTCGACGCCGCGCGCCAGCTCGCCGATCGCGCCCTGAACCTCGCCGCCAAGCAGAAGAACAGTCTCGAGCTGGTCGCAGAAATTCGCGCGGAACGGGCGCAGATCGCGGCGCGGAAGGAGCAAACCCAATTGCTAGCGCTGGACCTTCGCTGGCTAGCCGTGTCGGCGCCGACGACGGCGCCTGCCCTCGGCGCGGACCAGAAGCTCGAAGCACTGGAAGGACAGTTCCTGACGCGGCAAGAGCGCTACGGGCGAGCGCTGGCGTTCGCGGAGGCAGGCCGCGTCGAGGACACCGAAGCCGAGCTCGCGCGCCTGGCGAAAGCCCGAGGACCGGCGATCCCCGCGGGTGACCTGCTGCACGTGCAGGCCTGGGCTCGCTACTCGAGCCGCTCGTACGCCGAAGCCGCCGCCCTGTTCGATCGCGCGATCGCCGCGGGCACGCAGCATCGGCTCAAGGATTCGTTTTACGTGGCGCGGGCTCTGTCGCGAGCCGACAAGGATCTGGAAGCCATCGAACGCTACAAGCTGTTCTTGAAGAGCTACCCGACCTCCGGTTTGGCGGAGGAGGCTCGCTACCTGATCGCGCGCCTTTACTACGTGATGGGTCGCTGGCCCGACGCCGCCACCGCGTACAACAAGTACTTGGGCGCGTTCTCGAAGCGGGGGCGTTTCACGAAGACCGCGCGCTACGAGCTGGCCGTGACGCGCTTGGCGCAGGCCGAGTACCCAGCCGCGCTCGTCGGCTTTCGACAGCTGATCAAGGACGAAGAGAACTCGCGCCTGAAGACGCGCTACCAGCTGCTCGAAGCAGTTGCCTTGATCGGCAGCAAGAACTCCAAGGCTGCAGTGCCCTTGTTGAAGCAGGTGATCGCTGAAAGTCCGCTGTCATTCGCAGCGCTCGTCGCCGATCAACGCCTGCGCCAGCTCGGCGAGAAGCCGCCGCCCTTGCTACCACCGGGCGCCGATGTTCCCGCTCCCGATCCGTTGACGATCGACCTGCCCGAGAAGGTTGCTCTATTGGTGCGTGCGGGGCTCGATCACTTGGCCGAGGCGGAGCTCGAGGCGCACGAGGCGCGCTTGATGGCTGCCTACAAACCTCGCGAGTACGAGAGCCTCTGCCAAGCCTACGGGACACTCTCGGGTGCAGAGCGTCGCTACAAGATCGGACAACGCGCGGCGAGCTGGACGCTGCTGGTCAAGCCGCCGAACCCACGCACGTCTTGGCTCTGGGACTGCGTCTATCCCCGCCCCTACCCTGAGACGATCGAAGCTGCCGAAGCCGAGTTCGACCTACCACCGCACCTGATTTACGCGGTGATGCGTCAGGAAAGTGGCTTCCGACCAGCAGTCGTTTCGCCCGCGAACGCGATCGGCTTGATGCAGCTGATCGAGCCCACCGCGCGGCGGGTCGCCGGCGCCTTGGACGAGGACTACGACGGGCGAAAGCTGAGAGTGCCCCGCTACAACGTGCGTTACGGCGCGTACTACCTGCGGCGCCTGCTCGACACCTTCGACAACAACGTCGTCCTAGCGGCTGCCGCGTACAACGCTGGCCCCTCGGCGGTCAGCCACTGGCTTGCTGGCGGCGAGCAGCTCGATCTGGACGTGTTCGTGGCCCGCATTCCCTACTCGGAGACTCGCGGCTACGTCGAGCGTGTGGTCGAAAACCTCGCTCGTTACGCTTATTTGGAGGGTGGGGCGGAGCGCGTCCCCGATCTTGCACTCAAGCTACCCAGCGGACTGCGCGCGGGCCCCGACGCGTACTGAGCGTCGCCAGCGAAGGAACACCGCCGCCAGCACCACAGCGAGCCACCCCGAAACGCCTCTGCCGCGGCGCTCCAGGCTGCAGCTCGAAGCCTCCGGCGCTTCGCGATCGGGCTCGGAGCGCGGCACGAGCGGCGGGGCGCTGGGCGCTCGGGGCGAGAACCCGATTTCGGGGACAGGGCTCTCTAGTACCGCCTCGAGGAGCTTCGGGTCCTGACGCAGGCTCGGCAGATCGCGAGCCACGTCCACGCCGCGCCAATGTTGGGTGTGCGACTGCCAGCGTTTGCCCCACCGCCAGCGCTCGGGCTTGGCGCAGGGCAGCGCCCCTCGCCACGGGTGGGCCGCGTGGAAGCGCACCTGGTAGCGGCTGGTCTTGGCGGAACGTACGCCTGACGCGAGCTCGGCGTTCGGGCCACGCGGCACTCCGTAACCGCCCTCGCGATGGGCGCTAGTGGGGGCGAGCCGAAGATCGAGCGGCGGGCTCGTAGCACCGCCGCGCAGATGCAACCGGCTCACCATGTAGCGTTGCCGCGCAACCAGAGCGCGCTTGGCAGCGAGCTGCTTTTCTATTGCTTGCTGCTCTTTGTCGGGAATCGGAGCGGCGCTCGTCGACGGCGTCGTGCTCGTCGACGGCGCCGTGCTCGTCGACGGCGCCGTGCTTGGAACCGCAAGCGCGGGTTGGTGTTTCGCCGCCGCCTGTACCTCGAACACGTCTCCGCCGAACGTCAGCAGCTCGCGCAGCTCGAGAGGCGCGTTGGAACACGGTTCGCCGCAGGCATCGCTCGGACCCACGAACTCGGTGACGGCGGCGCCCGGGTGCCGCTGCAGCACCCGCTCGAACAAGGTGTTGTACAACAGGCCGACGCGTGCGCCCACGTCGACCTTCACTTGGAGGTTCGTGGGCGCGAACACGTTGGGGGCGTTCGCTGCCTGGTAGCGCGCGTCGCGATGCAACGCGTAGACGAACAGATCGTGACGAGCAGCCTGGTTCGCGCGCCCCAGCGTCATGAAAATGGGCAAGAGCGGGCGCCGCGACCAGTAGCGGATCCCACCGAGTCGCAGGCGCTCGCTGTCGACGAGCTCGGCGCGATCGACCGCGACTTCGGCCACCAAGAGCTGCGCTTCGTTGCCGAGCACGGCGCTCAAGGGGTCGAGCGTTCCGGGCGCGACTCGGTAGCCTTTTTTCTCGAGCCAAGCTCGGAGCTCCGCGCTGTGCTTGGGTCGCAGCAGCTGGTAACTGAACTCGGCTTCGGCCTCTTTGAACACCGGCGTTGCAGGAATACTGAGCTCGTTCGAAACAGGGTAGTGGTCATCCCTCGGGGGCATGACCTCGGGCGTCAGGAAGCCGCGGTTCTTCACCGCTACTTTCTCTTGCCACGCCTGCTCGGGCTCGCCGGGAACGCAGGGGTCTTGTTCCCAGAACTCGAACACGCGCGGCGCAGTCATCTGTTCCAGGCGAGCGATGAACTCGTGTTTGACGGTCCGGAGCTGCTTTCGCTCCACGTCGCGCGGCACCGGCACCAAGAGCGCGAAGCGCTGAACCGGCCCCTGATAGTCGACGGCCAGGGTCACGACGCTCACGCCGGCGTGCTGCATGAGCACGATCTCCGTCGTCGAGATCTTCGGTGGCGTCGAGGTCACGCTGACGGCGACACCGGGAAACGTATTGCCCGCCCTGCTCGAAAGCGTCGATGCGCCCCCTGCAGCGAGCGCGAGCAGCAGTTGCAGAGCTCGAGCGCA
>JAICQQ010000293.1 GCA_025937785.1 Polyangiaceae bacterium
GACAAGTAACCACAAGCGCCCGCCAACCGGAGCGCCATCATGGTTTCACGAGCAGAATTGACAGCGTCTTCGAGGCGAGAGGTACGCTTTCCTGCTCTGGCGAACAAGCCTTCGCTACCATTGAGAGCGGTGGACGAACTGGCCCGCTTCATCTGCTGAGCCAAGTCACGGTCGTGACGCGCAACCTTGCGCGCGAGACCATGAACCAGCTGCACCATCTCGACCAGGGAATCGAGGATCTTCATGCGTGACTCCTTCTGCAATCGCTTCGACTGCGAGGGCGTCCCCCCTCCGCACGGAGCGCCTGTCCAGGGCGAAGCCGGCGCGTAGCGCCGGGCGCTCGCGGAGCGGGCGACCCTGTACTGGCGCGAGTACGGAGGTACACTCCCGATTGAAGACGAGGAGATTGAATTGCCGCCCGTCAGGTCCGAGCCGGTACCCGACTCCTGGTGCTGTCCCCGTCCCTGCTCTTTGACGCTGCAGGCTCGGCCATGAGCGCGGCCGGGCCAGGCCGACGCCTTGGAGCGCCGCGGGCACGGCTGATGATCGAGCAGGGAGTAAAGCGGACTCTTCCTGAATGGGCGTCGATCTGGCCGAACCGTGGAGCGCACACTGTGGGAGTGCGAGCGCAGCGACAAACCACCTGACCCGGGAAAGTGCGTATGCGATATTGCTATCGTGGCTAAACGCGTGCGCAAGTCCTCTCGCCCGGTTTTGGGGCGTTCTTCGAGACCTCGGGATCGTGTGCTGTCGGGGCCCGAGATCAAAACCGGCTATGGCCAAGTCGGCCGCGACACGCTGGCGGCCATCGCCGAGGAGCTGCAGGCTGCGGCCGCAGAAGGCCTGACAGCTCCAGAGCGCGTGCGCGCCTTCGCACGCGCCGCATCATCGCCTGAGATCGCCATCGAGGAGTCGCTCGCGGGACGCGAGACGCTCGCCGCCATCAACGAAGAACTTCTGCTGACGCCCATGCGCGGACCGATGGCGACGCTGCGCTACGGCGACCGCATTTCGAACGCTCCGGGCGCGCGGGTCCCGAGCGCGCCGCCCTTCGATAACGGCCCCGAGATCAGCATCAGCTCGAGCGGGGTAGGGCGCGAGACGCTCGCCGCCATCAACGAAGATCTCACGGCCCCAGTGACCGAGGAGCCCACGACGGGGGTCCGTCCACGCGCGGCTCAGGACCGCGAGCCACCAAGTTCATCCGTGCAGCCCACGCCGACCGGCATCGAAGTATTCGAAATGATGACGTTCGTGGCTAGGGGCGAAGTGTCCGAGCTCGCCTCGACTACCGCCCGGCGCGCCTTCGTCGAAGAGCGGCTGTTGCACCGTTTGCCGGTGACCGGAATGGCGGAGGTCGATCGTATCGACGTAACGCCCTGGACCGTGAAAGGCACCGTGATCGTCCGCGTGTGGTGCATCGTGCCGCCCCGGGCGGCGAAGTCGTCTCCGCGACGAGCCAGCGGCTGATCTCGTTCAGGGCCTCGGCGACGTGAGCCCGGCGGCGATGGCGCCGCGCACACGTTGCATCAACGCCTCGAGATCGTCGGCGTAAGCCCGTGTGTCGAGTGGCTCGTGCACCGTTACGCTGACCTTCGCCCCTGGATGCACCGTGGAGTCCCCTGCTCGGAGCACGCTTCGCGTGCCGTCGATGGACACCGGCAAGATACGCGCGCTCGCGTCGAGCGCGAGGTGGAAGCCTCCTTTGCGAAAGGCTTGCAGCGAACCGTCTCGACTTCTGGTACCCTCCGGTGAGATCCAGATGTCGGTGCCGCTCTCGATCGCATCCGCGGCGCGCCGAAGACTCTCGAGCGCCCGCTCGTGATTGTCGCGATCGACCTCGATGAAACCTGCCGCACGCATGGCGCGCCCCCACACCGGTACCCGAAAAAGCTCGCGCTTCGCAACCATCCGGATCCTGCGCTGGAGCGCCTGAAATAGAACCGGGATGTCGTAGAGTGATTGATGATTCGACATCACCACGAAGTTCTCGTCGGACGCAACGAGTTCGAGGCCTCGCACCGTTAGCTCTATCCTCGCGTCCACGAGCAAGCGGCGCGACCACTCCGCTAGGCGCTCGTCACATGTGCTGGCATCCAGCGTTCCGCGCGCCGCCTCGACCAGCGTCGGCACGCTGATCTTCGCGGTGGTCGCGACCGCTCTGGCGAGGAAGCCCAAGGTCATGGTGTGGAGTTTGGTCCCGACGCTGCGTCGAACCGTCGCATGTTCCCCCACGAGAACAAATGGTCCTTCTTGGGTGCCGCGCGCTGACCACCCGGTGGCGGTACGACCTCCGAAATGTAGTAGACCTCGAACGCAGCGAGTTCGTTTTCTGGGTGACCCGTCAGCTCGTGATGATTCCGGAGGTAGTCGCGGAAGCCATTCCAGTAGCTGCGAAATCGGTGTTGCCAGATGCGCCGATGAAAATCGCCCCAGAGCTGATTCATTTCGAAGCCCTGGGTAGGATTCAGGTCGTAATCAGGCACCCCCTGCGACAATGGGTCGAAGCGGCGGCCGTCTTTGGTGCGCCCTTCGACCACGACCTTGCCGTCATCGCGGGGCGGATCGGGAGCAAACATGCTCCACCCCTGAAACAGCCGTGGATACACCACCAGCGCCGTCATCCACTCCGGCCGCGACTTGGGCTTGAGGGCTTCGGGGATCGCGCGATTCTCCATCAACATCTGGCTGGCGCACGCCGCGACGAAGCAGGCGAGGACGACGTTGCCTGCTGCTCGGCGCAGGCGTGCGATGGCGAGCGCGCGGGCAGTCGGCGGCGCCTCGCCCCGACCCTGGGCACCCTCGTCAGCCGCGCGCGCTGGCGGAGCCTGTCTAGCGCGCTGCTCGAGCACGGAACCGAGGACGCGATCGAGGAGGCGCTGACAGCTGGGCAGCGCCAGCCATGACAGGCCGAGCCGGAGCGGCCAGGACGGCCTCGCGAGCGCCAGCAGCGCTCGGCTCCGCCGCAACGGCTCGCTCCTGGTCTCGGTGCCGGCACCGCTCGTTACGTATGGTTCCGCTCGGGACTCTGCAGCATTGCGCTCGCCGAAGCGCACACTGCCGCTCGGCAACGAGCGCTGGACGAGTCGGGCCAGCCGCATTTCGAGAGCGCTACTCGGATCGAGCCAAAGCACGCGTACGCCGTGCTTCTCGACCGTTCGACGCCGCCAGAAGTCCCAGAACTCCCGCGGAATGAAGATCGCGTGGATCACGAACATCGCGTACGAGAAGGGGCCGAGCTGGACCACGACGTCGATGCCGAAATGCAAACACAATACCAGCGCCCAGCCGATCATACGGGCGCGCTTCGTGTACACGGGACTGACCAGGCACAAGGCGACGAGGGACTCGATCACGAGCGTCGACCAGGTGACGATGCGGACGAAATCGAGGTTCACGTGCTGGCGAGCCCAGGCACCGAACCACGTCACCATGCGATCCTGCGCGAAGAAGTAGTAGACCGCGGAGCCGTCGCGCCAAGCACTTCCAGTTTTGTGCACGACGTTGAAGTAATAGATGCACGCGAACTGGAGGATGATCACCGGCACCGCAAGCGCCACGACCGGGCCCGTGCGAAATCTGGGCTCCCGCGCGTCGTTCAATGCTTCTACGCTGGTCTCGCGGCGCTGCGCGAGTGACAGCAGCAGCGCATCGACGCTGAAACGCTGACCGAGCGGCAAGAACATCGTCCACAGCGCGATCAAGTGCATGACCACGAAGCCACCGTTCTCGAGCATGATGTTGCGGCTGTTCAGGCTCACGATCAGCACGAACGCCAGGCACTGCATCAGGCGCGTGCGCCAACCGATCAGCAGAAAAAAATTCACGGCGAGGTGGAACGCCGCGATCACGTGGACCTCGCTCGGAGTGCTGAACGCCAGGTAGAGCGAGAACAGGTGGTCGCTCATGGGCCGGTAGAGCAAGAAATGGTTCGTGAGCCAGCCCGCGTTCGAGTAGTGGTCAGCCAGATCCGGCCAGCGACGGCCTACGTCGTGCAACAGTACGAGCGCGAACAGGATGCGGAAGAGGCCGAGCGACCGCGGATCGACGGTGGCGTACGTTTCGAGGCACCAGGCCCAAAGGCCGCGGCCGGTGTGGGCGGCCTGGGTGGACGCCCGCTGCCGTTTCAGCCGCGGACGGCCTCGGGACCCGTCCGTTGCTCCTGCCTCGCTCTCGCTGTTCATTCAGACCTCCGAGTTGGGCGGCCGCCCCCACCCCCCGTGGCGGGTATTCGGCCCCAACCAGCACTCGTCACTGCCTCCACAGCGCACGTTAGGCTGCTTAGCTTGAAGTCGCCGCGACAGTCACGGACAATCGCGTGCCTCGCGCTCACCCGCGAGGGTTGCGCACGGCCCCTTAGCTTAGCGAAATGATTGCGGCAGCCGGCCATCCAAAGTCGAGCGAACGTGCGCGTACGACTTCAGCGCACACGGGGGTCTCGCTCCGTCCAGGGCCGCACCCGTGCGCAGAGTTTGCCTCGGTCTGGGCGCTCTGCAACGCTATGGATTGCTCCCTCCCGATTCAGGCGTCGGGTGGTGTCAGCGCGGGCGCGCCACGCTCGCCATTCGTCCACACTGACCAGTGAGCCAATCGGCAGGCTCACCTAACGAAACCCACCCGCTGTTCTCTCGACCCGGGACCCAGCCTCGAAGGCAGCGCCGGACGTGGCCCCCAGTGGGTGGAGTCGCTGCGGCAGCCGCCCCCGGATGTTACCCGTCAGCCACCAAAAACCACCCATATTTCAAACGGATAACTACCATCTCGCAAGTTGGCGTGAACCCCAGACCATGTTAAACGAGGGCTGAGAGACCTGAGCGGAAGCGTCTGAGTTTCGCGACTGTTGCCATGAATGTCCAATGCCTGAGCTGTTCGTCAAGGTACTCGGTACCCGATGCGAAGGTCCAGGGCCGGAAGGTTCGCATCAAATGTAAGCGCTGCAGCGAGCCAATCTTGATCGACGGGACCCACCTGGGCAGGGCCATGGTGCAGTCCAATCGTCCCATCGTTGCCGAATCGATACCAGCTCCGATCGCCAGTGGAACGCCGACCGCAGCACCGCCCGCCGCCCCGACGACATCCGCCAAACGCCAGACGATGATTGGCATGCCCAACGCTTTGGGAGCACGCCCCAGCGGGACGGCGAGCGCAGCGGCGCCTCGGGCCGTCCAGCCTCGCGCGGCCCAGGCAAACCCACCCACGGCGTTCCAACGCACTTTGCTGGGAGGCCTCGGGGTCGCCCGCGGGCAGAACGTCGCGCGATCAGCGGCTCCGCCCCCCCCCAACTACCCGCCCGCGCCATGGACCGTCGCCGTGACGGAAGAGGACCAGCGCGAGCTCACGACGGATCAGGTCGTCGCGCTATACGCGGTCGGAACCATCGACGAGGGGACCTACGTGTGGCGCGATGGCATGGACGATTGGTGCTCGCCCTTCGAAGCACCCGACCTACGGCGCGCACTACAAGCAGCCCGTATTTCGCCTCGGGAACCGATGGATTCTGACGAGGACGACGACGAAGAAGCCTTCGATCAGAGTGACGACCCCGTGGTCCCGAACTCGCCGCTCGCGGACGAAGCCGACGACCGGCGCAACCCCGGCATGTGGCACGAGCCCGGCAGGCTTCCGGGCGGCTACGACGCTGGCTTCGAAGATGTCACCGTCTCGATGAACGAGAAAGAGACCGAAGGTCTGTTGCGCAAGGCCCGGCGTGGGGACTTCGAGGACGAGACCACCGTGGCGCGCGGTTCGACACGGCTGCGGTCGCCGTTTGCAGAAAGCTCTGGGCGCGGCGCGGGCCAGCGCCAACCGCGCTCGCAGACCTTCGAGTTCGACGAAGAGGAAGTGACACAGGCCATCTCGACGAGCGAGGCGCGCGCGCCCTTCGATCGACACGACAACGCCTCCCAGCGAGCGTTCGAGCTATCGCAGCGCAAGCACGGCGCGCAGGCGGCGCCGAACTCCTCCGCGCTGCGCCCGTCGACCGAGCCGCCTGCGTATCGCTCCGACGACCGCCAGGAAAGCTCCACGGTGTTCTCGCTGGCGGCGCTCACGCGCAAGAGCCCGGTCTCGTCTCAACCCCCTGCCTCCCCGCGCTCCGCCGAGGCATTTCCCTCGAGCCCACCGTTCCGCCAGCCGCCGCGGCCCCCGGTGAGAAAACCACCGCAGTCCATCCCCAGCGCCCCGCCCGCGCAGGTCAGCTCCCTCCCCCCCCACGCACAAGCCTCGAGTCGCCCCCCCGCGGCTGCGCAGGCAGCCTTCGAGCCAGCCCGCTACCCGAGCGTCGCCCCGAACCCCGCGGCCGCATTCGCCGCCGCCGAACGCGCCTACCCTAGCGCGCGCCCCGCCCAACCCTCGAGCGCGCCTCCGCACCGAGTCTCGAGCGCGCCCTCCGATCGACTCTCTGTCGCGCCCAGTCGCCCCCCCGTGTCCGTGCTCGACGACGATTCGGACGTGTTCGCGTTCCAGCGGCGGAAGCGCACGAAGTGGCCGCTCGTGGCCGTGGTGCTGATCCTGGCGGGGGCGGCGGGAGCGAGCTTCGGCTTGCGGCAACCGTTGCCGCTATGGGCGAAGATCCACGAGCTCAGCGGCGGACAGTTTCCCGCGTGGCCCGAGTTGCGACCCGCTACGCCGCCTGAACCCAGCCAACCGGCGGCGAGCAGGCCGCCCGAGCCTCGCCCGACGGCCGCGGCGGCCGAAGCACCCGTAACGTCGGCACCGGCGGCCAGCGCGGAACCCGACGCTGCCAGCGAGCGGCCGCCGGCAGCGAAGGAACGCGAGCGCGAGCGCAGCGAACGCCGCGCTCCCACGGAGCCAGAAGCGGCCGCGAGCGCGGAACCCGAAGCCGCCGTGGACGAAGCCAGCGACGACCAGAAGACGGACACCGAGGGGCTCCCCGAGTTCGATCGGAGCGCCGCTGCGGAAGCCCTCGGCCAAGCCGCAGCCTCCGCAGCGACCTGCAAGGCCGCGGACGGCCCGACGGGTCGCGGTCGAGCCACGGTTACCTTCGCCAACAGCGGTCGCGCCACGAACGCCAACGTGACCGGAGCATTCGCGGGGACCACGGTCGGTGGATGCGTCGCGGAGTTGTTTCGTCAGGCGCGCGTGCCGGCATTTTCCGGACCGCCGGTGAAGGTCGCGAAAAGCTTCACGGTGGAATGAAGGCGCGTAGCGCGGCAAACGCGCTCTCGACCAGGCTCAAGGTTGAATGTGCACCAGCGTGCCGCTGCTGGTGAGGTCGCTGGCATAAGCCGCGTGCCAGTGCTCGGGCACGTCCGGCGTCGCCCACTGAAAGGTGTAGCGTGCATCGATCGGCGCCACGTTGATGCAGCCATGCGAGCGCGTGCGCCCGAAGTCGTCGTGCCAGTATGCTGCGTGCAGCGCATAGCCCCCCTTGAAGTACATCACCCACGGCACATCTCGGAGCTCGAACTCGTGGTCCGCGACGTCCGAGTCCATCGTGGTCGTCACGTGCTTTTGATAGATGCGAAACGTTCCGCGGGGCGTGCTCAGCGTTTTTCCCGGCTCGCCCAATCCGTCACGACCCGTCGACACCAGCGTGGCGTACACCGGGGTTTCACCCTCCCACAGCACCAACGTCTGGTTGACGATGGAAACGTCGATCCACTTCACGCCCTTGCGCGCGAAATGCGGCAACTTGCTGTTCTTGGGAGCCACCTTCAAATCGCTCCGCTTCAGCCACCTGCCGTTGCGCGCTTCGACCATACGCACACCGTGCAGCATGCGCGTCTCACCGGTGAGCGCCACGAACTCGCGCCAGCCCAGGCTCTCACCGCGTTCCAGCTTGCCGTCCTTGTAGTCCCACCATGTCGCGCCGGCTTGGCGTGCGAATGCCACCGGCAAGCCCACCTCGCGGATCTCGTAGCCGTGAAACGGCGAGCCGGAGTCCGCCTTGAGTTTGTCCGCCGGGATCAGGCGAGCATCGGTGGTGATGGCAAAGCGGCGGCCCTGCGCCTCTTCGCCCGCCACGAACGTCCCGACGAGAGCCACGCCGGCGTGGCGTTGCACACGGTCCGCGATCACCGCGTAGGGCGGCGCTTTGAACGAAGACACGTTCGGGATCCGGCGCTCGCCGCCCTTGAGCCACCATGGCACCTCGTCGTTGCCGTTGCCGCCGAAGCGTTGGCTCGAGTCCATGGGAATGGCGTGCTCGGGGATCTTTCCTATGGCCAGGCCTTTCGCGTCGAGGGGTACGTCGTTGGCGCCCACGTCCAGCGCGTCCCATTTGTGGGAGAGCTTTTTGTAGTTCCTCAGGTGCCGCTCGAGCCGCATCTCGTACTGGAGCTGCTGCTCGCTCGTGGGGATCCTGAGATAGTTCGGTGCGATCGCACGCACGAATGCATATTTGTATGGCATCGGCTTCGAACGATCCGGCTCCACGTCGACGGCCTTCACGAGCGGATGGTCGAGCTTGAGCGTGGCGTACTCACCCGTGCACACGAAGCCGACCGGGCGCACCGCGTACCAGCCGCCTTCGCAATCGCGTTTGCTCACCGCTTGCTCCGAGCGGGGGACCTTGGCGCCGAGCCTAAGATAACCGATCGGTTCGGCCGACTTGTCGGGCTTGGAATGGATCGGCGCGATGAGCGAGATCGCTGCGAGCTTTGGCCCATCGGCCGGCGGCATGGGGATTTGGGCCCATTCATCCACCGCCTGTTCGAGCTGTTCGACCGCAGCCTTGGATTTGGCGACGCTGGCGAGCGCAGGATTATCCAATGCCAGGCTTTTTGCAGCGTCTTCGCAACCCATCAGGACGGCGCAGCCGACGAGGGCGCACACGAGGCGCGGGGCGATTCCGACAATCATGAATCCTGCATGCCAAAAGGCGGAGGGACGGGCCAAAATTCGGCCTAAACTCGGAGCCCCGCGACGGCGCGTTGCGCCGGCGGGACCACACGCCGAA
>JAICQQ010000304.1 GCA_025937785.1 Polyangiaceae bacterium
GCCCCTGCCCGGCGTCGCCCCAACCGATCAGCTTGAACCCAGCTCCGTCGAACTGCTTCTCGAACTCCCCTCCCAACTGGCTCCGCACCGCGTCGATACGCTTGTACGTGTGACACACGCCCGGCGCCTGCAACACCAAGCACGAACGCACGATCTGACCGAGCCCCACCGTCGTCACCGCCGCTCCGTCCAGCTGACCCGCTCGCATCTTCCTCACGAAGTCACGCTCGTCTCCGGCCGCTCCACCTGCAAAAAAGTGCAGCTTCAGCTTCCCGCCCGTCTTCTGCGTCAGCGTGTTGTTCCACGCGTTGAACACTCGCATCCACGACGAACCGTTCGGCGCCAACGTGCCGATCCGCAGCACCGTCGCCTCTTCGGCGTATGCCGCACCCGGCGCGCCCAACACCGTCCCCGTCGCTACCAGTGCTCCTGCCGCGGTCAAGAATTCACGTCGATCCATGCTCTGCTCTCCTGAACGGTTCTTTGGGACCTGTTGTTTGGGCGAGGTGTGTGTCTACCAGCGCGAGTGCTTCACGCAAGCGCGTCTGGTTCGACGGGGCGAGCCTACTCGCTATTCATTGCGCGGGTTTGGCGGGGACTGGCTTGGGTGCCGCCGGCGAGGCGGGCGTTGGTTTGCCAGCCGGCGCTGGAGCGGGTTTGGCAGCCGGCGATGGGGCGGGTTTGGCAGCCGGCGCTGGGGCGGGTTTGCCACCCTGGGCAGGCTGCGCCGCGGGTGCAGGCGCTTTCGACGGCTCAGCCGCAGGTGGCGTCGCACTGGATTCCGGTGCAGCCCCATCCGAGGGAGCTCCTTCCGGCGGCGCGTCGCTCGGGGCATCGGCCGGCGCGGGCGGCAGATCTTCGAGGGGGGTCATGATGAGGGTGTCGACCTGGGCCAGCAAGCGTTCGGCGCGCCGCTTGGCGATCGTGTTGGGAAGCGCCAGATCGCCCTTTGGGATCGGCGTTTCGATCGCCTCGTTCACGAGCTTGGTGAACAGCGCCTTGTCGTTCTTCTGCACGGCGTAGGCCTGGGCATAGTTGACCTGCACCAGCGTGGCTTTGCGCCCGGTGAGCGCGAGCGCCTTTTCGAGATGGCCGCGCCCCTTCTCGGGATCACCCCCCATGCTCTCGCCCAACGCCGAGTTCGCGACGCCAAGGAAGACGTGACCGGCAGCGTGGTAATACTTCTCGTCGAGCTCCACCGAGCGCTCGACGAACACGGTCGTGAAGGGCAGGTCTGCGACGAGGGCCGGGTCGTCGCGCGAGATGTTGATGGCCGAGCCCCAGGCGTTCCCCGTCCAGAAGAGCGCAGGCGCTTGTTCGGGCTCGGTGAAGAGCTCGTTCAACACTTTCTTCAGCTGGTCGGGGTCGCGCGGCAGCTCTTCGGGGAAGTCCGACTGCATCAGGCGCAGCAGCGTGAGCCCGTAGTCGCGCCCCTTGAGGTACATCTCGCGCGCGCGGGCGCGGTAGCGGTCGGAGGCTTCGAGGTCGCCGGCGAGCTCGGCGCGCTGCATGTCATCTTCGACGAAGCCGTAGGCGTACGATGTGAAGCCTTGAGTCGCGAGCATCAGCAGACGTTCGTTGTCGGGCTGCACTTTGAGCAGGCCGTCGATCTGCACCAGGTTCGCCGGAATGCCGTCGCGCGCGAACTCGTAATCCGTTTGTTCCTCGATGGCCGGAAACGCTTGCTCCATGACCTCGGCCTGCGTCTCGACCGCGAGCTGCGTCATGTTGCAGCCGCCCGCGATCACGCACCAACCAGCCAGAACCAGGGTCCTTGCGCCGCACAGGTGTTTCATCGACGGGCCTTCTACCATGAACTCGGCCTTCCGCGCGGGTTTTCTCGTCAGCGGGGCGGGGGGCCGTACAGCGTCGGGCGGTGTTCGACATAGCCGAGCGACGTCGTGCCGAACTGTTGCACGAGCCGCTGGTCGCGATCGACCTCCTGAATCACCCCGGCGTTCGAATAGGTGATGAGCGTGTTGCCATTGGGCAGGCGCTGAACGTCGCCCAACGTTGGGCTGGAGTACTCGGAGCTGTACGACCACACCAGCGTGGCTTCGGGCTCGGTCAGCTCGAACTCCAGCACCGGGGACTCGCTCCTGGCTGCGCCGTTGTTGAAGAACAAGAAGTTCCCGTTCGGCAGCACGTGGTGTCCGTGGTTCACCGCCCAAGTCCCCTGGTAGTGCAGGCTCGCGATGGGGTTCCCTCCCCCGAGCTGCCACAAAACTTCGCCTTCCCGGCTGATCTTGACGAACAGGTCGGGGTTACGATCCGAAATAGTGAAGCTGTCGTCGTCCGGGTGGTAGTGGATCGAGTTCGGGTGGCATTCACCCATTGGCTCGTAGATCTCATGGACGTCGGAGACGATCGTGGTGATGTCACCGGCGGGCGTGCGCTCCACGATGCCGCTGCAGTTGTTCTGATGCACGATGGCGACGATGTTGCCGCCCGGAGTCACGGTGAAATCGTGGTGGCCGCCGTTCAAGCCCGACAGTCGCTCCTCCACCACCAGCCCGTCCATGCTGGTGCGACGCACCGCTCCGGCATTGGTGCTGTAGCGCACGTTCAGCATCATCATCACCATGTGCTTGCCTTCCCAGTCCATCTTGGCGCGACTGCACGACGCCGGCGCCTTCGCCCACCACACGATGTCCCCTTCGTAGTCGAGGATGTACGCGAGCGAACCGGAGTCGCCGATGTTGCCGATGCCCGAGCTCGTGATCATGAACCCTGGAGCGGCGGCGGCGGCCAAAGGCCTGTTCTTGGTGATGGTCGGCAAGCTGTTCGCGAGCGGTCCCGTCGTGATCGTTCGGGTGGGGCTCGTGCACTCCCCGTCGTTGAGAATGATTCTGTACTCGTAGTCCGACTCGTCCTTCATGCCCAAGAGCAGCGTGCGATAGTCCGGCTCATCCAGGTCCACCGGGGCGACGTAGGTGGGCCCCCCGCTCGCGCGGGTAAACTCGATCTCCGCCTTGTCGATCGAGATATTCGTCGCGCTGAAGCTCACGATGCCCACGGTGGCCACCGCCGGGCTCAGCTCGTCGTCGATGCTGAAGACGCACTCACCTTCGCCGCCGGTGGTCGCCGTCGCCTGCGTCGAGCCACCGGCCCCACCGCCCCCACCGCCCTGCGACGTCGACGAGCTCGACATGGTGGGGGTGGACGCGCTGCTGCCGCCCCCACCTCCTGCGTCGCTGGTCGCGGGCTCGCAGTCGCCCGCCGAGACGCAGCGGTCGTCGCACCATTCCTCGTCCTCGGCGCAAGCGCAGCGGCCCGAGCTGCAACGCTGGCCGCCGGTGCACTCCCTGCGGCAGGCGCCACAATGGCTGGCATCGCTTTCCAGATCGGCGCAGGCGCCGCTGCAGTTCGTGAGCTGGTCAGCGCACTCGACGGCGCATTCCCCCATCGAACAGACTTCGTCGAACGCGCACGCTTCGCCGCACTCGCCACAATGCTCCGGATCGCTCTCGGTATTGACGCAATCCGCCCCGCACTCCGTCTGACCTACGCTGCACACCTCGGGAGCCCCGCCCAGTCCGCCAGCCCCGCCCGCATCCGCCGCGGACGACGACGCCGCATCCCTGGAACAGCTAGCCCCCACCCACGTCAGGCCCAAGAGCACGACCGCCAGCCACGAAACCCGCTTCATTCGAGACCCATCGCGAGTAAGTTACGGACAAGCTTGCAAGATCGTCAAGAACCAGGGCGCGGGGTTCGTGCAGGCGCTGCAATTGAGCGCGTAGGTCCGGGTTGCCACCGTCGATCTGTCGTCGCCCGCTCCCACATCGGCATACGCCATCCCTCCCGTCATCGAGGACTCTCGTGACAAACCGCCCTCCCACGGGACGGTCGTCGCGGTCACGCGTTGCTAAGCGTGGCTACCGCCGTACTCGTCGACGTGCGTCTACTGGCAAGGCGTCAAGATCGTCAAGAACCAGGGCGCTGGGTTCGTGCACTTGGTGCAATTGAGAGCCAAGATCCAGGTGCCGGTAGCGTTGATGCCAGCGAACGGCGCACCGGTCGTCTCTTCCACCAAGGCCGACAAATTGAGCGTCGACCCCTGGGGAACCGGCGCTCGGTACATTTCGGCGGCGATGTTCTCGAGACCCAGGAACTGCTCGGTCAGCTGCTGGGGAGTGAGATCGTAGCGGCCGATCATGACCTCTTCGATGGAGCCCTTGAGCCAGACGTCGCCGAGCGCGTTGTTGGCGACGTCGTTCATACCCTTCCAGTCAGCGGTGATGTTGGCGTTGTCGACCGGGATCTGCACCGGGGCCACCGTGGTCAGATCGGTGTGGTAGACGAGGCTGGAAGAATTGTTGTCGATCACGACATCGGTCACGAGCGAATTAGGATCGAGTTGGAACGCCTGCACCATGCGCACGCCGTGCGCGGGCTCGGTCTCGTCCTGAATCAAGACCGCGTACACGTGACTCTCGGGAGGGAACGCCGCGGGATCGAGGTACGGATCAATATAGTCGGGTGAGAGTGGTGTGGCGTTGCCGGGCGCTGAAAACTCGTACATGTTCGCCACGGTTTGAGTGGTCGGATAAAAGGCCATGGCGGCCTTGGAGTCGTTGTTCAACTGCGCGTTGGCGTTCAACTTAGTCTCGAAACCTTCTTTGGTGAGGCCCAAGAGCGCCAAGAGCACTGTCTTTACCTCGCCCCCGGCAGGGTTGATGGCCTGCTGCTGGATGTCGAGCGTGAGCCCCGACCAATCGAAGTTCAGCGGGGTGTTCGGCGCCACGGTCTGCACGGTGAGCGTGACGGTGCTGTCGAACGCGTAGTTGTTGGCGGGGTTGACCAGCAGGCTCAGACTGCCGTCGTCTGCCGTGGTCGCGAGGCAACCCGAGAGGCCACCGGTCGTGCTGGAGCCGCCGTCCGTGGTCGCTCCGGCGCTGGTGCTGGTGCTAGTCGCCGTGCTCGTCGGCGTGTTGGTCGCGGTAGTGCCCTCCGCCGGGTCGCTGCTGCAAGCCGTGAGGGCGCCAGGAAGGAAAGCAAGCGCCGCAAACGCGGTTCTCAAGTTCGTGGTCAGGTTCACTGTACTAGTCACTTTCGAAGTTTGTTTGGGTCGGGGTGTTGGGATCGCGACTCCGAGCCCTTTGGGGGCCCGGAGCAAGTTTGGGTAGGCTAGCGCGTCGGAACGCCAATGTCCCGTCCTAGTCCTGTCACGTCATGTGCTCCGAGTGCCTTTGTCATGAAAGCCAACCACTAAGTCCCGCAGCGGCCGCCCTACTTCGGGGGCGGACCGTACAGCGACGGTCGCCACGTCGCGTAGCCCAAGGTGCCGGTCTGGAAGACCTGCACCAGGTTGTTCGTGCCTTGAACTTCGTGAATGATACCGGCCGTGGAGTACGTGACGAGCGTATTGCCATTCGGTAGACGCTGCACGTCGCCGAGCACCGGGCTGTTGTTGTTCGGGGCGTAGCGGAAGACCTCAGTCGCCATCTTGCTCGAGTCCGCATTCAACTGATACCCGATGACTGGCGACGAGCCGCCGCCCATGCCGTTGTTGAAGATGAGCAGGGTGCCGTCGTCGAGCAGGTGGTGACCGTGGTTGACCTGCCAGCTGCCCCCTGAAATGAATTCGCCGACGGGGTTGCTACCTCCGAACTGCCAGATGAGTTGTCCCGTACGCGAAACCTTGACGTACAGGTTCGGATAACGATCGCTGATCGTGTAACTATCGTCCGCGGGGTGATAGAGGATCGAGTTTGCGTGAAACCCGATCCCCCCTGCCTGATAGACCGCGGAATCGAGGCGCATCACCGTCTTGATCATACCGTCGGGTGAGCGCTCGACGAGATCGCTGGGTGACTCGGCACCCGAGGTCCAGAGGACGGTGGCGACCACCCCTCCGGGCAACACCGTCAAATCGTGGTGAGCGTTGGACAACCCCTGGACGTTGCTCTCGGTGTCGGTGCCGTCCATCGAGACCCGGCTCACTTCGCCGCCGCCGCCGTCGACGTTCAGCTCCATCATCCACACGTTCTTGCCCTCCCAGTCCAGCATCGCGCGGCTGCACGACGCCGGCGCAGGCGCCCACCATACGGGGTCGCCATCCATGTCGAAAATGAACGCTGGTTGACCGCTACCACCACCTGGTGCGCCGAAGCCACCGAGGCCGGCGCTCGTGACGATGAAGCCGGTGGCCGTGCGCCCTTCGTTCGCCGTCGGGTGCATGATGGTGGGGATGTTGTTGGCGACGGGGCCCGTCTCGAGCGTGTACACCTCGCTCGTGCACTCTTGTCCGCCCGACGTTGCCTTCACCTGGAACGAGTACTCGGCCTCACCCTTCATGCCGAGCAGCAGGGTTTTGTAGCCCGGCTCGGTTAGATCGACCGGAGCGCTCATGGTGAAGCCGGTGGCGGCCGGACCGAACTCGATGGTCGCGCTATCGATGGTGCTGGTCGCCGACCAGGTCACGATGCCGACGGTGCCGATCATCGGGCTGATGTCGTAACTATCCACGGTGATGCCGCAACTGCCGGGGCTGGTGGTGGTCACCGGTCCGTCGACGGTGGCCCCCGAGGCCCCGCCGATCCCGCCGGCGCTGTTGGTCACTGGGCCGCCGGCGGTGTTGGTGAAGCCCGGGCCGCCACTGGTTTGGGTGACACCCGCGGTCGTGCCCGAGCTCGTGACCGGCGTGGAACCGGCGACGGTGCCGTTGGCAGTACCGTTGCCCGCGCCGAACCCCGCCGCGCTGCCGGTGATGGTCGCTGCGTTGCCCGTCGTCGAAACCCCTTGAGTCGTTTCGCCTCCGTCGCTCTGAATCGGCGCGTTGTTCGGCTCTTCAGAGCTGCACCCGAGTAGCGCCCCTCCCAACCAACAAGAACTGAGAAGCAAGGGTTTCGTAAGTCGCAAACTTCGCATGAACCAACTCCGTTCGAGTCCCGAGCAGCACTGCCTCACCTAATAGTGGTTCGCTCGCGCGAAACCCGATCAGTCGAACTGCTGAGAACTCAGATTTTTCTCGAATGTCTCACTCGAGCACGCGCAGGCGTGGATCGAGTCGCTTCGGCAGTACCCGTCATCTCCAAAAACAGGCGGTTTTGCAGCAGCAACGACGCGGGGCTCCGTGCGCAGTGCATTCGAGGCACAAGAGAATCGAACAGCATGGCTTCGAACCTCTGTCGTCGCGGCGTGCATTTGCCGATGAGCTTGCTCGATGCTCTCGAATCGAGAGACTGCGGCACGAGCGCCGCAAGCGCGCGCGACCACAGCCAAGTCTTCGACCGTGAGTGCAAACACAGTAGGCCTGGCTCTGCCTGATTAGAATCGATACCGAAGGTCGAGCGACACCGAATGCGACGTTGCTTGATAACGTCCGCCGTTGACCGTCGGAGCAGGCTGACCTTCGTACTGCGCGCGGCAACCACTCTCCACAGTGTACGGAGGTTCGCAGAGGCTGGCGGGAGCGATTTGATACACCTTGCCATCGCCTTCCGTGACCCCACGCTCGAGTTGGTGGCGAAGTTCGTACGCCAGCGCCACCTCGAGTGGACCGGCGAAGACCGAGCCGCCCAGGCCAAGTCCGACGTGCTCACCCGAGGGAAAGTCGACGTTGGCGTATTCGGGCAGAGCGACGGCGGTCTCGTAGTACGTGCCCGCTCGGAGCGCGAGCAGCTCAGGCAGCACCATGTAGTCGCCACCCAAGTGGAAGCCCAGCGTGTCTTGCCACTGCTTCTCGACCTCGATGGTTCCGAGCGAGATGCTTTGGCCCAACATCTTCGCGTACATGTCATTGCTGTCGATCGTGAGATGATCCACGCGCGACCAGGTCTCGTAGACGACATCGAACTCTACATCGAAACGCTCTTTCCCCTGCTCCAGCCCCACGAACCGAACCCCAGCTCGCCCGGTCAGCGGGAGCGGCAGCTCCATCGTAACGTCGTCCACGGGATCCACACCGTACTCGCCACGAACGAGGATCGGGTCTTCGTCGAGCGTTGGGGCGTCGACCTCCAATGTGCCTTTCGCCTCCCACGACGTCGGGATGACCTGACCCGAGACGGCGAACTGGAGCCACGGCGTCGGGCTGACCCAAGCGCCCACGATCGCTTGTGGCGTAAACGGATCGGATACGGTGATCGTTGAGAGGATGTCGTAGGTGCTGTCCACCGGGTTGGCGGCGGCCAAAAGCGGGCTGCCATCGATGACGATCTGAACTTCGAGCGAGCGCAAGTACAGCCACTGAAAGGTGGCCCCGATGCCGAAGAGGTCCTTGTACTTCCACGACGCGCTGAGTCCGTAGTTGAGGATTTCGCCCTGACGACTCACGAGCATGTAGCGCTGCCCGCCGTCGACCGGAAACTCTTGCTCACGCACGCCTGGCGGCGCATAGGCCAGGAACGCGAATCCGAAATCGTCGAGCCCAAAGTCCGTGGTGACTCCGAGCAACGGGTCGAGCAACATCCAAGGCTTGCCGTTGTCGACTTTGTCGAACTCTACGTAAGGCGGGATGCTGCCGTTCTTGGCCCA
>JAICQQ010000470.1 GCA_025937785.1 Polyangiaceae bacterium
AAAACTCAGAAGAAGGCAGCCAAGCGCCGAGCGCGGTCCGCGAGCCAGCCCAAGTCACAGGCAAAGCCGGCGACTCGCACCGCAGCAAAGAAGAGCGGGGCGCCGAGGCGAACGCTCAAGGCTCGGAAATCGAGCCAGGGCACTGAGGTCGTTCTCCTGGCGGGGGGTAACCCGCAGATCGCCAAGGGAGACGGCGACGGGCCCGTGCAAGCTTACATCGCGGCCATGCCCGGGTGGAAGCGCGCGGTCGGCGAGCGCCTCGACGCGCTCATCGTACGCAGCGTGCCCAACGTCCAGAAAGCAGTGAAGTGGAACTCACCTCTGTACGGTGTCCCGGGTCAGGGATGGTTCCTCGGCGTCCACGTGTTTGCCAAGTACGTCAAGCTCGCGTTCTTCCAGGGCGTGTCGTTGCGCCCAGTGCCACCCGATCCGAGCAAGGACAAAACCACGCGCTACGTGAACTTGCACGAAGGTGAGTTCGACGAGGCGCGGCTCGAGAGTTGGGTGCGGCAAGCTGCCGCGCTTCCAGGCTGGGTTTCCGGACGATCCTGAATGCTCGGTGGACGAGCTCGCCGACAGACTCGATTGACCCACACTGGCCGGTGCCGTAGGGCTTGAAAACATGCCTGCTGCCGCCAATCACCCCGCCGACACCCACGACCTCATTCGCGTGCGAGGCGCGCGTCAGAACAACCTGAAAGACGTCAGCCTCGAGATCCCCAAGCGCAGGCTGACGGTGTTCACCGGCGTGTCTGGCTCCGGTAAGTCGTCGCTCGTATTCGGCACCATCGCTGCCGAGTCGCAGCGGCTGATCAACGAGACTTACAGCGCCTTTTTGCAAGGGCTCATGCCGAGCCTCGGCCGGCCCGAGGTCGACGTGCTGGAGGGGCTGACGACCGCGATCATCGTCGACCAGGAACGCATGGGGGCGAACTCGCGCTCGACCGTCGGCACCGTCACCGACGCGAACGCTTTGTTGCGCGTGCTGTGGAGCCGCCTCGGGAAGCCGCACATCGGTTCGTCCAACGCCTTCTCGTTCAACGTGCCTTCCGTGAGCGCGTCCGGGCAAATCACGATCGAGAAAGGCGCCGATAAGAAGACGGAGTCTCGGGTCTTCAGCCGCGCCGGCGGCATGTGCCCTCGCTGCGAAGGCATGGGGTCCGTCAACGACATCGATCTGACGCAGTTGTTCGACGACAAGAAGTCGCTCAGCCAAGGTGCGCTGACCATCCCCGGCTACACCGCCGACGGCTGGTACGTGCGCATCTTCAGCGAGTCGGGCTTCCTCGATCCCGACAAGCCGATCCGCAAGTATACGAAGCAAGAGCGTCACGACTTTCTCTACAAAGAGCCATGCAAAGTGAAGGTGGCAGGCGCCAACATGAGCTACGAGGGTCTGGTCCCGCGGATCCAGAAGTCGTTTCTGTCCAAGGACCTCGACGCGATGCAACCGCACATCCGCGCTTTCGTCGAGCGGGCGGTCACCTTCACGACCTGCCCCGAGTGCGAGGGCACGCGGCTGAACGCTCCGGCGCGCTCCTCCAAGATTCAGAAGATCAACATCGCAGAAGCCTGCGCCATGCAGATCACCGATCTCGCGGAGTGGCTGCGCCGCCTCGACGCGCCCTCGGTTGCGCCGCTGCTCGCGACGCTCCGGCACACGCTCGACTCGTTCGTCGAGATCGGGCTCGGCTATCTCAGCCTCGATCGACCGTCAGGCACGCTCTCGGGTGGTGAGGCGCAGCGCACGAAGATGATCCGCCACCTCGGGTCGTCGCTGACCGACGTGACTTACGTCTTCGACGAGCCGACCATCGGCTTGCACCCCCACGACATCCAGCGCATGAACGAGCTGCTCCTCAGGCTGCGCGACAAGGGCAACACGGTGCTCGTGGTCGAGCACAAGCCTGAGGTGATCGCCATCGCCGACCATGTCGTCGATCTCGGGCCGCGCGCGGGTACGGCGGGCGGCGAGGTGGTGTTCCAGGGCAGCGCCGCCGCGCTGCGGAAAAGCGGCACCCTCACGGGTCGTCACCTGAGCGACAGAGCCTCCCTGAAAAAGTCCGTACGAAAGCCCTCGGGAGCGCTGAAGGTGCGGGGCGCCGCTACCCACAACCTGAAGCAGGTCGACGTCGACATCCCGCTCGGCGTGTTGGTGGTGGTGACCGGCGTGGCCGGCTCGGGCAAGAGCTCGCTGATCCACGGTTCGGTGAGCGGACGGGAAGGGGTGGTCATGGTCGACCAGGGAGCGATCCGCGGCTCACGGCGTAGCAATCCGGCCACCTACACGGATCTATTGGAGCCCATCCGCAAAGCGTTCGCCAAGCTGAACGGCGTGAAGCCGGCGCTGTTCAGCCCCAACTCCGAAGGCGCCTGTCCGACTTGCAACGGGGCGGGCGTGATCTACACCGACCTGCACATGATATCGGGCGTGACCACGCCCTGCGAAGACTGCGAGGGGCGGCGCTTTCAGGCGTCGGTGCTCGACTATCGCTTCGGTGGGTTGAACATCGCCGAGGTGCTCGATTTGTCGGTAGAAGACGCGCTGGCGTTCTTCGCCAAGGGCGGGGGGAAGCTTCCTGCCGCCCACGCCATCGTGGAGCGCATGGCCCACGTGGGTCT
>JAICQQ010000158.1 GCA_025937785.1 Polyangiaceae bacterium
CGCCGGGAGGTGTGGCCACGCGATGAGGGGCGCTGTGGTTTTGTCGGCGAGGACGGCCACCGCTGCAACGCGACACGCGGCTTGCAGTTCGCTCACCAGCAGCCTTGGGCCAAAGGTGGTGCGGATACCGCTGATAACCTTGGGCTCAGGTGCCCAGCGCATAATGCTTTGGAAGCCGATCGCGACTACGGCACAGGCTTCATGGCCCGCAAGCAGGCGCGGAAGGCGCTGAAAGTCAGGGAACCACTCGCGCGATACGCGCTGCGAGACGCCGTGCGGGTGGCTTCTACCAGCGGCGCGGCGAGCGGCGCGAGGGACCAGCGAGCGGCGCGGGGGACCCAGCGAGCGGTGCGGGGGACCCAGCGAGTGGCGGGATGCCTGGACTGCGGGAGAGCGTGAGCGGCGGCAGGCCGCTGAGGGGGTGGCAGCGGGGGCGCCTTGGGGTGTCCAGCGGCCGGGGCTGAAGACTCAGCGCCTCGAGTGCAGCGCCTCCCATGGGCAAACGTCGGACTGGCGCTCTTTGCAGGTAGCTCCGTGGCCAGCACGCGAAGGGAATGGTCGGCGCGGGATCACCCAATCTTTCGAAACGCCATGCCCGCTGCGCGGGCGGCTTGGCCGTCGGCGTCGTCGCGGTCGCCGATGACGAGGCAGTCTTTCGGGTGCACGCCGAGTCGTTCGGCGGCGCGCAAGTAGCCGGCGGGTTCGGGCTTGAGGGCGTCGGGGCCGTCGGGTTCGCCGTTGGCGACGACGACGTCGAAATGATGGTGCCAGCCGAGGGCTTGGAGCTTGTGGGTGGCGGGGTAGTCGCTGACGACGGCGGTTTTGCCGCCTCGTTCGCGGAAGGCGACAATCTCGACGTGGAGGCTCTGGCGGCGGAACGTGGGCAGCCAGCGGGCGGGGCGGTGCACCATCCAGCGTTCGACGCTGCGCCGGACGATCGCCTCTTCTAGCTTGAGAGCTGCGGCCGTGTAGGCGATCTGCTCGTCGAAGGGGGTCGCGTGGCGAGCGTCGCGGGCGCGCGCGCGCAGGCGTTCGTGCTCCTCACGGAAGGCGCGGATGATTCCGAGGTCGGAGAGGCCGAACAAGACCAGCTCGAGGCCCATCAAGAGCTTGAGTCCGCCGGGCTTGTAGAGGGTGCCGTCGAGATCGCAGAGCCAGGCTTTGTAGCTGTCGTTGTCAGACATGCGTGGTCTCGTCGGGGCGTTCGCTGAGCTTCTCGAGTGTCGGAAGCCGGAGGCCAGCTTGACGCGCTTGGTAGAGCACTCGGTGGAGGCGTTCGGGGGCGGTGCGGCCGGCGAGGCCGTGCCCGGGATCGGCGCCAGCGGCGTCAGCAAGCTCGGCGAGGAGCGCGCTGCGATCGAGGGCGTGGCCCAGGCGGGCTTCCTGGTGGACGAGCACGTCGGTCGCGACTTCGTTGGCGAACGTGGCGTGCGCACGCCACAGGTCGCCGACCGTGCCTCGAACGGCGAGACCGGCGAGGTTGTGGACCAAGATGTACAGGTTCTTCAGCGCCAGCTCGAACTCGAGGCTCTCGGGTCGCGCCGCGTAGGCCGGGACGTCGAGCTCGGCGAGGAGCTCGAGCAGCAGGGCGGACTGGGGTCCGTAGGCGACGCTGGGGCGGACGACGTGGATGGGGCGCCCCGCCTTCTTTTCGAACCAGACGACGACGCCGCTCACCTCAGTGAAACCGGCGCGTTCCCAGTCCGCGGGGACGAGCTCGTTCTGGACGAGCGCCACACGATCTCGGAGGCGGGTGGGAATGGACTCGAGGATGGGGGCGAGCTCGGCTTCACCCACGGCGACCAGGATCAGCTCCACCGAACCAGCGGCGTCGACTGCTTGCGTCGGGTTCTGCGCTCGCGTCACCGGAACCACCGCGTGACCGCGGCGCAGCAGGCCGAGCGCGAACTCGCTCCCGAGTTGTCCGATCCCTACGACGACTGCCGTGCCCGGGGGGTTCATGTCGCCCCGAGTATACCCCGAGCGCGAGGGTCAGCCCTTCTTTGGGTGCAGCGTGTCGATGCGAAGTTCGGCGTTCGAGTAGCGCCCCGCGGTGGGCTTGTCCGAGCGACGCCCCAGCGTCCCCGTGGCTTGGTCCGGCAGGTTCAGGGCCGACACGCCCGAATGCCCCCGCGGCACGTTACTCGGGCGCACGGAAGCTCCGCGCGTGGGAGACGAGGCGGGTCGCACCTGATTGTTCAGGCGCCGCATGCGTGCGATCTCAGGCAGGCCCGCGACCAGGCGACAGCGTGACCCGAACTCTGCCGCGCTCTGGATGCGTTCGGTAGCGACCGGATGAAGCGCCGCGTCGAGCAAATCTACCAGCACCTCTGGAGCCAGGGGGCAGGCGGCCCGCAGCGAAGGGGCTTCCCAATGCCGAGCCTCGGTCAGCCGCTCTTCTTCGCTTTCGCCCGCGCGCAGCGAAGCTCCCGTCAGCAGTTCGTAGAGAATCACCGAGATCGACCAGAGATCGTCCTGCTGGGTCGGCGCGTCGCCCCGCGCTTGGGTGGGCGAGAGGTAGCCACTCAGTCGTGGCAGCGACGAATGCCCCAAGTGAGCCGCCGCTTGTTCGCGAAGCCGCGTCCACCCCAAGTGCAACAGCCGTACGGCGCCCGTGTCGGTGAGCGCCACCGACTGCGGTTGGATCGCGCCGTGGACGGCGCCCTGTTGCGCGAGAGCCGCGAGCCCGTCCGCCAAGAGGCCAGCAATGCGGAGCGCCTCGGAGGGGGGGACCGTCTCTCCGCGCCGCCGCATGTATGCGGCGAGTGTCTCGCCCCCGATCCACTCGAACACGACGAATGGGCTGCGATCGTCGCTGACACCAGAGTCGAGCACCCTCGGCACGACAGGATGGTCGAACGTCTGGGTCAACCAAGCAGCCCTCGCAAAGCTTGCGGCGAAACCGGGCAGCCCGGCCCAGCGCTCGTGCAAAATGCACACGCTGGCGGTGGTGTCGTTGCCGCGCCCCGTGAAACGCGCGCTCAGCACATCCATGTCTTCGACCGCCTCGAGCTCGTAACCGCGCAGCAGATCCCCGAGGCGGGCCCTAGCTCTCTGCTCTAACGAACGCATGAACCTCTCGCTCCCACATTCCGATCGGGAGCTTGCTTGCAAAACGAGACGACCAAAAGCATCAAAAACTGATGCAGCTCCGTCACCTAGACTAAGTGGCGAAAACCCATGCAATTATCATGGCGGAATCCGCCACGATCCTTGACCTGATATTCCGTTAACAGAGGAATAGTTCCACTGTTACGGTAGTATTCAGAACCCGTTCTCCGCGCCGAGCTCGAGCCCGACCGGAAGCTCCTCGCCGAGGAACTCGGCGCGATCCCGATCACCAGTGGGCACGACGTCGCGCACGCACGTGATCCAGTCCTGCCGCACGTCCAGCTTCTCGAGGCGCTTCAGCACGTCGCGTCGGACCGAGTCCCCGATGTCGCGCGCGCGATCGTCGGTGCGGCGCGCCATGAGGGTCGCCGCATAAGGAGCGCTCTTGAGCTCGTCCCAGCGCTCGCGCAGTAGGTGGTCGAGAAACTCCTCGGCGTACTTCGGAGGCAGCACGTGGTGCACGCTCGCATAGGCGGTCACGCGCGCAGCGACGCGGCCAAGCGCACCCCACAGGCGCGGGTCGCGGCTGGTCCAGGTCCGCTCGAGCAACCAACGCGCGAAGCGCACGCGCCGCTCGATGGGCAGGCGCTCGAGCCGCGACAACAGTTCGAGCATTTCTTCGGGTGCGCTGGGCTTGAAACCCTTGGGTCGCTTCAACTTGGCGTCCTCGGGCGCGATGAACGGTTCGACCAGGTCGCAGATGGCGCTCTGCTGCGCGTCGTCGAGTCCGCCCGCGATACGCCGCCAACAGATGAAGAATTGCTGCCAGCTCCTGCTCTCGGTGCCGAACGTGAGCCCCTGAGAGAACAGTGGCCAAACGAGCGCCACGCGCTGTTGATCGAGCAGATAGCCGAAGCCAGGCCGTAGGCAAAAGCCGATCAGCATGAAGTAGACCCGCTCGTGGTCCAACGAGCGACGCCGCGCTTGGTGTTTGGGCGCGACGACGTCGAACAGGGCACGCGTGACTCCTGCAGACCAGCTGTCACGCACGCCGAGGATGCGCTCGAGCTCACGCACCAGGTCCTTGGCCTCGCGCTCTTTGACGTCCTTGCGGCCTTTGCCGAACACACGAGCCACCGCCTCGTCGGCTTCCGCCATCGGCGTGGTGGCGCGGATGCTTTCGGACCTCTTCGAACGCGGCGCGGGAGCTTCTTGCCCGCGCAGCTCGAACGCCAGCTGAAAACGCCGCGTGCCGGGCGGATTCTCGACACACTCGAGATCGAGGGTGCCGATCGAAGTCAGCTCGCCCTCGACGTGCACCCCGATCTCGTCCCCCGTGGGGTCGCCCGAGAACTCGGCCACCACCTGCGGCAGCGCCTCGAACTCGTCATCGTTCGGCTCGACGACGGTTCCGGGCGCGTGGGGGCCGGCGCTGTCGGAGGCGAAGAGCTCGAAGCGGACCGCTCGGCCCAGCTTGAGCAAGAGCGGGTTCTGGGTCGCGTGGCGCTCCGCCTCCTTGGCGCCTCGCGGCACCACGCACAAGAGCCGGCGATCTCCCTGCGCCACGAGCCCCAGGTAGTAACCGTGCGCAGAGCCGCCTCCGATGCGCAGCCCGTGCCCCTGCAGGGCTCGCCCAAATACCGCAGCGCCGCGCGCTACCGCCAGATCGGGGTCGGAGTGCTCGAGCACGACCAGCGGCTGCTCGAAGAAGCTGCCGACCACTTCGGCCAAACGCGCGAGGATGTCCGGAGCGTGAAACACGCCGCCGTTCACGAGCAGTGCGTCGACCGCTGCGGCCTTGCCCATGTGCCGCGCCACGAAGTTCGCCACGTGCCGCGTGATGGCGGGGTCGCGTTCGTAGGGTAAACCGAACGTCATCAAACCGCCGCCACGGCGCGCCGCCGGCTGGGCCAGGTCGACGCGCGGGAAGAAACCTTCGATCGCAATCTGTCGCACCTGTTCCCGCTCCAGATCGAACGCGAGCGCGCTGCCAACCAGCGCCGAACCGGGTCGGACCAACGTGACGCGGTGCCGTTCCGGCGCCCCGGGGCCCAACAAGACCTCTTTGGCGCGCCGGCATTGTTGCACTAGCTGTGCGAACAGCGGAGCTTCCAAGCGCGCAGGCAACTCGAGCTTGGTCTCGACGGCGTGCGCCAAGGCGTGATCGATGTTGTCGCCCCCCAGCAGCAGGTGACGCCCCACCGCGGAGCGATCGATCGAGACTTGCCCGTCGACCAGGTGCACGCGCAGTAGCGAAAGATCGGTGGTGCCGCCGCCGACGTCGCACACCAAGACGTGGGCGGCTTGCTCGGCGTCCTTGCGCTTCAAGAGCTCTTCGAGCGCGCCGGTGCCGTGCGCCGCCAGGTAGTCATAGAAGGCCGCCTGCGGTTCTTCCAAGAGGCGCGGTGCCAACCCCACGCGCTGAGCGGCGCGCACCGTGAGCTGTCGGGCCCCCTGATCGAACGAGGCGGGCAGCGTCAGCACCAGTTGCTGGCGCGCCAGCGGCGCCCCGGGGTGCTCCTTGTCCCACGCGGCTTCGACCGCGCCGAGGATACGCGCGCTCGCCCGCACCGGCGAAAGCTTCTCGGCTTCTGGCAGCTCGCTGCCCCAGGGCAAGATCGGGGCTTCACGGTCGACGCTGGCGTGACACAGCCAGCTCTTCGCCGAGGTGATCAGGCGCCCCGTGAGCTCGAGCCCTCGACTCCGAGCGTACTCGCCGACGACCCAGCTCTCGTCGACAGTCTCGGCAGGCGAGCTCTCGTAGGCGAGCGGCAAGAACAGACTGGAGGGCAGAAGCGGGCGGCTCGCCCGCTCGTGGGCCCCGACGAGCTGAGAAATGCCGAAGATTTCCGGGGTGCGCGCGGCAGCGATGGGGCAGTACGCCACCGCCGTGTGGGACGTACCGAGGTCGACCCCGACGATGAATTCCGCGGACACTTACTCCGGTTTGTCCTTCCGCACACTGAGTTCGACCTTGAAACATTCCCCTGGTACGCGCGGCTCGAGCGGCAGCGCTTCCAGCAGCAAAGTGCCCACGGGCGTGATCGAAGCTCGGAGGCGGACGGGCACGAAGTCCCCCGCCTCGCGCCCCTCGGCCTCGAAGGTCACCGCGATCGGCGAGAGCTCGACCAGCTCGTCGTCCGACCAATCCTCGAGCTCGTTCCCGGTGACGTCGTCGCGGCGCACGGTCGAGCCGAAGAAGCGAAACTCGACAGCCTCGCCGACGATGACGCCGAGCTCTTGCGGTAACACCTCGGGCGCCGACCCCTCGTCGAGTCCGAACGGTGCGACGCAGACGGCGATCGTGGGCGGCGGCATGCCGGGGACCGCGGGTGCCGGGCTCTCGATGCCCACGTAGTACGCGCGCGCGGTACCACCGCGAACCATCAGGCCGCGCCCGCGACGCACCAAGCCGAAGTAGGCAGCGCCGCGCGCGACCGCCAGATCGGGGTCCGCACCGGGCAGCGCCGTCACGGGCGTTCCCCCCTCCGACGAGAGCCAGTCGTTCAGCGTCGCGAGCAGCCGATCGCGCACCCGCGCGCTCTTCAGCACGCCGCCGTTGAAGAGCACGCTCTTCGCGTGCAAGAGCCCGTTGCGCGCGCCCGCTTCGGCCCCCAAAAGCTTCTCGCCGGCGCCCGCCTGAAGCCGCAAGAACTTGGCGAGGTGCTTGGTGACCGCAGCGTCCTCTGCATAGGGCAGGCCCATTTGTCTGAGTGCCGCCCGCGCGCGCTCGAAGGGCGCGGCGCCGGCGGCGACGCGTGGGAAGAAGCCGTCGAGGATCAGCTGCTCGACGTCCTCGCGCGTGAGCTGCCCCTGCACCGTGCCGCCCACGAGCTGTGACCCGCGCGCGGCGAGCGCGACGGCCTCGCTCGCGAGCGTGTCGTCGGAGAGCAAGCGCTCCTTCGCGCTGCGACACGCGTGCGCGAGCGCGGCCGTCTGCTGGCGGTCGAGCTTCTGTCCGTCCGCCTTGAGTCGCTCGCCCACGCGATGCGCCAGCGCCAGATCCATGTTGTCGCCGCCCAGCAGGATGTGCTCGCCCACCGCGATCCGGTGCAGCTCGAGCTTGCCCTCGTTCTCCACCGCCGCGATCGCGGAAAAGTCGGTGGTACCGCCGCCCACGTCGATCACGAGCACGATGTCCCCGGGCGCGATCAGCTCTCTAAAGTTCGAGTTCGCTTCGATCCACGCGTACAGCGCCGCCTGTGGTTCCTCGAGCAGCGTCACGTCCTCCATCCCCGCGGCGTACGCAGCTTCGATGGTCAGGTCGCGCGCCGCCGCATCGAACGACGCCGGCACCGTGATCACGATCTGCTGCTCGACCAGCGGGGGCGCCGTGCCTTTCTGCTGCGCGAAGGCCCACGCCTCGGACAGGTGATCGAGGTAGCGCCACGCCGCCTCGACCGGCGAAATCTTTTCGATGTCGGCGGGCGCCCCCACGGGCAGCATCGACGAACGCCGATCGACGCCGGTGTGCGTGAGCCAGCTCTTGGCGCTGGCGATCACGCGGCCCGGGGTCTCTCGCGCGCGCTCGCGAGCGAACTCACCCACCGCGAAGCGGCGCGACGTGTCCCAGGGCAAGCCGAGGTCGCCTTCGCCCTCGGTGGCGTAGTACACGAACGAGGGCAAGAGCTCGCGTGCCTCGATTTCGCCACGCCGCACCAGCTGCGGGACGCGCACCACCGCACTCCGCGCCTTCGGCCCCTCCTCGAGATTGACGACAGCCAGCGCACAGTGCGTGGTGCCCAGATCGATACCAACCGTGTACTTCGCGTCACTCATAGCTTCACAACTCGACTTCAGCCGGCGCCAGAATCTTGAAATCGTGATCACCCAGCGTCTCGGGCAAGCGGATCTCGCGCGCTCGCCAGCCCCTGTGCTTCAAGATGCCTCGAAACGGCGCGCCCCCCGCCACGTTGCCGACGAGCTTGATCGCTTCTGCATCGAAGCCCTCTTTCACGATCGTGGGTTCGCCCTCGGCCGCTTCGAGCACGGGCTCTACCTCGAGGTACCTTTTGAGGGTGCGGCGGCAGCCCTCGTGGACGACGCGCGCGGCCTGCCCGATCTGTGCGTCGCTGAACGACGACACCTCTTGCTGCAAGAAGTCGACGAGCCGTCCCTCGCGCTGCAGCAGATTCAAGATTTGCAGCGCGCCATCGGCGGGCCCCGGACCGACCTCGGGAACAGGGGCAGGGGCAGGCTCGGCGACTGCGGGCTTTGGGGCTTCAGGTTCGGCGAGCGCGGGCGGAGCTTCGTCGATACTTCCCAGCCGCTCGGCGTAGTCCGCGTCCGAAAGGCTCCGGAGCAGGCTCTGCCAGCCGAGGGAGAAACGCTGTAGGAAGGATAAATCCGCCACGGCGCGCAGTGTAGTCGGCTTTGCCCCGCGCTCAAGCTCTCGCCATTCGCCGGCGGTTTCGGCACCATCGCGCCCTATGACCGTTTCTCTACCAGAGGTGCTGGCCGAACTCGAACGGATCGCGCCGCTGCACCTGGCGGCGGACTGGGACAACGTCGGGCTCTTGGTCGAGCCGCGCCCCAGCGTCGATGCGACGATCGAGCGCATCCACCTGACCATCGATCTCACCGAAGCCGTGCTCGAAGAAGCCATCGAGCGCCGCGCCGACCTGATCGTCGCCTACCACCCGCCCATCTTCTCGGGTCTCAAGCGCGTGACCCAACGGAGCCCCGCGGAACGCATCACGCTCTCCCTCGCGCGCTCCGGTATCTTCGCCTACTCGCCGCACACCGCGCTCGACGCCTGCCGAGGCGGCTTGAACGACTGGCTGGTGAGTGCGTTTGGGCCCGGTTCAGCGAGTGCGATCGAGCCGGTGGATGCTGCCAGCAGCGAAGGTCAAGGCCGCGTGCTCCAGCTCACGGCGCCGCTGCGGCTGAGCGACGCCGTCGAACGCGTGAAGGCCCACCTGAAGCTCGCGCACGTGCGCGTGGCGCGCCCCGCAGACTCGGGCGATCCCCTCATCCGCAGCGTCGCGGTGTGCGCGGGCGCGGGTGGCAGCCTGCTCGTTCACGCCGACGCCGACCTCTTGCTCACCGGCGAGATGCGCCATCACGACATCCTGGCCCAGCAAGCCAAAGGCACGAGCGTCATCGTGTGCGACCACACCAACACCGAACGCGGCTACCTGCCGATCCTGGCCCAAAAGCTCGGCTTCGGGGGTGCGGTGCACGTCAGCATTTCGGCACGCGACGCGGATCCCCTGCAGATTGTGTGAAACGGGGCTCCGCATATCCAGCCACAAGTGCCTCCGCCGATGGCGATATGGCTGGATATGATGGCAGCTAGCCATATTTTCGCTGGATCGCGATGCGATCCTGCCGCTTTAGAGGCAGATGAAATTCGTACTCAACTCGCCCGAAAGGCGCCCGACCCTTCTTCCATGAATAGTATGGCGCTAAGCTTGCAAGAACCCATGGCTGCGCCCCTCCAACACATCGAGATCCGCGGATTCAAGTCGATCCGTGAGTGCGCGTTGGACCTTCGACCCCTTACCTTGCTCATCGGAGGCAATGGTTCGGGAAAGAGCAACTTTGTGCAGGTCTTCGGGCTGTTGCATGAAGTGGTCGTCGGTAGGCTGCAAGCTTTCGTGCAACGGCAGGGTGGGCCGGAGTGCTTGCTTCATTTCGGACAGAAGACGACCGAACGCATCGAGATTGGACTTAGGTTCGGTCAAAACGCCTACCGTTTGATCCTTGCGCCAACTCAAGCAGACTCGTTGTTCATCGACGAGGAGCTCTGCTACTTCTGGCTGACAGACCATGCCAAGCCGTATGAAGAGGGGATCGGCACGGCACAACTCGAAAGCCAGCTCCAGAGCGTAGCTAAGCGCCGACCAGGCAGGGTAGCCAGCTACGTGCTGGAGAGCTTGAGCTCTTGGCGCGTCTATCACTTCCACGACACGAGCCAAACTGCCAAGGTCAAGCAACTCTGCGACATCGACGACAACGCGGTTCTCAGACAGGATGCCGCCAATCTCGCCCCATTCCTGTGGCGCCTTCGAGACACTGCGCCTGCGCAGTATGCGCAAATCGTGTCCACGATTCGTGACGTGGCGCCGTTCTTCCACGACTTTCAACTGCGTGCGTTGCCCTTGTCGCCCGGGAAGACTCGCCTGGAATGGCATGAGCGAGGGTCCGACACCTACTTCAACGCCCATTCTCTATCCGACGGCACGCTTCGATTCATTTGCTTGGCGACGCTGCTCCTCCAGCCGAATCTGCCAGCCACAGTCTTGCTGGATGAGCCAGAGCTGGGATTGCACCCCTACGCGATCCAAATCCTCGCAGGGCTCCTGCGCGCTGCTTCGCACAGGACGCAGGTGATCGTGTCGACCCAGTCCGTCACACTCGTGAACCAGTTCGAACCAGCAGATATCGTCGTTGTGGAGCGCAGCGGCGGAGCCTCCACGTTTCGGCGCGCCAACGAGTCGGAGGTCTCGGAATGGCTCGACGACTACGGACTCGGCGAGCTCTGGGAGAAGAACGTTCTAGGGGGTCGCCCTTCAGCCTAGGCGAGCATGAAAAAGGTGCTCGTCCTAGTCGAAGGTCAAACCGAGGAGGCGTTCGTCAAGAACGTCCTAGACCCACAATTTCATAGCCGCGGACTCTGCTTTGTTCCGACGCTGGTGGTGACCAAGCGCGTGAAGAGTGGACCAAACTTCAAGGGTGGGATCACGTCTTGGGACAGTGTCGCCGGAGACCTGCGAAGGCTCTTCCGTGATACGAGCGCTGCAGCGGTCACCACGATGCTGGACTACTATGGGCTTCCCTCCGATTTCCCTGGAATGACTTCACGCCCAGCTGGCGCACCCACACTGCGTGCCGAGCACGTCGAAACGGCGATGGCCACAGCGTTAAATCATTCGCAGTTCATCCCGTACCTATCGCTTCATGAGTTCGAGGCGCTCGTCTTCGCCAGCCTCGACCACGCTGGCTGGGTCTTCAACAACGACCCGAAAGTCCTCGCGACACTCAGCCAACAATTGTCACAAGTGGTCACCGCCGAAGACATCAACGAGCAACCCGCGACCACCCCCGCACGTCGCATCACCAACGCGTTTCCAAGCTACCAGAAGGTGCTACACGGGCCGATGGCCGTGGAGGCGTCCTCGAAGCACTCTAGCGGGCGCGAAGGCTGCCCTATTCCTTGGGCTTGCCGAAGATCTTCGAGTTGGGCGGGACGGACTTGACAATCCACACGTTGCCGCCGATGACGCTGTTCTTGCCGATCACGGTGGCGCCACCGAGGATGGTGGCGCCCGCGTAGATGGTGACGTCGCTTTCGATCGTCGGGTGGCGCTTGTTGTTGGCGAACTCGCACTCGGAACGGCGAACGCTGAGGGCGCCGAGGGTGACGCCTTGGTACATTTTCACGTTGTCGCCAATGATGCTGGTTTCGCCGATGACGACGCCGGTGCCATGATCGAGGAAGAAGCGTTCGCCGAGCTGGGCGCCGGGGTGAATGTCGACACCGGTGCGACTGTGAGCGTACTCGCTGATGATCCTCGGGATCATCGGCACCTTTTCGCGGTACATGAGGTGCGCGACTCGGTAGGCGGTGATGGCCTCGATCGTGGGGTAACTGAAAATGACCTCTTCGAAGCTGCGGGCTGCGGGGTCGCCTTCGAAGGCCGCGAGCGCGTCGCCGTTGAGCGTCTTCCGGAGCTTTGGGATCTGGTTGAAGATCCTGAGGAGCACCTCGTGCGAGTGGTCGGGCCCGACCTCCGGCCCACGGCCGGCGTGGTGCTCGTAGGTGAAGGCGCGGTGGATCTGCTCGCGCAAGAGTTCGTACGCGGGGTACAGGTGTTCACTCACCGAGTACCGCAGGTTTTCTTGGCTGAGCGGACGCAGGCTGTAAAACCCGAGGTAGAGCACCGGTTTGATGTGGTTGAACGCCTCGATCACCTTGCGCTTGTTGGGCAGCGCGGCGCTGTCGAGGTTGTTGACCTCTTCCGGCCCCTTGTAGCTGTCGACCACGGCGTCGATGGCGTGCTCGAGATCACCGATGACGTCGTTGGATCGTGGCATTGGCATGAATCCCCGGGGACTTAACCAGAATCGGGGCGCTGGTACAAATCTAGTGCGTTCCGGCGGGCCTGGCACCCCCAACGGAGCGCTTGCACGGCGGTGCGAGGGTGCGCACCATGGGCGCATGGCCAACGAACCCAAGGAAACCTCGGAAACTCCCCCCACCGATCCCTCGACGAGCGACCCGAGCCGGGACGACCAGCACGGGAGCGCCGTGCGGGATCTGGCCGACGGCTTCGACTTGATGCTGCGCGCCGCCCGCAAAGCCGCGCGCCACGTCGACCCGCAAAAGGTCGAAGCGATGGGGCGGCGAGCCCTGGACAACCTCGATGCACTCAAGCGACGCCGCGTGGAAGACCTCCGAGCGGAGGCCAGGCGCAAGCTCGATCCGCGCCGCATCGAAGAGATCGCCGAAGACGCCGGCAAGGAGCTGTGGAAGGTGGTCGAGCGCGTGACCGACCGGGTCGACGCGCTCGTCAATCGCGGCGCCCCTGACTCGACACGCCCCGCCGACGCAGGCGCGCCCCCGAAGGCCGAGGATGGATCCGCCCCTTCAGGCGAGGACCCGGACTCGGGAAAGCGCGTCCGCGTCGCGGACGACGAGTGACAGTGACCCGCCGCCCGCGGTGCAGTGACAGTTAGAGCGACGAGGTCGCTTTGCCGTCGGCCTCGGGCTTCGGCGCCGGCTTGGGGCTCTGCTTGTAGATGGTCTCGGTGAGCTTACTGCGCACCGTCGGATGCGTGAGCGGATCGGTCGCTGCGAACTCGACCATTTCTTGACCGGAGGCGCCGCCCACACGAATCAAAGTCTGGGCGACCTTGACCACGGCTTCGACGAGCGGTGCCTCGTCGGCAGTCGCGCGGTAGAGCGCAAAGAAGGTTTGCAGTTCTTCCGTCTCGCCCGACGTCGCCAGTTCCGCGAGGGCGGAGGCTACCAGCGGCACGTCCTTCGTCGCGGTGGCCGGATCGTTCAGATGCTTGGCGAGGAGCGGCGCGGCCTTGCGATCACCGATCGCCCCCAGCGCCACCGCCAGCGGCCCCACGGGCGGCGGTCGGTTCCCAGAGAGGAAATCGTAGTGTCGCTCGAGCGCCGCCAGCATGTAATCGACGCCCGTGCGCTGCTTGGCCAAGAGTACTCCCGCGCGCTTCGCTAGCGAGGGCACCGTGCGCGGGTGCTCGACGAGATCGATCAAGATCTTGGTCACGAGCGGGTCGTTGATGTTCGGCAGCTCTTCGACCAGGAAGGAGTATGCGGTCGCGAGCGAAGGCCGGTGCGTGTCGAGCACCGCCTGAACCTGCTCGGCAACGGAGTCGGCGGGCTCCCCAGAAACGCCGAGCGAGTCGGCCTGGACCACGCACGCCTTCAGGGGCTTGCCCAGATCGGCGACCGGCGCCGGAGCTTGCCCGCTGCTACCGACTCCCCACACCTTGCCAGTAGCGTCGCACAGCGCAAAGCCATCGGTGGCAGCGCCGCCGCCCACGATGTCGCCCGCGAGCGCGCGGGTCCACTTCAAAGAGCCGTCCTTGGCGTCGAGCCCGAACGCGACCGAGAAGTAGCTGGCCACGTAGGTACCGCCGGCCAGCCCCAGCCCCTCGGCGTTCGCCGCCGGGCGGGCCAAGAGGTGAATCTTCGTGGTCGCGGAATTGGTGGGTGCGTACACCTCGGTACCGTCTTTGTACCATTCGGGATCGCCCGGTACCTTCTTGTTGGGCAACGCGACGAAGTTCGCCCCCTGCCGTTGCGCCGCGCCGATCTTCTCGTCGAAGCGCGTGAGGCCCAACTGGCCGAAGTACAGCTCGCCGCCGATGGTCTGAGCATGACTCACCTGATGGCGCAGCAAGATGCGAGCGACTTCGTCGCCCGTCGTGGTGTCGAGCGCCGTGACGTACTGGCTATCCCACGGCACGAACGCAACGCCCCCGTGGACCGCGGGCACGCCCAAGGGCGCACGCATCTCGTAGCGGTGCGCCACGCTGCCGCTGCGGGTGACGAGCAGGAGCTGACTGGGCAGTGTGCCTTTGGCGTCTCCCAAGCTCACGGCCGTGGTTGCACCATCGTCGCCGATACCGCGCAGCCGTCGCTTACCCGCATCGACCTTCCACAACGGCGTGCCGTTCTGGGCATCCAGGGCTACGACCTGTCCCCCGCTGGTGAATGCAACCACGCCGCCGCTGATTTGCGGGACGGTGTCGACGCGGCCAGCGTAGCTCCAACCCGCGCCAGCACCGAGGGGTTTACCCACCAGCCCGGAGCTGGTCACGCCGACGGCAACCTGCGCTGCCGCGGGCGCCGCAGTCCCCTTGAGTCGCTCGTACAAACGGCTCGCCGAGTCTCCGGAATCCGACTGCCAGCGCTTGGTAAATGCCTGGTCGAAGCCGTTCTGCTGGCCAGAACAGGCTGCGATCGCGCTGGCTACGAGGCACGTGGAAAGTAGGCGCTTCATTCGTCGTCTCCCAGATCTCCGCCGTTGTCTTCGATGACTTCCCCCAGCTCTTTCTTGAGGGACTTGCTGCCGTCTTTCGGCCAACGCTTGTACACGGCAACGAGGTAGTCGGTCGCCGGCATGGTCCTGAGCTCGGCGATGCGTTCGATCACCGCCAACTTCGTCTTGTCGTCGATCTCGGAGGCGGGGCGGAACAGCAGGTGATCCGTGCCGCTCGTGATCACTTCGAGCTGGAGCTTCTTCAGTTGGTCCATGAACTTCATGCACTCGGTCGGGTCGCACAGCTTACCGATGCTGACGGCTGCGGCGAACACGCGTTGGTCGAGCGACTGGAACAGATCGGGCAACACCTCTTTGGCTTTCAAGTCGCCGAGACCGCGAGCCGCGATGTCGCGCACCTCCGGATCGGAACTGCGCAGCGCGCCGCGCAGAGCTTCGACGGCGTCGGGGCCCTGCGTTTGCAGCAGAGCGTTGGCCGCGACCTGGCGCACGGGGCCGCTGCGGTGCCGCACGTACGGCGCGATCACGCGGCTCGACTTCACCTCGCCCAGGGTACCGAGCACGCCGATCGCGTTCAGCGTGATCTTCATGGTCGTGCCCTTGGTCAAGAGCGCTTCGACGTCTGAAGCCAACGGCTTGCCCAACGTGGGTGCTTGCTTCAGCTGATCGAGCGCGCCGATGACGCGGGATTCTTGACCGCTTTGCAGATTCTTCTTCGTCTCGGTGACGTCGAGCACCTCGGCCTGCTGTTCAGACTTCCGCTTGGAGGTCTGCGCCCAGCTGGTACCGATGGGCATGTTCAACGCCACTCCGAGCCCGAGCAACCAGAGCGAAATGTGTCGTGTCGAACAGAGCACGGTGACCCCTTTTGTTTGTTCCACATGCTCGTGTACCCTTGAACCAGCGACCCCGCAACCCGAGCTTTGTGAGTTTAACGAAAGATGAAGCGCACCCCACCGCGTCGGGGGCTCGAGCTCCCGACGATACGACTCGAGCTGATCGAAGACATCAGCCCTCGAGACGCTAGCGGATTTCTCAAGTTGATACGTCAGCGCTACCGCGCGCACTACCCCGATGGCACGAGCAGCCAACCTTTCCTCTACGATTCCGTCGATCGACGAGCGATCGACGCCGTCGTGATTTGCGCCCACTACGCGACGCCCGAAGGTCCTTACGTGTACTTGCGTAGCTGTCTGCGCCCGCCCTTGTTCAACCGTCCCAAGACCCGCGAGCCGTACGAAGTGCCCGAGCCCCCGGGAGCGCTCTGGGAGTTGCCCGCCGGCTTGGTCGAGGAACGGGACCAAACGCCGGAGGGACCTGCCCTGACGGCCCAGCGCGAGCTCTTCGAAGAGCTCGGATTTCAGGTACCCATCGAGGCTGTACGCCCGCTCGGGTTTGCTTTACTCCCGGCGCCAGGTTTCGTTGCCGAACAGCAATTTTTCTTTCACGTGGAAGTCGATCCCGCCGCGCGGCAGGAGCCGGGGCTCGACGGATCTCCGCTGGAGCATTGCGGGCGAGTGATCGCGCTCCCTTTGAGCGAAGCCCTCGAATCTTGCCGGCAGGGCAGCTTTCACGATGCGAAAACCGAGATCGGCTTGCGGCGCTTGGCCGAGGAGTTGGCTTGAGCCGAGTCCGCGTCATCGTCGTGGCCAAGCGCTCGCTGTACGCGCGTTCTCTCGAAGGAGAGGGCGACGCGCGGGCTCAACGCTTGCTGGAACGCAACGACCCTAGCGTCAGCAAATGGCGGGGCGCCCACGAAGAGCACATGAAGACTCTGGATGCGGTCGTCAACGACTTGGAAACGTTGGGAACCGACGCGCTCGTGCTCAAGGGAGCGCACGCCGCCTTCGATCCCAACGACGCGGCGCTGGTGGTAGCGGTGGGGGGAGACGGCACGCTACTTGCTGCATCGCACAACATCGTGGACGTCCCCATCCTGGGGGTGAACAGCTCGCCTCGACACAGCGTCGGTTTTTTCTGTGGTGCGCGACGAACGGGGCTGAGAAGGTCGCTCGCTTCCGCTCTGGACGGCACCATCAGCAAGATCCAGTTGGCCCGCATGTGCGTTCGGCACAACGGGCACGTGCGCTCCCGGCGCGTCCTCAACGAGGCGCTGTATTGTCATCGATCGCCCGCCGCGACCTCGCACTACATCTTGCAGCACGAGCGAAAACGCGAGGTGCAGCGTTCGAGCGGGTTCTGGGTGGGGCCAGCCGCCGGCAGCACCGCCGCACAACGCTCCGCGGGCGGCGGTGTACTTCCGCTCACGTCGAAAAAGCTGCAACTCGTGGTGCGCGAGCCCTATACCGCGGCGGGTGAAAATCTTCACCTGACACGCCTCACGGTGCCAGCCGGAAAATCGATCAGCGTTCGGAGCAAGATGCAGAGCGCCGGAGTCTACCTCGACGGTCCCTACTTGCAGATCGGCGTCCGCCTCGGAGACGTCACGACTTTCGAACTCTCCGATCAGCCACTCACCGTGCTGGGACTCGACCGCGGTATTCGAGCCACATTTCGATGACGTTGACGGGTCACTACTTCACGCTACGCCAGCACTTCGCTCGTCTGGTCGCACCGGGATTGCCGTCGAACCTCACGCGCTGGCAGCAGCCGGGGCGCGACCAACACGGGCTGCCCATGCGCTTGAGCGGAGCCCTCGCACACGCGAGTGAGCGAGAGCTTCTGATCGTACTGCACGGACTCGGAGGCTCGATCGCCAGCCGCTACATGGCGCGAGCGCTGCAGGCCGCGCTTGCTCGCGGCGTTTCTTGTTTGCTGCTCAACGCGCGCGGGGCCGGCGATTCCTCCGGCAATATCGCGCATGCGGGGCTCATCGACGACCTGGGCCACGCGCTCGCGAGCGAAAGCCTCAGGGGCTACGAGCGCGTGTACCTCTTCGGTTATTCGATGGGTGGTCATGTGGCGCTCCGCTACTCGAGTCACGCGCCCGATCCGCGCGTGCAGAGCGTGGTAGCCCTTTGCTCGCCGCTCGACCTCGCCGCGAACATGCGCGCCTTCGACGAGGCGCTCGTGAATCCATACCGCCCCTACGTGCTCGGAGGCCTCGCGGCTCAGTTCGCGCGCTACGCGGAGGGCGGACGCGCCCCGATCAGCGTCGAGCGAGCGCGCCGCATCCGCCGTATCTTCGACTGGGACCGCGACGTGGTCGCCCCGGTGTTCGGCTTCGAAAGCCCCTGGGCGTACTACGAGCGGTGCAGCGCGGCGAACACGCTCGAGTCCCTCGAGGTTCCGGCGCTCTATGTGGGGGCCAAACATGACCCGATGATTCCATACGACACCGTCTCGCCGGTGCTCCGGCGTGGCAACGACAAGCTCTCGGTGATCTGGTGCGAGTCGGGCGGACACCTGGCGTTCCCGGCGCGGTTCTCGTTAGGCGGTCCCGCAGAACTCTCCCTCGAGGCACAGTGTCTGAGCTGGCTGCAACACCCAACCAGACCTTGAGCTTCGCTCGCTTCCGGGCGCTCGGGGGCGCGAAGCTCTGGCCGTGGTTTGCCCTCGCGCTGGTGTGGCTGCTCCTCAACCTGATGCTGAACGCCACGTTCCCTGCATCGACCGACGTCACCTCGTGGCTACACCCGAGCTGGGAGGTCACGCTGCTCATCGCGAGCTACGCAGCTTGGCTCGCCTGGGTAGGACGTGTGGGCAAGCGAACCCACGCCTTCGTCGCGGTTCTGTTGGTTTTGGTGAGGTTGTTTCGCTTCGTCGACGGCAGCTACTCGCACTTCTTTCATCGACAATTCAAGCTCGCCGTCGATCTCCCGCTCTTGCCCGAATCCGTCCGACTGCTGATCACGACGGACGGCGTCGTGTTGGCGCTGGCTGAGATCGCCGGAGCAATCGCGCTGCTCACGATCCTGGGGTGGCTCTCGTTCCGCGCCCTCTCGATCTTGGAGCGCGCGCTCGGCACCCTGTTACGGGCAGGACAGCTTCGCG
>JAICQQ010000145.1 GCA_025937785.1 Polyangiaceae bacterium
TCGGGCTGAAGCGTTTGAACCTGCACGCCAATCGTCACGACGACAGTCGCATGAAGGAAAGGCTCGCCTACGATCTCTACCGCGCCATGGGTGTCGCCGCCCCACGAGCCTCTTGGGCGACCGTGCGCGTGAACGGGCAGTCCTACGGACTCTACGGGATGGTCGAAGAACTGGACGGGCGATTCACCGCCGATCGTTGGCCTGAACACCCGGACGGGAATCTCTACAAGCAGCTCTGGCCCACCGATACCGGCCCTGTGGCGATGCGGGCTGCGCTAAGAACCAATGAAGACGCCGGAGACATCAGCGGCTTCCAGGAATTCTCAGGAGCGATCAACAGCGCGAACACCGTGGCCGAGCTGCGAGAAGCCCTCGGCGCGCACAGCGACCTGGACTACTGGGCTCGCTACATGGCCGTGGACGATGCCATCCTGAATTACGATGGCGTGACGTATTTCAATACCGATGACGGTAGCTGGTCCCACAACCACAACTACTACTTCTACGAAGACGCCCCCAGTCACTTCCTGCCGATTCCCTGGGACGTCGAGTCCACGTTTTGGATCAATCCCGATCATGCCGCCCCGCACTGGACGGTCGTGCCGGAAGATTGCAGCGCGACCTATCCCTACTGGAGTGGGCTCGCCACCGCACCCGGTTGCGACCCGGTCTTTCTCGCACTCGCCAGCGATCTCGCCCCCTGGCGTGCTGCGGTTCGCGACCTTTTGGATGGGCCGTTCGCCGTCGACACGATGCACGAAGCCATCGACCGTCACGAGGCGTTGATTCGTGAAGCGGCGCAAAGCCCCGACACGCCCACGAGGTCGGGCTCTTTCGCGAGCGCCGTCGCCAACACTCGCAGCACTATTCCGGGGCTCCGCAGTCGGCTGATGCAACACCTCGACGGCGAACGTTGAGGCGCCCAGCTCCGATTACTACGAGCTCGACATTGCTACGAGCTCGACATTGCTACGAGCTCGACATTGCTACGAGCTCGACTCGGGCGGCCTGCAGTCACTGCTGCTCAGCGTGTACGTCAGCCGCGGGTAGTGGAACCGGGTTTCGGTATTCTCACGGCGTCGCAAGGCGAAGAACTCGCGGGCCTCGTCGGCAGTGGCGAGCGTGAGCGGCGAGCCATCCTCGAGCAGGGCGCGCTGGCCTTCGATGCGGACGAAGGTCTTGGAGGTTCGAAAGGTGACGCCCAGCCACGGGTCTTCTGGCGACTGGTGCGATGCGTCGAGGGTGATCTTGTGGCGGCGCCGTGAGTCGTCGTGGGTTCAGCGCTGACTGATGATGCCCATCACCTTCGCGGTGTACATCTGCGCCGTCTGGTAGTTGCCCTGGAACCAGAGCACGGCGGTGTTCTGTGCGTCCCACTTGGGCACGACGGGGCGCAGGTTCTCGTTGGGCGAGTTCATGGTGATCGGCGTCCAGCTGAAGCTGGCCCCGTCGTCGCAGGTGACGCCCTTCCAGATCTCGTGCATTTCGAGGTCCGTCGAGTCGTCGCGAGGATCGATGGGGGTAGAGACGTAGATCACGTGAGGATCGTCGGGGTCGAGCGCGGCGCCCCCGAGGTAGTCTTCTTCCCACCAATCGCTGCGATTCCTGTAGAGCGTGCGGCCGCCGCGGACGAGGTACGTCGACTTCCACTCGGTGCCGTCGAAGCGTGAGTACAGGACGCGGTGATTGGGGTTCGGGTTGTCCTTGCCGCCGCCGCCCTCACGGCCCATCCACAGCACGCCGATGGTCCCGTCGTCGTAGCGGGCGATGTCGAAGTTCCAGAGGTGGTTCAGCGCGACCCCGTCGATCGTGCCGCCGGCTTGAAACACCGTGGTGAATTCGGTGATGCCAGGCGCGTTGGTGTCGTGCAAGTTGTCGTCGATCTCTTGGTCGAACGAATCGTAAGTCTTCCCGCCCTTGATGTAGCCGTGGAAGACGCTCGTGTTGGCGTCGCGAGGGTGCGCTTCGGTGGCGAAGAAGTCGATGCGATCGACGCCGTTGCCCCAATACTTGTAGTAGCCGGCATTGTAGCCCTGCTGCGGGCTCGCGGTCAGGCGCCCGCCGTAGCTCCAGGTCTGCCCGTTGTCTTCGGAGACGAGGAAGTTCGGACTGGTCTCGACCGAGCGAATGAAGTTGTAAAACTTCCCCTCGGAACTCATGTGCCAGGGGTTGTTGTAGGTGACGTCGGAGCCGTTCCAGGGGCAGCCCTGTGAGCCCCACGTGTGCGTGACCCGTTCGCTCCACGCACCGCCGTTGTAGTTGCGCCAGTAGGTGTTGCAGTCCACGTTGTGGTGCGCCCAGGCCACGAAGTACTCGCCCGGAGCGGTGATCACGATGCCGCCATTGTTGTGGTCGTCGGAGTAGCTGAGCGACCCCAACGCCATCTTGTCGTTAGTGCCGGTAGCGATGTCGTGAATCACGGCGTCGATGTTGGTGTCGGCGGACTGGCTCGAGGCGCTCGACCTCGCGGAGCTCACGATGATCTTGCCCGCCTCGGCGTCCACCACGACGCGCTCGTCGTTGTACCAAGTCCACCCGCCGTTTTCGTTGAACACGATGGCCTCGCCCGCGGTCCACCCGTCCGGGAACGTGGCCGGATCTTCCGGGGGGGTGTAGGGGCAGGTCATGGGGCCTGTCGTCCCGCCATCCGTGGTGCTCGAGCCGGTGGTGCTGGCCCCGCCCGTGCCCTCGGTGGTGGAAGTGCCCGTCGTGCCGCTGACGGTGCTCGAGCCGGTGGTGCTGCTGCTTCCCGTAGCGGTCGTCACTGCCCCGCCAGTGGTGGACGACCCGCCGGTCGTGCTCGCGGCGGCCATCCCCATGCCGCCAGTCGTGCCGGTGGTGCCGGGGCTGGTGGTCGCGGGGCTCGTCGTTCCCGTACCGGTGACCGGACCGGCCGTGGGGGTTCCCCCGCTGGCGGTGGTGTCCGTGCCGGCGGTGTCGCTGCTGCAGGCGCCCAAAACGATAGGGGCCAAGGCCAGAATAAGTCGATTCATCCGCATCTCAGTCGTTCCTTACAGGGAGACAATTCCCGGATGTCGGGAGTCGTGATCGGGCGTTTCGCCGGACGTCAGCGAGAGGGTCGCTCCCGGACGCCGAAATGCTGCGGCAAGGCTTTACAATTACGACATCGAACCCGGAGCGGCACTCGCCGCGAGCACCAAAAAGACGCAGTTACGCTTGCTGCTGCCCAGGCTGGGGTAGCGAGACTGGCCTATTGTAACGCTGCGGGAACTCCAGCCGCCCTCGTCTATCAGCTCGCCACCACCCTGGTGAGCTAACGCGGCACCTCGCCCGCTGTAACCACTGGCACCACCCCCCAGTGGTAGCGCCAGCCAGGTCGACGCCCGAGCACCTGGCAGCGGTCGAAGGCGATCACCAGGATCATGGCGTACAACCCGGCGGAGACCAGCACGTGCCACCAGGCGTGCAGCTCGGGGTTGGGAATGCCCAGGCGCCGTGTGACGTGGGTCAGGGCGCGGCAGAAGCGAAGGTCGATGAACCACAGCACGATCGCGCTCGCGTACAGGCAGATGCCTACTCGAAACAGCCGGCGGTGCGTGCCGTCACGGCTCTGGCGGTGGATGAGCCACGTGCGGTAGAGCCCGTAGAACTCCAATCCGGCGAAGCTGACTTGAAACGACCAGAACTGCGCTTGGCCCCGCAGGAACGCAGCGCCGCAGGTTGCGACCAGGGCGTAGGCCGCCAGCGTCGCTGGGAACCATGTGCCAAAGCGCCGCTGGGGCTGGTTTTCGAGCAAGACGTACACCAGCAGCGCCGCGGTGTAGAGCATGGGTAACTCGTCGAGCATCTGCAGCTCGAAGCGCAGCGTTCCATGGAACGCGATGCTGCCGATGCCCACCAGCGCGACGCTGAGGAACACCAAGACGAAGCGTTGCTCGAGAACGCGGCGATGCCAGAGCGCACCCAACACGCCGACCAGCAGCATCGACACGCTGGAGACGCTGTTGAACATCTCGCAGACGTAGCCGCTGTGGGCGTAGTTCTGTTCACACCAGTCGACGGACGCCGTCGGGCTGCCCCAGAAACCGGGCTGCATCCACGCGTTGAAACTGGTCGTCATGGGCGTCGCAGGTCATTGCGAGTACACGAGCTGGCCCCACTGGGCGAGCCCCGTCTTGGCAAGTCGCGTTCGCATCGCTGGGTTGCTGTGTTGAAAAACATCGTTGTTGCTGGAATCGAGCGCCGCCGTCTCGAGCTGCGAGCCGAATGGGAAGCGCTTCCACCGGACTGGGATCGCTCCCGGCGTTTGGAGGCATCTTACCTCATGGAAAAACTCGGCCGAGGGGCGGCGCTATTTGCAACAGGACTCTCACTCGCCGCGGGCTGCGGCTCGGAGAGCACACACGTCAACGGGCCGGAGAACACGAGCAGCACGGTCGCGGGGACCACCGGCGCCCCCACCACGGCCACCACCGATGCTGGCTCGACGACGAGCGGCGGGGCGTCCGTCACTCAAGGTTCTAGTGGAAACACCACGTCGACGACGGGCAACCCAATGGGTACCACCAGCACCTCTGGCGGGGACACCGCCACGACTACCGGGGCGCAAGGGCCGCTCGGATCCACTGGCACCACCGGCGGCACGTCCGGCACCTCCGCCACGACCGGCACGTCCGGCGATGCGACGACGGGCACCAGCACCACCGGCGGCGGCGGTGGTGGCATCGACGGCTACAACGACGATTTCGTCGAGTTCGTCGGTGAAGATTGCGAGCTCCCGGAGGCGATGGCCCTGTCCCCGGCGAGCCACGCCCTCCCCGATCCGTTCAAGAAGGCGGACGGCACGCGCATGACGAGCATCTCGGAGTGGGCCTGCCAGCGTGCCTGGTTGAAGAAGCAGGTGGAGGGCTTCGTGCACGGAGCCAAGCCGGGCACGCCCGACATGGTCACGGGCTCGGTATCCGACGAAGAGGTGCAAGTACAGATTCAGCACGGTGGGGCCAGCGCCAGCTACAGCGTCAGCATCGAGCTGCCCCCGGGCGCCAGCGGTCCCGTTCCTGGCATGTTCCGGGCCGACGGATCGGGCGTGCCCACCAGCTTCCTCCACGCGGAGGGAGTGGCGGCCATGAGCTACAGCCACAGCTCGGCCGAAAGCGCTTACAACGCCATCTACGGCGGCAGCGGGGTCAGCATCCAGATCAAGTGGGCCTGGGCCGTCAGCCGCATCATCGACGTGTTGGTCTCCGAGCGCGACGCCGGGAGCAATGACATCATCGATCCCACGGCCCTCGGCACCACGGGCTGTTCCTACGCCGGCAAGTCGGCGTTCACCGTCGGCGCCTTCGACGAGCGGATTGCCCTCGGCATTCCGGTCGAGTCAGGTACCGGAGGCCTCGGGTCCTACCGCGTCGTCGGCGACAACGATCTCGGTCCCAACGGCGGAGAGAATCCGGAGCAAGTGAGCGAGGCTTGCGGTCAGAACTGGCTGGTATCGCAGGTGTGCTCGGGCAACGTCGACGCGGTGCCCGCGGACGCCCATTTCCTCGTGGCGATGTACGCGCCGCGCGGCTTCACGACCTTGGACAACAATCGCATCGGTCACCTGGGGCCCGTGGCGCAGTTCACCTCCGCTGCGGCCGGTGCCGAGGTCTTCAAGGCGCTCGGGATCGAGAGCCATGTCGGCTACCACGGCGGCAACGACGGCGATCCGCACATGCACTGCTCCTTCAACCAGTCGCAGCAAGAGACCGCCCGCACCGCCATCCAGGGCTTTCTCACCAAGACGATCCCACCTGCGAACTTCATGGAACCGAAGCTCAGGAATCAAAGCGACCAGCCCGTCGCCTACGACCTGGCCAACTACATCGACTGGGAGACCCCCACGCTGGAGTGACTCGACGATTCTCGACGAGCGATTCAGCTGCGTTCTTCTTGCGACGCTGTTGCTCGCAGTCGGCTGGCAGGGCAGGCTCATGCGTCTGCGTCCGCATTGCGTCGCTGCCCGCTGTCGCGGCGCGCCAGGTCTGCGACCAGCGCGGCGAGCTGAACCGAGTCCACGGGCTTGGTCAGGTGCACGTGATAGCCAGCCTCGAGCGCTCGCTCGACGTCGACCGCGCGCGCGTATGCAGTGAGCGCGATTGCAGGCGTTTCGCCTCCGTCGGCCCGCGGCAGCTGGCGGATCCTGCGGATCAAGGAGTAGCCGTCCTCCTTCGGCATCCCAATATCGCTGATGAGGATGTCGGGTGTGCTCTGTCTGAACTTTGCGAAGGCGTCGGCGGCGGTGGCTGCGGTGGACACCTCGGCACCGAGTCCGGCGAGGACTTCCTGCAACAGCTCGCGAGCATCCGCCTCGTCGTCGACCACCAACAGGCGCAGCCGATCGAGCCGCAGCGCGTCGGTCGAGCGCGGCGGAGGCGGCGTCAACACGACCGCGTGCTCGACCGCCGAAGCTCGAGGACCCGCCGGGAGCCGGATGCTGAACTTGGACCCGCGCCCTTCGCCGTCGCTCTGGGCCTCGACCTTGCCGCCGTGCGCAGTCACGATCTGCTTGACGATGGCGAGCCCGAGACCGAGACCGCCATGGCGCCGCGTGGTCGAGGTGTCCGCTTGCCGAAAAGCGTCGAAGATGAACGGGAGCGCAGCTGGCGGTATGCCCTCGCCGTCGTCCTCGACCTCCAAGCGCAGCTCCGGACCGTTGGCGCGAGCGCGCAGCCAGATGTGCCCACCCTCGTGGGTGAACCTCACCGCGTTCGACAGCAGGTTCATCAGCACCTGCTGGAGGCGATCCGGATCGGCCACGATCACTGAACAGCCGTCGGCGACATCCACTGAGACGGTGAGCCCCTTCGAAGTCGCTGACGGGAGTACGTTCTCGGTCGCGGATTCGACCACCCCCTTCACGTCGACGTTCTCGAACTTGAGCGAGAGCTTACCGCCGATGATGCGGGACACGTCGAGCACGTCCTCTATCAGCTTGACCTGCGCGTGGGCGTTCCGTTCGATGACGGCCAGGCCTTCATCGATGCGCGCCTCCCGGCCGCGGCTACGGAGGATCTGCGCCCAGCCCAAGATCGCGTTCAGCGGCGTTCGGAGCTCGTGCGATACCATCGCTAGAAATTCGTCCTTGGCGCGATTGGCGACCTCGGCTTCGCGGCGTAGGCGCCGTTCCACGGCCCGCGCGTCCTCCACCTCCTTGAGCACGAGCGAGTTCTCGAGCGCCATGGCGGCTCGTGCGGCAAAATCCTCTGCGAACGCCAGATCGTCAGCATCGTAACGGTTCGCGGACTCGGCGTAGATGAACGTCAACGCCCCGAAGCTCTTACCGCGCACCTTCAGCGGGACCACCATCGCCGAGCGCAGCGACAGCTCTCGGATCAGCCGCAAGTGCTCTGCATCCATCGCAGCACCCTCCAACAGCTCGCTGGGGATCTCGGGATAGAGTTCGGCCTTTCCGCTGCGTATCACTTCCGGGACGCCGTGCCTCTGACTGGGGTCCGGTGGATAACGCTCGAGCAGTTTGCGCGCAAACTCCAGCTTCGTAGGCTCGACGTGGGCCACCGCCGCATGGCGCACTTCGCCGGTTTTCGAGTCGAGTACGTCGACGCTGCACCAATCGGCGATCGTGGGTACGGCCAGCCGCGCGATGGCATTCAGCGTGACGTCGAGATCGAGCGACTCGACCAACACCTGACCGGCTCTACCCAGAAAGTCTCGGCGTGCGAGCTCGGACTTTTCGCGGCTCACGTCTCGGAACACCAGCACCACTCCGAACAGAGCGCCGTCCTGATTGCGTATCGGTGCGCCGCTGTCGTCGATCGGGATGCCGTGCCCGTCCCTATGTCGTAGCACCGTGTGATTCGCGAGACCTACGATGCGGCCCTCGCGCAGGACTTTGGCGACGGGGCTCTCGACTGCTTCACCGGTGTGTTCGGAATAGATGTGGAAGACTTGATCGAGCGGTAGGCCACGCGCCTCGTCTTCGAGATAACCAGTCAGCTTCTCCGCGACTGGGTTCATGAACGTCACCACGCCCGCGCCATCCGTGGCGATGACGGCGTCGCCGATGCTGCGCAGCGTCGTGGTGAACCAGCCTCGAGCCTCGGATTCGCGCTCGAGCCGCTCTGCTCGCAACAGCGCTTGGGCACATTGCTGCGCCACGGTCTCGATCATGCTGCGCTCGTCGGGCGGGAACGGGCGGGCCTGGTAGAAGCCCATCCCGAGCAAGCCCGCCGGCTGTCCCTCGGCGATCAACGGAACGCTCCAAAACGCCTTGGCACGAGGCCCCTCGGCTTCGACGCTCGCGAGTTTCGGAAAGAGCCTCACGTAGTCCTCCGGGCCTTCGACCCAGGTCGAGGTGCCGGAGCGCAGCGTCTGCAACGTGAGCGAATGGTCGGATTCCTCCGAGATGCTGGTCAGGCGCTCGCGCATTTCCTTGGCCAGCCCATGATCGGCGATCAGTTCGAGCGCCTTGCCACTTTCGTCGAGCCGATACAGCGTGCAGATATCGGCTTCGGCGATCTGCATGCCACGCTCGATGACGACTCGCGCCACCTCTGCCTGGGTTCGCGCGTTGGCCAGCGCCGTGGCCAGCCCCGACAGGTCCTGCAAGCGTTGGCGTGCTTCGCGCGCCATCCGATTCAGTACCCGCGTCCGCGCGCTCTGCAAGCGCCAGGCGAACACCAACAGGCCGAGCGAGAACGCTCCTAGCGCGGACACACCACCACCTGCGATCAACGCACTTCTGCGCGCCTCGCTGCGACGGGCAGCGAGCAGACGTTCCTCCTCGAGCTGGATCGAGCGCCAGTGCTCGGTGAACGCTCGAGTGTGGTGTTTGTTCTGCCGACTCGCGAACAAAGAGCGCGCTTCAGCATGGCGGCCCTGACCGACTACCTGAACCAGCTGTCGTGATGCCTGCATGGCGTCCTGCGCGAGCGCGTCCGCAGCCTCCACGTTTGGCTGCTGCGTGGGATTGTCCCGAACCAGCTCGCGCAAGCGCTTCGCCGCGGCGCGTTCCCGAGCCAAACTTTCCTCGAAGTCCCCAAGGAAGCTCGGGTCGTCCGCAAAGGCATAGCCCCGCGCGCGTGCCTGGGCATCCAACAGCGCTACCATCCAGTCATCACCGGCTTTGAGCACCTCGAGCGTGTGATCGACCCAGCGCAGCGCCGAAAGATAAGACGCTCCAGCGAACGTCGCGAGGCAGAGCAAAGCGAGCAGGCCGAGCGCTGAGAACCGCAGTACCGGCTTGGCATCGGCAACGGGTGGGACGGAGTGCGGCAATCCTTTGCGAGTTATCCGGATTCTTCTCGGACGCAAGTCGTCGGCTCCGCGCCGCGCGGGGCAAACTGCCTCGTCGGAACCGAATGCAGCGTTTTGCGTGCACGAGATCCCTCCCGCGCTTGCCGATGCCGCGAACCCATGAGGTCCCAATCGTGTCCAGCGCGCCGCCGGCGGCGCCGTGCATCCCCGCGAAAATGCTGGAGAGCCAGCGCGGGGTAGTTGGAACACCCACACCAGGCTCCCGAGAAAAGCTGACCCGCTCTTAAGCTGGCCCGCGCTTTCTCCGAACATTGTGGGTGTTTTCGATGAAGTCGTGGCTATCGCCCCCCTCGCTGGAAATCGAGAAGGAACGTCAGATCTCGCTGCTCCGTCGTCTGCTCAAGACGATGTTCGGAATCGCGCTGCTCGCGCAAGTTCTGTCCTTCCTCGACGAGACCAACGACTGGCGCATCAATCTCGGCTTCTACGGAGCGATCTACGTGTGGCTGGGCGTGGCCTGGATGCTCGTGCGACGACGCAAGGTGGCCACTGCAGCCTGGTCGATGGGCTTCTTCTATTGGCTCATCATCGCGGTGGTCACGCTGCTCTTCGGCGGCATGCAAGGGCAGAACGCGTCGGTGTTCGCGGTCACCGTTCTGTTGGTGGGGAGCATCATCGGGGGCCGCGCGGCGTTGGTCATGGCCATGCTGAGCTTTGGTTGGGGCGGGGTCATCGTCTACCTCGAGAGCAACGGGCTCCTGCCGCAGCCTTTGACCCCCTATAGCCCGTTCAATGCCTGGGCGGCCGTCAACACCACGGTCTTGTTCACGTCCATCCTACTGCACGAAACCTTGAGCTCGCTGAAGCGCATGCACGACCGCGCGGAGAAGACCGCCCGCGAACGCGACGAGGCGCTGCGTCGATCGATTCAAGGCCAGAAGATGGAGCTGGTGGGCAATCTCACGAGCGGGATCGCCCACGACTTCAACAATCTACTCAGCGTCGTTACCAGCGCCTCGAGCTCACTGCGTGGCTCGCTTTCCATCGCCCACCCAGAAGACGAGCAGGCGCTCGACGATCTGGACGAGGCCGCGAGTCGGGCCATCCTGATCACCCGCCAACTGCTGAGCCTCGGGCGATCCATGGTGGGTGAGGCGGAGACCCTGGACCTGAGCGATGTCTTGATGTCGCTGAAGAAGATGCTGCCGCGGCTGCTGGGGCCGGCGATCCACGTGGAGGTGCAGGCAGCGCCCGAGGCTTGGGTTCACGCCCCCCGGGTGGGTCTGGAGCAGATCATCTTGAACCTCGCCGTCAACGCGCGCGACGCCATGCCGAGCGGCGGCACCTTTCGAGCTGACGTGAAGCTCACGGACGGCAGCGTCACGCTCTTGGTGAGCGATACCGGCGTCGGCATGAGTGACGCGGACAAGCAGCGGATCTTCGAGCCGTTCTTCTCGACGAAGTCCAACGGGACCGGCCTTGGGCTCTCGACCGTCAAGCAACAGGTCGAGAATGCCTCGGGCACAATCGAGGTCGACACTGCACCCAGCCGAGGCGCCACGTTTCGGATCACATTTCCGCGCACCGAGTCGCCAGAAGCAGAGGCTCGGGCGAGCTTGTCTCAAGTCGTGTCCCGGCGACCCAGAACTTCCGGCCGCGTCGTGCTCGTCGAAGACGAGCCCTTGGTCCGCAGGGCCACCGGCCGCGTGCTGCGCAGTGGCGGGTACGAGGTGTTGGCCTTTGCCGATGGTGAGGAGGCCCTCGCGTGGTGCAAGGCCTCGCAGGAAATCAGCTGCGTCGTCACCGATCTCGTGATGCCTCGTATGGACGGCGAAACCTTGGCCCGGCATCTCGAATCCGTCCGCCCAGGTGTGCCCCTGATCATGATGAGCGGCAATCGCGAGCCCGCTCCTGAGCTGATGCAGCGATCGTCGTCGCGCTACCTCACCAAACCGGTGTCGGCTCGACATTTGCTCGACGCCGTGGGGGAGCTCACGAATCAGCCGCTACCGAGCAGCGAACTCGCTCGCGAAATCTGAGCTGTCCGTACGACCCGCGCTTGCTTGGCACGTGTGGGCGCTGTGGTTAGCGAGCTGGGACCTTTGTGCGTGAAAGTTTCGCGACCAGAGCTGCGGCGCTGACGCTGTCGCGCTAGCCAAGTATCGATGGTCAGAACGCTACGCTTGCTCTTCGTCGGAGCACTCGGGATCGCGGTTGCGCACCTGGCGTGCTCCAGCACTACTCGGAACAACGTGGACCAAGTGGAGGGGGGGTCGCCGACCACGGCGGCCGTCTCCTTCACGAGCGCGAGCGCGGGTGGGGTGACCAACAGCGCCGGGCCCATTAGCAGCGTCGGGAGCGGCACGTCTAGCGCCGGTACCGGCACCAGCACCGGCACCAGCACCGGGGGGGCTGGCGTCGGGGGCGCTAGCACGAGCGGCGCTAACACGAGCGGCACGAGCACCACGGGGGATGGTGGTACCGACGTCGATTTTCGGCCGATGGCTTGTAGCGAAGGCGACCCCGATTGCGTGTGCGACGAAAACGGGTGCCTGATTGACAACGGGGCGGGTTGCACCAGCAGCGCCGATTGCCTGAATGGGTTCTGTGGCGTCACACAAGACACGACGAACGTGTGCTGTGCTGTGGCGTGTGCCGTGGATCAAGTCTGCGCCGCCGACGGCAGCGCGTGCGAAGCGGAGGAAGAATGCCCCGAAGGCGAGTACCGTTGCAACGTCGACTATCAGCAGTGCGAGGCGGGTGCGTGGGTCACCGTCGAGACCTGCGCAGGTCGAGGCTGCGATCTGGAGTTCGGGGGCTGCCTGCTGCCCGTCGGTGGAGCTTGCACGGACGACGGCGATTGCGGGGAGGGGACTTGTCAGGTCATCCCCGGCGGCGCTCGAGTTTGTTGCACCGCGTCCTGCGGCGACTGCAAGGTGTGCAGCGAGACTGGTGCTGATTGCGCCGTGCCGCCGCTGTCCGAGCTCGGCGACGAGTGTGCTTGCACCGAAGACGACCTTTCGAACTGCGCGGACACTGCGAGTTGTACCACCGAAGCGTGCAACGACGGTGTCTGCTCGAACCCGGTGCAGCCCGGCTATTGCCTGATCGATGGGCAGTGCTACTCGCAGAACTCGCCCGCGCCCGGTAACCCCTGTCGCTATTGCGACGCCAGCATCTCGCAGGTCGGCTGGACCAATTCGGGAACGTCGATCGCGTGCAACGACGGCAGATACTGCAATGGTTCTGACTTTTGCGACGGCAACGGCGCCTGCGCGCACGAGTTCTCCGGAAATCGCTGTGTCGGAAATGCTGGCGAGTGCGATTCGACGACGTGCGACGAGACTCGCGATACTTGCCTACGCCCGAATACTTACTCTTGCGACAGTTGGACCGAGGAGCAATGCGCTTCGAGCAGCTGCGGTGGAGACGTTCAGGAGCGAACGGTGACTCGCTACTGCTCCGGATCATCCGCAGCTTGCAACGGCGCTACCAGTAACGGAAGTTGGACGACGACGAGCAATTGCTCCGCGCAACAAAAGTGCAGTTCGATCAGCTTCAGCTGCGCGGACGCGCTCGGGTGCGGCTCGACCTTCTGCGACGACAGCACGAATCAATGCTGGACGGTGGATCGTGCGGGAGGCAGCAGCAGCTGGACTCACGACGAAGGCGAGGCCTACTGCAATTCACTCGTGCTCGGCGGTCGCAGCGACTGGCGTCTCCCGACGGTTCAGGAGTTCATCGCGGCGAGCCGGGGTTGCAACGGCTTCACCGGCGAAGCAGAAAGCGCTGACTACTATCCGGACTGCAAGGTATTCAGCGACAGCGTCGCCGATTGCGCCTCGTGCCCCGAAGGTGAAGGACCCACGGACGGGTGCTACTCGGCCGAAGGCTGGGCGCCTTGCGACGATCAGTTCTCCCACATCACCGACAGCCCCACGGGCAGAAGTTCGGAGTGGTGGACCTTCAGCTTTCGCCAAGGCTCTGTGGGCTTCACGCCGTTCTCGGCCGACGTGCGCTGCGTGTTGGATCTCTGAACCAGTCCAGGCGTGCCGCGCTCACGCAGGCTTGGCTCGGCGACGCCTCAGCGCGCCAGCGAAACCGAGCAGCGTCAGCAGCACGAAGCCTTCGCCGACCGGAGAGCCAGCGGGGGACAGCGCGCAGCCACCTCCCGAGGACGACTCTTTCGAGGACCCGCCGCGATCCTCGCGTGGATCGGTACCGGTACAGTAGGGACACGCGTCTCGCGAACCGTAGCCCCAGTCGTCCAGAATGTCGCAACTGGCGCTGACGCCCTCTTGGTGGCCGGCGCAGGCGTAGATGAAGGCCGACTGGCATTGCACCTGGACCTGGTACTCGTCGTAGCCGTGGTCGTAGTAGCTGGCGCAGCCTTCGACCTGGGGCGGTGCCGAGCCGCTGGTGCTGCTGCCGCTGCCGTTGGTGCCGCCAGCACCGCTCGTGGAGCTGGCGCTGCTGGAGTTGGCCGTGGTGTCGCCGCTGGTGCCCGTGTTCGTGGACACCGGTTCGCAGCTGCCGTCGCTCTGGCAGGTGGTGCCGCCCGGGCAGTAGTACTGCGGCAAGCCCACGCTGGCGCAGCAGACCTCACCCAACGGAGTGCAGTAGTCGGCGCCACAGGCGTACGAATCCGAGGGGCAATCGTCGGAGCCGCCGGTGGTGCCCGACGAGCTCGAGGAGCTCAGGTTGCTGCTCGAAGAACCTGCTCCGCAGCTGCCGTCGCTCTGGCAGACGGAGCCGCCGGGACAGTAGTACTGCGGCAATCCCACGTTGGCGCAGCAGACCGCGTCGTCCGGGGTGCAGTAGTCCGCTCCACAGGGGTAAGATCCGGACGGACACCCGCCGCCGCCGCTGGTGCTGGAGGAGCTGCTGGACGAGCTCACGCTGCTCGAGGGCCCGGACTCGCAGCTGCCGTCGCTCTGGCAGCTGGTGCCACCGGGGCAGTAGTACTGGGGCAGCCCGACGTTGGCGCAGCAGACGGCGCCGCCTGGGGTGCAGTAGTCGGCGCCGCAGGAGTACGATCCGGACGGACACCCGCCGCCGCCGCCGCTGGTGCTGGAGGAGCTGCTGGACGAGCTCACGCTGCTCGACGCCCCGGACTCGCAGCTGCCGTCGCTCTGGCAGCTGGTGCCACTGGGACAGTAGTACTGGGGCAGCCCGACGTTGGCGCAGCAGACGGCGCCGTCCGGGGTGCAGTAATCGGCTCCGCACTGATACGTTCCCGAGGGGCACTGCGCCAGCGCCGCACCGGTGACGAAGAGCGCGGCCAGGAACGCAAGTGCAGCAGGAGCGATGTGCGAAGTTCGAGTCATTGTCACCTCTTTCGTTGGGCCGTGTGGGCGCGCCACACGAGATTGCGTCACGCAGAGGCGGGACTGTTAGATGCGCGCGAGAATTATCGCGCGCCTAGCGCGGCCGAGCCGTCGATGTGCGGGGCGCACCTGGGGCGCGTGTGAGGATGCGAGGGCCTCGTGTGCGACAGGCCAAGTCTGCGGCCGCCACCCGTCGTTGAGCCGTCCCGCAGGCTCAGGGCCCGACTTTGACCGTCGCCCAGCCGTTGCCCGGCATCGCGAACGTGTACGACGTGCCGCCGACGGAGACCGCGTAGTTGGGATTCGCCGCGCCGCTGTTGTACATGACGACCACCGTGCTGCCGTCCGGGTTCTTGAAGGCGACGGCATCGCCGCCCGTCGTGCTGACGACCTTGGCGCCCGGCTGCGCGTACTGCGAGAAGTGGCGGAACACGTAGTACGTCGGCGTTTTCGTGACCATGCCGTTGTTGCCCACGAGCAGGGAGTCCTGTGCCCAGTGCCGCGTGGTGTCGTTGCCCAGCCCGGTGCTGTCGAGCACCATGTTCCAGGCGTTGTACGAGGTCACTCCGACCGTCTTGATCGCGTCGCGGATGTATCCCCAGCTCTCGACGGCATACGCCTGGTCGTTGGGCGGCGTCTGCGAGTACGCGGGATAGCCTTGCGGGTTTCAGTCGCAGCGCGGGTCGTCGGCGATCGGCGGATCGAGTTGCGCGGGCATCAGATCGAATCCGCAATTCGGATTGTTGTTGTTGGCGTCGCCGTAGGTGTTGCACACGAAGTCCCATTGTGCGTCCGCTTTGGCATGGCAGCTCGCGCAGGTGTTTCCCATGGTCGTGATGTCGGTCGTACCCCGGTTGGCGATCGTCGTGGTGCCGTCCTGGTTCAGGGTGAGCAGAAAGAACTCCCAGTCTTTGGTGTCCGGGGAGAAACCCACGTGTCGCTTCACCATCGCTTCGGTCGGGAAGTGCTGCAGGATCGTGCCTACTGGATAGACGCCACCCTCGGGGTTCTGGGCGACCGCGACGGCTTCGTCGAGGTGACCGAGGAAGTTGTTGATGCGGAAGCCGAGGATCTGCTGCCAATCGGCGATGCACGTGAAGTCTTCGGCGGTTGGATCGAAGTCCTCGTCGCCCCCGCCGGTGGTGCTCGTGCCGCCAGCCCCGCTCATGCTTCCGGTGCTGCTGCTGCCGCCGGCGCCCGACGTCGTAGTGCCGGTGGTGTCGCCGGTCGTGTTGGCCGCCGCGGTCGTCACGGAACCGGTGGTGGTGCTACCGGTGGCGCCGCCCGTGGTGCTGGCGGACGCGGTGGCTGTCACCGTGACGCTGCCTGTCGTGCTCGCGCCCGTCGTCGAGACCGCGGCCCCCGTCGTTGGGCCGCCCGAAGTCGCGGTGATCGTGCTCGTCGTCGACGGCCCAGTCGGTGTGCCGCCGTCGTTAGTCGTATCTGCGCTGTCTGACGAACAAGAAATCGGACCGCTGAGCAGGCCGAGAACGACTAACATGGACGTGACGCTGTAGCTTTGCTTGGACACGACCCGTCCATGCCACAGATCACCACACTGCGACAGGGCGGATGACCGTGGCTCGCGGCTGGTTTTTGGGTGCGTCATGGGGTCGGATATTTGCAGCGCTGTTGAAGCGAGGTCCGGCGGCGGCGCGGGCGAACCATGAGGAACTTGTGAGTACGGCCGTCCCACGACGCGAGGAAACCCAACTGAATCGAGAATTCGTTTCCAAAGCAAATACGGGTTTCGTTTCCAAGGGCATCACGTCGAGTCCCAGGCGTCAGCGAATCCGGGGCATCGGGCGCTCGTGCCGGCGCTGAAGCCGCGCGGGCGGGCTCGCGCGCGCAGTCGTACTTACTGACGCCGACCTGCGCGCAGCGAGCGCGTCGCTGGTAAGGAGCCTCGCCCCTGAGCATTCAGCGTAGCTTGGTTCTGATACTGGTGCGCTGCATCGGCGGGTGCGGTCCCGAAGACTCCGAGCCGCCGAAGCCATCTGCGCCGGCGACCTCGGGCGGCGGCCTGACTGCGAGCTCGAGTGGCGCCGACACCAGCTCCACCACTGGTGCGACCTCGGCGACGGCGGCTGGGTAGCGATTGCAAGAGCACCAGTACCAGTACCAGCACGAGCTCAGGCGGCGGCGCGGCATCTTGGACAGCGCCACGTACGTCCTGGCGATCGAAGCCGCGTGGGGCGGCTCGAGGCGAAGAGCTGCGATCAGGGGGAGGTCAGCGAAACCTGTGTTGGCACTTGGGACGAGCCGATGCCGGGAGAAGCGTTCGCTGTCGTCGCATGCCCTTCGCAGCGCGCATTGTTCCCGAAGCACGCGATTTATCCGACGCGACTCGATTCGTTTGCGACTACGTAGGGGCGATTTCGCCACCTCGCCTCGCCGCGCTCGTTGACGGAGACTGAGCTTCGGAGAGCTGGAGCATGAGAACGGCATTGGCCATCGGCTATAGTCCCTTCGCGCTGAGCCTTTGGGTGCTGTGCACGAGCTGCGGGACTGGTTCTGATTCGAACGCAGACACCTCGAACGACAGCGGCGCGAGCGACGCGGGTGACACTACGACCGCGACTACTACCGGACTCACGAGCGCCGGACCGACGAGCGGTAGCAACGTCGCGACTGGATCGCCCACGACCGGGTCGCCCACGACCGGCGTGGGCGGCGGGGGCGGGCCGTCGACCACGGCGGCCGCCTCGGGGGGGCCGACGACCGGCAGTAGCGCCGTGAGCTCCACCGGCGCCGGGATGACCGACATCGGTGCCGCATCCGGCGGCGCCACGAGCGGGAGTACGATCGGCGGCCCCACCACCGGCGGGGGCGGCAGCGGTGGCCCAGGAAGCCCGGGCTGCGGTTCCGAGACGCCGCTCGAAAGCGGCACCTTCACGATCGACGTCGACGGCACCGAGCGCACGTACATCCTCGACGTGCCCGCCTCGTACGACACCAATCAGCTCTACCGCTTGGTGTTCACCTGGCACCCGCTCGGAGGCAGCGCGGAACAGGTGGTGACTGGAGGCTACTACGGCCTCAAGGCCATCTCCGACGAGACGGCGATCTTCGTCTCGCCCGACGGTTTGGTGGGCACGGCTGCGGGCTTCGAGGGCCAGGGTTGGTACAACACGGGCGGCGGGGATATCGCGTTTCTCAAGGCCATGCTCGACCACTTCAACCAGAACGCGTGTATCGACCAGGACAGGATCTTCTCTACCGGATTCAGCTTCGGCGGCATGATGTCGAACGCCATCGGGTGTGAGCTCGCCGACGTGTTCCGCGCGATTGCTCCGATGTCCGGCAACCTTCAAGGCAGTGGCTGCAAAGACACGTCTGATCACCCCATCGCGTACCTCGGGATCCACGGTGACAACGACACCTTCGTGACGACCGACAGCGGTCGCTTGGCGCGCGACCTGTTCGTGGAGCGTAACCATTGCCAGGCGCAGACGGAGCCGTCCGAGCCCAGTATTTGTGTCGCCTACACCGGTTGCGACGAAGGGTACCCGGTGCGCTGGTGTGAATTCAGCGGCGGGCACGTCCCGTGGTCCGACGCCGCCGAGCCTGTCTGGAGCTTCTTCTCGCAATTCTGAGGCAGCGCTACTCGTCTGCCGAGTGGCGGCGGAAATCGCGGCGTTGTGAAAATGACAGGTCCCGGGGGCTTTTTGTGGCCGGCGTGGGGTCCCGTTCACTTTTTTGGTAAACTGAACTCGATGGCGACCGACCCGAGAGCTGTGGCCGTGCAGTATTCGCTACCCGCTTCCCTGCGTGAATGGGAGCTCCCGGAGGTGCCCGTGCCCGAATCGCCCGTGCACGACGAGATCGCCGATCGCCTGAGGAGTGTGCTGGTCGCCTGGGAGGCTCGGTCGGGCCAGGCGGGCGCCGTGCGCCGCAATCTCGCGATCCGCTGGGACGAGGTGCATCCGCGCGTGGGCGTCGATCCCGACGTGTGCTGGCTCGAAACGGTGCCCCCCGGCTTCCACGACGGCGAAATCGACAGTTTGAAGCTGTGGCTTCCGGGACACGTCGTCCCGCCCTTGGCCGTCGAAATCGTCAGCCGCAGCCACCCGTACAAGGACTATGGCTGGGTCCAGGACAAGTACGCAGTGGTCGGCGTGCGTGAGCTCTGGGTTTACGATCCATACCGCTTTGGTCCGCGCGCCCGGGGTGGACCGGTGCTGCTCCAACTCTGGGTGCGCACGGCCGACGGCGTACTCAGAGAAACCTACCACGGCGACGCGCCAGTTCGCTCGCCGTTGCTCGGAGCGTGGCTGCTTCCGCACCCCAAAGGCCACCTCGAACTCGCCGCGAGCGCCGACGGTACGAGCCCGTGGTTCACCGAAGCGGAGCAGGAGCGAGCGCGGGCGGAGCAGGAGCGAGCGCGGGCGGAGCAGGAGCGAGCGCGGGCGGAGCAAGAGCGAGCGAAGGTCGCGGCGCTCGAGGCGGAGTTGGCCGAGCTGCGCAGCCGCCAGACCTGAGCGTGGTGCTACGCCGACGTGCTGGCTTCGGGCGTGCGGGCGCTGGGGGGCAGGCGCAACATCGATAGCCACAACCGCGCGCAGCCGGCGATGACGAAGGCGATGCCGAGCAGCAAGCAGACCGTGACGATCATGTTGACCATACCGGTGATGCGCGTCGCCGGGTTCTGCGCCATGGGATAGTAAATGCCGATCACGCTCTGGACGCCCGCGGTGATCGTGGTGGTGGCGACGAAGCAGAGCGGCAGGAGAGTGACCAGCGCGTACCTGCGTAGGCTCGCCTCGCGCAGGATGATGGTGGTGCCGACCGCGAGCGCCGCACACGCGAGCAGCTGATTGGCGATGCCGAACATCGGCCAAATCGTCGAAATGTTTCCGGTCAAAATGAAGTAGGTCCAGCCCCCGACGATGAGCCCCGAGGCCACCACGCCGCCCACGGGGCTCGCCGATCGCCCGAGCTCCGGCGACACGCGCCCGAGGAACTCTTGCATCAAGAAGCGCCCGATGCGCGTGCCCGTGTCGATCGTCGTCAAAATGAACAGGGCCTCGAACATGATTGCGAAGTGGTACCAGTAGGCAAGCAGCGTGCTCATCCCGGGCAGGCCGCTGAAAACGCGAGCCATGCCCACGGCCAATGAGACGCCGCCACCGGTGCGCGCCGCCACGACTTCGCCGGCACTTTCGGACAAACGCGGCAGTTCTTTGACCTTGATGCCGAGGCGAGCGAAGTCTTCGTCGCGGAGCGTGGTCGCGTGCGAGGCGCTGGGGTCCACCCCGTAACCGAGGCTCGCGAGCAGCGGGTTCGACAAGGCCAAAAGCTTGGACGCCGGCAACGACTGGTCGGCGAGGTCGCTCAACGATGCGTTCTTGTCGAGCTTCAGGATGCGGCGATCGCTCACGGTCAGCGCCTTGTCGGCTTGCTCGAGCTCCTGGACCGAACGTGCGAGGCCGGTGGAGTTCGTGCTCTCGCTAGCGACCATCGCGATCTTGGGGTCGGTATTGATGGCGACATAGTCATCCGGCGGCATCACGCTCGCGGCGATCAACGCCGTGATGCCCACCAAGCCCTCCATCAGCATCGAGCCGTAGCCGATGGGGCGCGTGTGCGTCTCTTTGTCGATCATCTTCGGAGTGGTGCCGCTCGCCACCAAGGCGTGAAAGCCGCTGATGGCGCCACACGCGATGGTAATGAACACGAACGGGAACAGCGGCCCCTTGATGATCGGCCCGCCGCCGGCCGCGTACTGAGTCACGGCAGGCATCTGGATGGGCGGGTTCACGATGATGATGCCCACGACCAACAGTAGAATCGTGCCGATCTTGAGGTAGCTCGACAGGTAGTCGCGCGGGCACAGCAGGAGCCAGACGGGCAACACGCTGGCGATGAA
>JAICQQ010000297.1 GCA_025937785.1 Polyangiaceae bacterium
GCTCGAACACGCTGCCTGAGTTGGAATTGGTCACTGTAGGTCTGGCCCCTCGAGATCGCGGCCCCGCTATCGCTGACCAACCCAGTCTCTGCTGACCAGAAACCGACCGCGACATGACAACTCAGGCCGCGATCGCGAGGGGCCCCACACAACCCCCTCCGATTATTGTCGGATTGGGGCTAGTCATGCCCCTTACATTGATCGGCGGCTCGGAATTCTTCACCCCCAAGGATCAAAGCTGGGTTCCGCGGAAGCCCAGAGAACCGCCACTCAGATCGAATCGCAACACGGGTTAGCGTACCGGGATCAGGACGAGGACGCGGTGCTACGCGAGCTGGTGGCTGCTGCAGGTGAATCTGATGGGCGTATGTGGATCATTCACGGCGAACCGGGATCAGGAAAGACGACCTTGATCACCCATTGGGTCCACCGCTGGGTTGCGGGCCTTACTAACCCTGCCCGCGATGGCATGCTTGTTCCCGTACGAGTCCGCTTTCGGGACCTGCCGCCAGCGGCAGCCAAAGCATCACCCAACCAACTCGCGCTGGCACTTTGGGAACGTATCTTCGCAGGCGAGTTGGGACCTCGCTATGGGGCCCGACGCCTCGCGCCCGAAAGCGTTCTAGCAATGCCAGTGTGGCTTCTTGACGGGTGGGATGAGGCAGATTCCGAAGAATTTCGCACTGAAGGATTCCTGGACCGACTCCGAAATGTGCCCGGTCTCAAGCTCATCACGTGTAGATCCGCGATTTTGGAGAGCCTCAGAGTCTCTACGCCGCTAGACATCTACGCAGATGAATGTCGCACTTACGCACTCAGAAACTTCGACCCGCGCGAGCAGCTAGCCTTCTTGAGAAATCGGCTTATCAACCACCCAGGAAAAGCCAGGAAGCTTTACGCCAAGCTTCAGAAGCACACCCAACTCACGCGCATTTCTACGAGCCCACTCCTCCTATCGCAGATCGCTGACATGTCGTCGAGCAGCGGGGGTCAACACGAAGATCTTTCGCTTCCACGGTCGCGGAGTGAGTTTTATCAAGGGGCAATTGGGCATATGTGGCTAACGAAGCTTCACGGACTCAGTGCCACCGATTCCGATGCACAGCTGCGGGATGAGATCCTGGAGGCACTGGCAGGAAGGATTGGGTTGGTGGCCGAAATAGGTCGGACCGAGGTAATTAACACTATACGACGCCATCCACACAATCCGGCGCCTGATCGACTCCTGGATCAGCTGAGCCGCGCGGGAATTCTCTCACGATCGTGGTCCGGCGCTTATGCATTCGTTCATCTAACGTTTCAAGAATTCTATCTCGCGCGTTGGCTCGAAAGCGAGGGCTTTGAAAGCGTGCTCGAGCAGAGGTGGGACGACGCACGCTACGACGAAGTGCTAGCTCTCATGATGGCACGGCTGGTTGAGTCTGGTGGCGCGACGACCGTGGAGAAAGTGCTCACTCGGTTCGTTGAAAAGGGCCAGGAGTGGTTCGATCGTGAACCGCAGGACCTGTATGAGTGTGGGCGCAGTCCCTTGCGCACCGCCATACGTCTCGTTAACCGCTCAGGCGTACCGGATCAGTCGTTGCCTTCGTTGGTTGCGACACTCTGGTCCCTGGTAGGTCGCTCACTACTACGTAAGCTCACAATGTCTAGGGACCCGGAGACCATTCCAGCGCTGCTTGCCAACCTGGCGATGGACGCGGACGAGGACGTTAGGCGGAACTCTCTAGTCAACCCAAATACTCCGCGACGGGTAATCGCAATGGCAATGCGTCTGCCAGGAGAACGGAGTCGCGCCACAAAGTACGCATCAACAAATGGATCTCCCACACTGATCGCCGAGTTGGCGACATGGTCGGACGTTCAGATCCAACGTCTCGTCGCCAGGAACCCATTCACCAGCAACGTGGTGCTCGGCGAGCTTTTCTCGCACCTTGACGTTGAGGTCCGCCGCGCAGTAGCTGGGAATAGAAACGCGGACGAAGAGATCCTGGAAGCGCTTGCAAGGGACGAGGACAACGGCGTGCGCTTAGCGGTTGCTGGAAACCACAGTGTACCTCATGACGTGCTTTGTGGTTTGTCGAATGACAGCGACCCGCTAGTTCGACAGCACGTCGCATGCAGTCGAAAGGCGCCTCCAGAAATACTGGTTCGCCTATCGATCGACGCGGATCATGACGTCGTTGCCCAGGCGGCACTTAACCGGAGCACTCCCGTCACCACGCTTGTCGACCTCGTTGCTTCGGAAGACAACACTGTCTTGCTCCGCATTGCCCAGAATGAGGTCACCCCTGCTGCGGTTCTAGAAAAGGTGGCGGAATTGGGAGACGAGACCACTCGAGCGTGGGTGGTGAGGCACGGAAACGCTCCCCCGTCACTCGTTAGCCAGCTGGTGGCCAACGGCGGTCCGATGGTTGATCTCGAGGCCGCACGGTCTCCCGTCACGCCGGCCGCGGCCCTTGCTGAGCTCGCTAGGCGCGAAGACGCAGAAGTGCTAAAAGCAGTTGCTGGGAACCCCAACACCCCGCTGGAGGTGCTCCATGACCTGGCAACACGCGGCGACGATGAGATTCGCGCTTGGGTAGGAGCGAACCCGAGCACAGACGATGGGACGCTACGCTACTTGTTCGGTTTGGGTAATGATGAGGTGCATCTGAACCTGGGTTCTCGCCCAAATGCGCCTGCATCGCTACTTATGGAGCTGGCGGAAGTTGGCGCTGAAAGAATCCGGATGGGCCCGCCGTTGAACAGGTTAGGCACATTTGAGGACTACGTGCTGCCCGATCATCACGAATTGGCCTGCAGAGTCGCCTCCAACGTAAACACACCGGTGGAGGTATTGACTCGACTTGTGCAACTAGAAAGCCGTTTCGTGAAAGCTTCGGTGGCGTCTAATCTTGGAACGCCGCTCGAAATGCTTTTCCAGTTAGCAGATACAGGAGATGACTTGATCGAGGACTCCTTAGCGCGGAATAGAAACACGCCAGCAGAACTCTTGGTCAAACTGGCAAAGGACGGAACCACGACATGGCTCACCGCCCGCCGTGATCTGTCGAGTGAAGCACTCCAAATGCTGGTAAGTTCTCTGGCACGCGGGCGGAGTCGAGTCGACGACATGGAATGCAAGTCAGTGGCCGACCACCCGAACACGCTGGCGGCTAGCCTGGCAGCCTTGGCGCAACGTGACCAGGCACCGTTGCTCTACCTAAGCCGAAATCCTCGACTAATACTTGAATCCGTTTAGGGCATCCTGGGGGCCGACTGACCACGAGACAAACTCACGGTGGGACTCGAAGGTCACAAGAGGCTAATCCCACCTACGGACTCGGCGCGAACGGTAGGATCGTCTTCAGGTCGCGGTCGTTGAAGCGGAGCTGGAGGCCGACGAAGTAGTCGCGGCGGGTGGGGGCCATGATGTCGTCGACGCCAGCGAGGAGCCACAGGCGTTTGACGAACTCGTAGCCCAGGTTGACGCGCCAGCGCGGGACCACGACTTCGCCGAAGCCGAAGAGGTCCTGCTGGAGCTCGAAACGATCGTCGAACAGCAGCAGATCGAGGCCGACGCCGCCGGTGGACTCTTTCAAGCCGAAGCGGCCGACGAGGGGACCGAAGCGCTGCGCGAATTGGACCGAGAAGCGCAGGCCGTTGCGGGTGATTGTGCGCACCTCGCGAGAGTGGAGGGGTTCGTTGGGGTTGTCCGTCTCGGTGTCGGTCTGCACGATGGTCGTGGCGCCGCGGGGGTCGTTGACGACTTCGATCGAGTAGTACTTGTCTTCGCGCGGTTGGATCCGGACCTCGACGTAACTCTTGATCGTGCCCGCCAGGAACTGAAAATCGTTCCTGAGCGTGACGACGGTTTGCACTCGGTTCAGGCTGCCCACGAACGACCCGACGCCCTCGGCGATGCCTTCGACTTCGTCGATCAGGTGTTCGTCTTTGCTGAGCCTGCCCAGCGTACCTTCGCCGCGTTCGATGCGCTCGGTGGCGGAGTTGATGTTGGCCAGGGCGCTTTCGAGGTTGTCGCTGGCGCGGTTCACCTTGTCGATGATCTGACGCACCTCACCGCTCTTCTCGGGTGCGCCCTCGTTCTTGGCCATCAGTTCGCGCACGTCTTTCGTGGTGACGCGCACGTTCTCGAGGATGCGGTCGATTTCCGGCGCGCCGCGCTCGGTGATGCCCTCGACGTTCTGGATGATGTTGCGGATCGAGTCGCGGTTCTCGCGCACGGTCTTGTTCAGGGCGTCCGTGACGTCTGCCAAATTTTGGAGCGTATCTTTGATGTTTTGTTCGCCGCGCTCGGTGCCGATGGATTGGGCTAGGGAGTTGGAAACGCGCCGGACGTCCTTGGCGATCAGGGCAATTTCGCGCATCAAGTCGTCGGTCGAAGTGGCGCCGAGCACGTTCTTGATCTCGTCGCCGTCTTTCAGCTCACGTTTGCCCTCGGTACCGGGAGCGATGGCCAGGTAGTACTCGCCGAGCAAACTCGAAGCGACCTTGGTGACCGACGCGTCGTCGTAGAGCGGCACGTCGGGGTTCATGCGGATGTCGATGCGCGCGCGATTCCCCGCGAGCTTGACGCTCTCGATGTTGCCGACCGGAATGCCAGCGACACGCACTTGCGAGTGTTTCGCGATGCCGGCGGCGTCGTTCATCATCGCGAACACGACGTAGCCGGACCCCGAGCCGGCGCCCTTGTTCACGAAGTCATAGATCAGGTACCCAGCCACGACGGTTACGACGGCGAACACCCCCACTTTCGCTGCTGTCGTAAACCTCTTCATTAAGCCGGCTCACCCTACCCGAAAACTCTAGCCTCGGTCGATCCACTTTGTCTCCCATTTGGAGGCACTATCCCAACAAACGCCAGCTTCTGGCACCGGTGTCGCGGGGCTTATTGGTCCAAAGCCCGACCGCGCGCCTAGGATGCCTCGCAGGAACCTGTGCGATGAAGTGTGCCCCGCCTCGGCGAGTGATCCGGCGCGCCCCCCTCAGCGGGCGGCAGTGCGGTGTCCTGGGCCTGCTCGTTTGCCTTTGCCAAACGGTCGCATGTCAGACCGCGAGTTCGCTGGGCGCGGGGGCGCAGCGCGCTTCGAAGACCGAGGGCGACGCCGCCCGAGCCCCAGCGCAGTCGCGCTCGGGGGCAGCCCGTGCGAGCGAAGCGCCGGGCACGGCAGCACCCCAGCTCGCCCGAGCTCCTGACCCGCTGTTGGACGGGCTCCTGAGCGAGTGCGGCGAAGGCGACGGCGCGCTGCACCGAGCCGCTGCGAAACTGTTGACGCAGGAGCTGCTGGCCCGACCGCTCGACAGCAGCAGCCTCACCTTTGCGGTCAGGACGTCGGGGGGGCCGTACGTGAAGCCCCGGGGGCTCCGGCTGCATCAGAAGATCAGCGCCGATCCGGTGCTCTTTACCGCCCCGCTGCGCCAGTGGCTGGCGGCGCTGGGGCCATCGCCCGCGCGCCGTTGCGGTATCGCCTCCAGCACCCACTCCGGATCCGGCTACTGGCTCAGCGTGGTGGCCGCCGATGCTCGCGCCAATCTCGAGCCCCTGCCCACGCGGGTCGACCCGGGAACACGCCTGCACTTCCAGGCGCAGCTCTTGGTCCCCTCCACCCAGGCGACGCTGGTCGTGCTGGGGCCCCAAGGGCCCCCGCAGGAGCTCCGGACGACGCTCGCGGGTGACCGCGTCGAGGCCAGCTTCTTTCTCGATACGCCCGGGCTGCACCAGATTCAGTTGATGGTGGACGACGCAGGAGGACCTGGCGCGGCGGTCGAGGCGTGGGTCGGGGTGGGTCGCGCCCTGCCGGCGCGCGTCGATGCCGAGGCAGCTCCAGGGGAAGGAGTGGGCATCGATCCCAGCGAGCCCGAGCGGGCTTTGCTGGAGATGGCGAACGTGGCGCGCGCCGCTGAGGGCCTGCCTGCGCTCACCACGGATCCGCGCCTCGCCGCACTCGCCCACCACCACGCCGAGGCCATGCACGCGAGCGGGCGGCTCGAGCACGACTTGGGGGATGGCAACCCGAGATGGCGGCTCGAGGCAGAGGGCCTGCTCGCCACGACTGCAGGCGAGAACCTCGCGAGAGCTCCGAGCCTGGCGCGTGCCCACCGCGCGATTTGGGCTTCGCCGTCGCACCGCGCCAACCTACTGAACCCGCATTTCGACAAGGTCGGAATCGGGGTGGCGCGCAGCGTGAGCGGCGACTGGTGGGTGTGCGAATTGTTGGCGGACTTGCGTTAACCGCGTCGTTTGGCGGAGCGAGCCCCCGTCGGAGTCGATGACAGCGATCGTGTCCGTCGAACCTCGGCCGTTTGGCCATCCCCGCACCCACGTCATGAAAGACGGCTACCGAGCCCTGTTAGGGCTTTTTTCGCGTGAATGATCAAGCTAGCTTCCCGAATCGTGACGCTCCCTACCCAGCTCGAATTCCTCTCGATCAGTCCGCACCGACGACCCCGCCTCACGCTTCCAGCGCTCGCGCTGGGCTGCCTGTGCCTGGGTCTGCCGGAGACGGCGAGCGCCCAAACCCAAACGTTCTACCTGGACCGCGCACAGGTCGGCGGTGCCCCCGATGACGGGATGATGGTGTGGCGCCCCGTGATGCACGAGCACACGCGGGTGTACGCGACAGCGTTCTTGGGGGGAACGCTGAACCCACTCCGCAAAGACAACATCACGGACGATCCTCCGACCAAGCGCGAGATCGAAAACCCCGTGAGCGGTCAGGTCATGAGCTACTTCGCGGGCGGCTTGCAGTTGCTCGATCGCATCGCCGCAAACCTGATGCTGCCGGTGTTTTGGTACCAGGACACCGGAGCGGATCCAGCTCAATACGACATCGGTACTGGCGGCTTGAACGATGCGAGCACTGCGCTGGGCGACCTGCGCATCGACCTTCGGGGGCGCATCTTCGAAGATTCGTCGGGCACGGTGCGTGCGGGGCTCGGCATCGCGTTCTTTGCGCCCACGGGCGACGAAGAGGCGTGGGCGAGCGACGACGGCAGTCCCGTATATCTCTACGGCGCCGGCGAATTCGACTTCGGCGCGTTCGTCCTCAGTGGCAACATCGGTCCTCACTGGCGACCCGATCGCAGCGTCCCTGGCGAGAACAGCACCCTCTTCATCTCGGACGAGATCCGTTACGCCTTCGGCGCGTACCTGCCGCTGCGCGACGGGCGCGTGCGCCTGGGGGGCGAGCTGTGGGGCACCTTCGGCATCGGCGATGGCGTGCCGCCGGGAGGCGCTGTCGGGGATTCGGCCGCAGGCAACACCAATAACTTCTCGTTCGAATGGATGGGTATGACCCGCCTTGCGTTCGGCGACGACCAACGCCTGTACATGAACATCGCGGGCGGCACTCGGCTGAGCAACGGCTACGGCGCGCCTGACATCCGCCTGCTCACCTCGGTCGGCTACTCCTGGGAATTCACGGATGAGAAGCCCACGAGTCCGGACAAGAAGGTCGCGATCGTGCCCGACGCCGAGGACTACGACGTGGACAGCGACAAAGACGGCTACCCCGACGACGTGGACCGCTGCCCCACCGTCAAAGAAGACGGGCTTCCGCCCGACAAGAGCGACGGCTGCCCGGCGCCGCCCGACCGCGACAAGGACGGTATCTTCGATGCCGATGACCGCTGCCCGGACGATGCCGAAGACAAGGACGGCATCCAAGATGACGACGGCTGCCCCGAAGTCGACGTGGACAACGACAGCATCCCCGACGTGGAAGACGCCTGTCCGCTCGAGCCCGGACCGCGCTCGGAGGTGCCCGAAAAGAACGGCTGCCCCGGCCTGACCAAGTTCGAAGAAGACGGCAGCATCACGCTGCTCGAGCCGATTCAGTTCGAGTACAACCGCGCCACCATCAAACCGGTGAGCCTCCCGATCCTCGATGAGGTGGTGATCCTGATGAAGGCGCGCCCTGACATCAGCATCGGCGTCTACGGCCACAGCGACAACAAGGGCGGCCGAGACTACAACGTGCGCCTCAGCCGCGCGCGCGCTGCCGCCTGCATGGACTACCTGGTGAAGCAGGGCATCGACCAGAAGCGACTGCAGTCCGAAGGCTACGGTCCCGACAAGCCCGTCGCCGACAACGCCACCGAAGAAGGCCGCGCGAAGAACCGGCGCGTCGACTTCAAGGTCATCGAGGGCCTCGACGGCGCGGATGCCGAAGGCACGGACGCCGAGGGTGCCGATACCGCACCCGAAGGCGCGGACACCGGCGCGGAGTAGCGCCAGCGCTGCCGGGCTTGCTTCGAGGCTCGGCAGTTCCTTCTTTTCTTGCGCTAGCTGAGCTCCCGGCGGGCCGTCACGCTCGCCGGTTCACTATGCGATCGAAAGCACCTGGGTAGCCCGCCGATGCCAGCGTGTCACATTCCGGCGCAGACGTGGCGAGCGATGCTCGGTCTCCCCGTCGGCCACGACCTGAAGACCCGCCGAGCTCGTGCTACCATCTCCAACATGTCCGATGATCCGATGGCGGGTGAGCGCTTTCTAAAGGTGGTGGGCCGCCGCAGCGCAGGCCCCCGCTCGACCGCCACGGACTTGGGAAAGCCGCCGAGTGCCGAAGCCCGTGCCGCGATGACTCGGATGGCGGACTACCGAACGCGTGTCCCGAAAGGGGTCTACATCTACGCCAGTCACGAGAAAGCGAATTGCGACTGGGAGCGCTGGCGCTTGGCGACCATGGAAGCCAACAGCCGCGTAACTCGATGACTGAATATACTACAGCGTGTTGACAGTTTCGTACAACACCGCCCTTCTCGGGCGTTGGACCGAAGTCCTTTCTGCTTCATA